>JAQVYY010000043.1 GCA_028708425.1 Bacteroidales bacterium
CTAAACATTTGTCATTGACAAAGGCATTTCTATTTTCAAAGGTTTTGTCGAACATACGTTTCAGAGCGAAACGCAGTGAAGCGAAGAATCTATAATGTTTATCTTTGTTTTTATCGGACAATAGTGATTAAAAATCAACCCTTAATAAATATTCTTAGCGGTAATCTTTATAGATGAGGTATTTTACTATTTTTGCATCAAATTAAAATAAAACAATAAATATAGTATGGCAACTACAGCAGATTTTAAAAACGGACTATGCATTGAATTTAACGGAAAACTATACTCCATAGTGCAGTTCCAGCATGTTAAACCAGGGAAGGGTGCTGCATTTGTACGCACAAGGCTTAAGAATTTAGAAACTGGCAAAACTCTTGAAAATACGTTTAGCGCTGGCGTTAAAATAAATACGGTTCGTATTGAGCGCAGACCCTACCAATTCCTTTATAAGGATGATATGGGTTTCAACTTTATGCACCAAGAAACATTTGAGCAGATAAGCCTTGAGGAACATCAAATTGAAAATACCGACCTTTTTAAAGAGGGCCAATATGTTGAGATTGTGGTACATGCCGAAACAGAAAACGTGCTTTCGTGCGAATTACCCCCTTTTGTTGAACTTGAAGTAACCTATACTGAACCTGGCCTAAAGGGCGATACTGCCTCGTCAACAGCGTTAAAGCCTGCCACCATCGAAACAGGCGCAACTATAAACGTACCTCTTTTTATAGAAATTGGCGAGATGATAAAAATTGATACCCGCACCCGCGAATACTCTGAAAGGGTTAAATAAAATTGATGCAATCCCATTTCGGCATATTCTGGTTATCAGGATATAGGTTATGGGATGTAAAATTTTATAATAACCTAGTCCATAATGCCGAATATAAGAGCATTGGGAGACAGCGACTAAGTTTCATTACCAATTTTGTTGCCTAAAATTGGGCTCAACTAGGTAGGGATAACCCGTACTTGCATTCATATTTAATAAGTTTGATGAATAATGCGGGTTAATCAAACTTTGGTAATCCCGTTCTACGAAGAAAACAGAGCTAGCGCCCCTCTTTCTAACCTATCTTGTTAGAATCGTTTTGATTGTGTTTATAGGTAGAGCCTGCTGTTAATAAACCTGAACAGACACTGCTTGAAACCAACGGGTTTAAAAAAATAAAAATTGCTAATTTTGGGACACCAAAATAGTAAAAAACAACGACTAAAATACTATATTACAATTGAATAAAGTTCAACCTGAAAAATAGTGCGGAAAACAGGTGCCAGCAAACAATCATCAGTAAAAAAATAAAATAATATAAATACACATTTTGCTGCTTTTTCAGACTCTATCCGATTTAATTTTGTAACTTATCCTTTTAAAACTTATACCTTTTTACACCAGAATTTAGAAACGTAAACTAATAGTTAAGCATGGCCTTTACCTCATCTAATAGACTTAAACTCACAACATTTAAGCTTAACGCTTTACTTAGCATGGCGCAAGCCATAAGTGGCGAGATGACAACCGAAGACCTAATGGATAGGTTTCGATCCATCCTAAACGACGATTTGGATATTGATAGGGTCCTCTTTTTTAAGTTTGAAGAGGAGTGGAAAGTTCTGCTTTCAACAAACTGCCCCGAAAAAATCAGCTCTGCCATTAACCCCGAGGTTGACCTGCTCCCTTTTGATGATATTACATTTATTAGCACATCAACCAACCCTATACTCCAGGAGTTTGATATTATTATACCCGTTGTGCAGAATAATCACCCGCTGGCATTTGTTCTTATTGCCGACACCAACGAGGAGGAAAAAGGCGTAAGTGCAACCATTAAGCACCTCAACTTTGTTCAAACCCTCTCGATAATAATATTTGTTGCCATTGAAAACCTGCGGCTTTTTCATACTGCACTAGAGCAAGAGGCCATGAAGAAAGAGCTAGAGTTGGCCTCGAAAATGCAAAATTTGCTAATTCCAAACCAGCAAGATTTACCCCAAACCCTCAACGTTAGAATTCAATCGTACTATCATCCCCACTCCGAAGTTGGTGGCGACTTTTACGATGTGATTGCCCTAGAGCGCGACGAGATAGGCTTTTGCATTGCCGATGTTTCGGGGAAAGGCATGGCCGCCGCAATCCTTATGTCGAATTTTCAGGCAAACCTTAGAGCGCTGTTTACATACGACATTACGCTAACCGGACTGGTAGAGAAACTGAATACCAGGGTTATGGCCTCGGCTAAGGGTGAGCGGTTTATTACCCTTTTTATTGGTCGATACAATCCCAAACGGAAAACCCTAGAGTATATCAACGCTGGGCATAACCCGCCCGTATTTTACAACACTAGGACTAAAAAAACGGAGCTACTTACCTCTGGTTGCGTAGGATTGGGTATGATTGATGATATTCCGATTATAACGGTAGGGTCTCTAAGAGTTACGTCACCATCAAAACTAATTTGCTATACCGATGGGCTGGTCGAGTACTCAACCGAGGGCAAGGTCGTTATGGATCACAGCATTATAGAGGACTCTATACGCAATAACAGCCCCATTGAGGAGAATGTGAACACAATTATAAAAACAAGGATGGAGCAGGCAGAACGAAAAGAAATTAGAATATTTGACGATATCTCTATTCTAGGCTTCGATTTTAGGTAGTTCATCACCTTTCTGAAAATCTCTAAACTTTACCCGATGGTCAATAGCAACAATAATGGCCATAAATCCCCAGTATACAGCAGCTATTTTATCCGTATCAAGAAAGTTATTCAAAAACCCGTGAAAAATATAGGTAACCAATCCGACTACGCAAGCAATAACCATATTCCGCTCGGCACGCTCTATTCCTCCATGCTGAATCAACCTGAACCCCTTAATCAGAATAAAAACTAAAATTAGCAAAAATCCAATAACTGCGGGTATTCCTGCTTCGGCCATAAGCCCCAGATACTCGCTATGCGCATTTCCACCCGTACCAAAGTTGGTGCTTATAATGGTTTTGTTGCGGCTCAGCTGAAACGGCGCATACTCAAACTGGTACGTTCCTGGCCCCCATCCTACAAAAGGTCGTTGTTTAAACATGGCTAGGGCAGCATCCCATCGGTTTATGCGCTCAAGGTTCGACGCATCTGACTTTATGTTGATTACCGACCGCACATGCTCGGTTAGATCACCACTCGAGTCGGTGGTATTGCGCTCTAAACGCCACATTATCTCATCCTGAAAGGTAAAGAAGGCTGCCACTAACACCAGTAAGGTTACCAAAAGAGTCCGAAATTTTATCTTTAAGCGTATGAGCAACCAAACCCCGCCCCCAAGCAGCAAGCTTAGCCATGCTGCACGCGAATACGACAGCACCAATGCAAACGTAAAGAATAGGGCCACGCCCCAAAGCACCACTTTTAAATACCGCCTAGACTCGTTAAGTGCCAAAGCAATAACCAACGGTATTACGAAAGCCAGTGCTGCGCCGTACGATGTGTGGTCGATAAAAAAGGGTGCCGATGCGCCATGCGCTACCTTATGGTCAAGAAGTCCACGGCTAGCCTGCTTAATTATACTGAATAGAGCCACACAGAAAAGACCTACGGTATAGGCTAAGCCAAACCTGCGGACATTACCAAACTTCTGACTAAAAAGAATATAGGCTAGATAAAAGAACACTCCTATAAACCAAAAACGAACAAAAAAATACTTAATTGATACCACAGGCATCTGGCTAGTAACAACTGTTATAAGCAACCATCCAAGGTAAAAAAGCATTGCTAAAAACACGGGCTCACCCATTAGCTCCTTTCTAAAGTAGCCCTCTTTAAAAGATTTTAAAATTACCATAACCAGCAAAAACACCAGAATTGGCTCCGTGGGAAACCAGAAGTCGAAAGCAAGATCAGGGACTAATCGGCGCAGCGGAATGGATAAAGGGACAAGAAAGGCCAACGCAAAAAATAGCTTTGTTGGCGCAAAGAAAACCCACATGCCAATTACCAAAGCAAAGGGTAGCAAGCTGAGCACAAACCACTGCTTGTATAGCAAGAGAGAGTTTACTACAATAAACAGTAGGCTAAGGATTAGAACAAGCCAAATTTGTTGCTTACTCTTATGCAACTTTTTGAGGTTTAATTGACTTTCTGAAGAAGTCGAGTAAAATAAACAAGAACAGAGAGAAAAATAGCGCCGACAGGGTTGAGGCTATAACAATTACAAGTTTTTTAGGCTTCGCCTTTTTATCACTCGGATAGGCCCAATCAATAACAAACTGTGAGGGAATTAAACCCTGAGCCTCGGCTCTTAGAATATGAAGATTTTCCTGTAAATCTTTAATTTGCAGTGATTTATACTGAATATCGTTAAAGTAACGGGTATATTTCGCTCCCTGTAAAGCCAATTTATTTATGTACTTTACCACTCTATCTGCGGGTGCTTTATTTGCTGCAGCAAGAGCTTCTGTATAAACTCGGGTTGCCTCCTTTGCCTGATAGGGCAAATTTATAACACCGTGCGCCATTACGGTAGTCATACTATCATCAAGGCTATACGCATCATCCAGTAGTTGCTGATAGTGAAACTCTAGCACCTCAAGGGCTTTTTGCGCCACCAAGCGTTTGGCCTCACGCGTTAAGCTATCGGCCGTAACCACAATGGCATTTGCTAGTTTTGCTGCCATCTGCGGATTATCGTCTAACACCTCAATACGAACTGAGCGGTACCGCGATGGCATAAACGACACGTTACCCGAATAAATACGATTTACCTTATACCAAGCATGCTTATCGGCAGGATTAACACCATAGTATTCAAATAGATTGAACTCGTTTACAATATGTCGACGAAGAGTTTCTGATGATAAAATCTGTATTAAATGCTCTACCTCCTCATCGTCGCCAAAAACGGTTAGCCCCCTAGCACGCGATGCAACAAAAGCATCTTTTGAAGCCTGTGTGGCAGTCGAGGGAATAAGTATTGCCGATGATTTAAATTGCGGTGTAATTAGTAAAGAGACTACAATCGATACCACAAAGGCAATAGCACCAATAAGCATAAAAACAAAGCGCCTTTGCCAAATCATTTGCAGCAAATTGGTGCCGTTTAAGTTAAAATCGGGTAATTCCTTCTCCATGTCAATTTATTATTTGTCAATTTTTATAATGAAATAGTTCTTTTTCCCCTTCTGTACCAATAGGTATTTTTCATTAATTAGCATTGAGCCATCTACCTGCATATCGGCATCCTGAATCTTCTCCTTATTAATGCTAACACCCCCACCCTTAACCGTACGGCGAAGGTCACCCTTTGATGAAAATATCTCGGTTTTTTCGGCAGCTAATTCCAAAAATGAAATTCCATCGCCTATAACACCAGCCGGAATATTGAACATGGGTACACCTTCGAAAACGGATAAAAAGGTGTTTTCGTCTATTCTATGTAAAATATCTGAGGTTGACTTACCAAAAAGTATTTGCGAAGCCTCAACGGCCGTGTTGTAATCGTCCTCGGAATGAACCATAATGGTAAGCTCTTTAGCTAGCGTTTTTTGCAATTTACGCTGGTGTGGTGCCTGCTGATGCTCAGCTACCAGCTGGTCGATGGTGTGCTTATCGAGTATGGTAAATATTTTGATATACTTTTCGGCATCGCCATCGGATGTGTTTAGCCAGAACTGGTAAAACTTATAGGGCGATGTTAGGCCTGGGTCGAGCCAAACGTTACCCTGCTCGGTTTTGCCAAATTTTCCGCCGTCGGCCTTAGTAATAAGCGGACAGGTAAGCGCAAATGCCTCGCCACCAATTTTACGACGAATTAGCTCGGTGCCGGTTGTAATATTGCCCCACTGGTCGGAACCGCCCATTTGCAAACGGCAGCCATGCGACTGGTACAAATACAGAAAATCGGTTGCCTGAACAAGTTGATAGGTAAACTCGGTGAATGATAAACCCGACCCCGCTTCGCCGGTAAGACGTTTTTTTACCGAGTCCTTACTCATCATGTAGTTTACAGTAATATGCTTACCGATATCGCGAATAAAATCGAGAAACGAGAACCCCTTCATCCAATCGTAATTATTCACCATTTCCGCAGCATTAGGTTCGCTCGAATCGAAATCGAGAAAATTTGAGAGCTGCGCCTTAAGGCAATCCTGATTATGCCTTAGGGTTTTCTCGTCGAGCAGGTTACGCTCCTGCGATTTACCCGATGGGTCGCCAATCATGCCGGTTGCACCACCTACCAAAACAATGGGCTTATGACCACATCGCTGAAAATGCTTTAGCATCATAACCGATACCAGGTGCCCAATATGTAACGAATCGGCAGTGGGATCAATACCCACATAGGCCGAAGTCATCTCTTTCTGTAGTTGTTCCTCGGTACCGGGCATCATGTCGTGAATCATCCCGCGCCACCGTAATTCTTGTACGAAATTCATGGTAATAAAAATTTTGGACAAAGATATAAAATACCCTTAATAGATACTGCTTTTAGGAAGGTTAAATAGAAAAAGGAGAAATTAACGGTTGGTTGTTGGCGATTAGCCGTTTCGTTGGAACACTGATGACACAGATTTTACTGATTTGCACTGTTTTGTATCACTGTGTTTCTCAGTATTTAACACTGTGTTACACTGTGAAACTTTTTTCTCTGTGTTCTCATCTTATTGTTGTTTTGCATTGCCTCGCTACCCCTAACCCCACAAGGGGGAAACCCACCGCACCATTCTCCCCCTTTAGGGACCGGGGGTAAAACTCGTAACTCTCTCAACCTTAACCTCAACCTCAACCTCAACCTTTTCTGGTTTCACAAAATACACGAAGAAGCCACAGAGTAGCACAAAGATTTTATGATTAAATATGACTTAGTGGCTTTTGTGCCTACTCAGTGTTCTCTGTGTTCCAATCGAGTTTACTGAATTGTACTGGTTTTTGTCCACAGATTAGCACTTTTCACTCATTACTACTCACCACTCACCTCTCACCAGTCACCTCTCGCTAGTCATCAAAATATAACCAACTCCTTCTTTTCCTCCCCTCCTTATCCTTTGTTTTTCTCGTTTTAGCCCTTTGTTTACGAAACCCCTTAATATCGTCAAAAAATACGCTATACGAAACGGTTGGAAGAATAGGGAAGAAGCTTATTTGGTAAAGAGAGAAAGGCTCTGCACCCCTAATATCAGGATCTAGAATAAGCCAGTCGTACTGCTTGGCATCGTGCGTAAACACATAGGTGTAGGGGTTTTGCCTATTATAAGCATTGTACACGGCAAAAGTCCACTGCGCTTTGTTTCCGTACTTGGTTTTGGTGGTGTAGTGTAGAGCCAAATCGAGCCGATGGTAGGGTCTCATCTGCGCGCTATTCTTTTCACCATAAATAAAGGCTTCGTAGTAGTACGTGTCATCGTCCGATCCGTCGGTTAGGCTAGGCACAAATTGTCGGCCATATACAGGCGTAAAGGGTAAGCCCGATTGTATAACCCACGTGGCGCTTAGAGTTAGCTTTGCATTTAGCTTGCGGTTTAGGGTTAGCGATAGGCTATGCGGGCGGTCGTAATCAAAAGCATACTCGTTGCCGTTGTTAATATTTGAAAATTGTCGGGTTGCCCTGGACCAGCTATACCCAAGAAAGCCAGTCCAGCTGCCCCGTGTTTTTCGCATAAAAAACTCAACACCGTAAGCTTCGCCCTCGCCCCCTGCCTCAACCTTCGAGCGCCAATTACCATCGCCCATTAGCGATGTGTACCCCTCGCGATAGGTAGCTATATTGTGCAACGTTTTGTGGTACGCGCTAAGCTCAACATCCCACATACCCTTGTTGAAGAAACCACGCCAACCGCCCGAAATTTGTTGCGTTGAGGCTGGACTAATATCGGCTCCGGCAGGAACCCAAACCTCGTTGCTCATTATTTCGCCCTGAGTAAATAGTAGATGCGAAAATTGGTTTGTTTCCATATAGCTGGCGTTAAGGGTATGGTTTGCCCCTATGTTGATATTAAGATTTGCCCTGGGCTCAATTTTAAATGTGTTATACTGTTCTGTTACATAGCCCGCAGCACGTGCTCCAAGGCGTAATGTTAATATTTTGGGCAGTTCAAACTTGGCCTCGGCATATGCCGATGGTTCAAGTGCATTTATGGTAGGCTGACTTGTTGCCGCTGGATTGTTTGATATGTATATATTATTAGGATTATACCTGAGATACGCAGTGTGTAAGCCAAAATCGACACCCAAATTTTGGTGCAATTCTGCTTTTAGGTCCCACTTATAGGAAATATCTTGTACTATGGATTTAAAATTCCGTTTATACTCGAATTTTGAATCGGGGTCGGTATTAAAGTAATTCTGGTTGTTTTTCAATCTGTAGCGCACATACGAAAGGCTTTGCGTAGAGTACAGACTGGGGTTGTGCACTCGGTTCCATCGGGCCGATAGCAACCAGTTTCCCCACACGTTTGAGAGCCGTGCCCTTTCCCGTCCCGAATTATTGCGATTAGAGTACCACCAGTTTAGGTAATCATCGCCCTGATAAAGATTTATGCTTAGGGCATTTTTGGCATCGGGCCGCCAGGTAAACTTTCCGTTAATATCGTGAAAACCGTACGACATAATATAATCGCCACCCCCCGAGAGCATAGTCGCCAAAGCAAATAATGGGTCAACCAGCGTTTTGCGCCCAGCAACAATAAAGGTTGTGTTTTTTATTGAGGTGGGCCCTTCGAGCAAAATTGAGGCATCGGTTATACCAATGCTGTACGAACCCTTTAGCTTATTAACATTACCCTCGCGCTGGGCAATATCCATAATTGACGACAGCTTACCACCGTAACGGGATGGGAAGCCGCCCTTATACACCTTAATATTGTTGATAATATCGGGATTAAAAACCGAGGTAAACCCACCCAAATGGTTTACATAAATTAGCGCAATATTATCGAACAGGTAAAGGTTTTCGCCTGGGTTGCCCCCACGCACCAGAATGGTGCTAGTACCCTCGTTTTGCGACTGTATGCCAGGCAACAGCTGTATGGCCTTCATAACATCGGGCTTTGCCCCCAAAGAGGGTAGCTGCTGTAACTCGAGGTTACTTAACGATGCTACGCTATGCGTGTGGCGCTTGGCGTGGGTTACTACCACCTCATCGATACTATTGTGGGGGCTTAGCAACACTACAATAAGCGAATCGGCTTCCGATTTTGAGCTAATTGCCTGCGGTTTATACCCCACAAACGAAGCAGATATGCAACTATTTTCCTGTACGTTTATGCTAAAATAGCCAGTGTTATCGGTAGTTACAACCCTCATGCGGGTGCTATCAATTATATGCGCACCCACAAGCACCTCGCGGCTTAGGCTATCCTTTACAAAACCAGCAATACGGTGCTGTGCAAACGAAGCAAGGCTTACGGTAAGCAGCAGAGCAATTGCTGCTATATATTTTAGTGTTCTCAAAATACCTAGTTATTTGGGTCAATAATGTCCGATTTTACCAACGAGTACCCTGTGAGTATCCCGTACCCATTGTGCACGTTGCTATAAAGATTATAGCTCCCCGTTACCCCAACAGACAGAAGCGGCTCGCTGTTTGCCAACTCGTACAGGTACTGCTGCTTTATAAACTTGTAGTAGCTGTGGCTAACCGTACGCAGCTCAACCTGCACAGGGTACAGATTAGTTACCCAACCCATATTATTATGGTTAGACGCGCTACCCGTTGAGTAGTTAATGGTCATGGTGTAGGTGCTACCCTCAATTAGCTCGTTGCTAAACACGGCTATGGGCAAGCCCTCGTTTAAAAGAACGGGGTCACCAATATTGTAAGGTGAAGTTCGACTACCATAATCTTCGTGCTCAAAAAGCCTGATAACCAACTCGTAGTAAACGGATGTATCGGGCAAATTATCGAAAGTTACCTTTACGGCCGGATAGGTTAACCCCTCCTCATCGACCCCCGCCTTATTGATATGTTCAAATTTTACTATATTTTGATGATTAGGAACACGGGTAGAGCAGGTAGCCGTTGGGTAACCGGGCATGGTAACCTCACAACGGTACTCGCTGCCCTCCTGTGCAGTTAGCTGCGATTGGTAAAACCCCTCGCCAATATGCTCAAGGGTTTCGGCATACTCGTTGTTAACGTAAAGTAGCACCTCAGCGTTATGGGCTTCGGGAGTGGGCTCGGCAGTAAACTTTACCGCCTCAGAAACCTTAATGGTGATGGGACTGCCGCTCTTAATAACCCCGTTAACAACAGGTTTCTGCTCAAATTCGGGTGGGTTCCAGTCTAACTTTTTATGGCAGCTAAAAAACAAAAGCAAGCCTAACATCATAAAAAAACCAATTAAACCACTTTTCTTCTTAAAAACTTGCATACATCTAAAATTATTAGACTTGATTTTAAAATTTTACAACAATCCCGTACCTTAAGCAGGGCTCTGTATCAGAGAAATTCACCTTTTTACTAACTCCATACTCAACGTATATACCCCATTTTTTTGTAATCAAGTAGTTTGCACCACCCAGCAAGCCATAGTCAAATTGGGTTCCTTTATAAAGGCTATTGGCTGGGGCTATCATGGTAATCATACCCAGTTTAGCACCAGCATATATGTCGAAGCGAATTTTTCCGCTCCTAAAAATAAAAGGTAGGATATGAAAATTTGTGTTTAACCCATAAAACAAAGCATCAGATTTGTATGGTCTGATTAATGTTGAGGTTAAAGGGAATTCAGTATTTTTAAAATTGCTATACCCTACATATAATCCCGGTTCAATAAAGTTACAGAGTACATAGTTTGTTTCAAGCCTTAAGTTACCTAATACGATATCGTTATTATAATTCCAAAATTTTGGAGTATTTGAGTGCCCAAATTTAAGCGTTAGCCTTTCGTTAAGGTAGGTGTTTTGAGAATAACCTGCTGCGGTATACGTTAGTAAAATTATTACTAATAATGTAATTCTATTCATATTTTATTTTGATGATTTAAATTTATGCCAAAAACCAACGGACTTAAAACCCTACACTTTTCCCACGGCTTTAGTTCGTCCTTATCAATTAACAGTACATTAGTGAGCGTGGTAGAGTATTTCGCCCTTCAATGATTGCTCGGATTTAAGATTAACTTGCTTTTTACATCATTTCATAATATCCTAAATTCTTAACATGCGTTTAATAAAACAAATGTAAGTTAATACCTTGAACCTACTCCTCATCATAATGTGTTAAACAGCACATTTTATTTATGCCACATTCTTTTGCCAGTATTTACTAAACTTTAATCTAACACAAAAAAGATTGTTGCTTATTATTGTTAAAAAGGCTCTTCGGTGCGATGCACCTAAAAACACTAACCAACTAATTTTCATATTCTCAAAATACTTAGCTATTTGGGTCAATAATTTCCGATTTTACCGACGAGTACCCTGTGAGTATCCCGTACCCATTGTGCACGTTGCTATAAAGATTGTAGCTCCCCGTTACCCCAACAGACAGAAGCGGCTCGCTGTTTGCCAACTCGTACAGGTACTGCTGCTTTATAAACTTGTAGTAGCTTTGGCTAACCGTACGTAATTCAACCTGCACAGGGTAAAGAGAGGTTACCCAGCCCGTACTCTCAGTGTATGAGGCCCCGCCCATTTGGTAATTAATGGTCATGGTGTAGGTGCTACCCTCAATTAGCTCGTTGCTAAACACGGCCATGGGCAAGCCCTCGTTAAGCAGAACGGGGTCAACAATGTGGAATGGATTAGGGCTACCCTTATAATCTTCGTGCTGAAAAATATTGATAACTATCTCGTAGTAAACGGATGTATCGGGTAAATTATCGAAAGTTACCTTTACGGCTGGGTAGGTTAACCCTTCCTCATCGATCCCAGCTTTATTGATATGCTCAAATTTTAGTATATTCTGATGATTAGGAACACGGGTAGCGCAGGTGGCCATTGGGTAACCGGGTATGGTAACCTCGCAGCGGTACTCGCTGCCCTCCTGCGCAATTAGCTGCGATTGGTAAAACCCTTCGCCAATATGCTCTAGGGTTTCGTTGTACTCGTTGTTAACGTAAAGTAGCACCTCGGCATTATCGACCTCAGGCGTGGGCTCGGCGGTAAACTTTACCGCCAAAGAAACCTTAATGGTAACGGGACTACCGCTCTTAATAACGCCATTAACAACGGGTTGCTGGTCAAATTCGGGCGGGTTCCAGTCAATCTTTTTGTGGCAGCTACTTAAAGGAAGCAAAAAAATTAACGAAAGCTCTACAGCTCTGCGGATCATCCTATTTATTTTATTTGTAGGCATACATTATTTTTTTAAAACTTAAAAGACAAACCGTACCTAATAGTTGTATAGCTACCATAACCAAACTCACCATAAACACCAAAATGACGAGTAAGGTAATATGCGGCACCTGCGTAAACCCCGTAATCAGATAAAAACTTATCAGGTAGAGGTGACGCATCAGTTTTTTCGGGATTAATAGTGCCAAGTTTCCCCGAAACATAAAGGTCAAACCGAAGTTTTCTCTCCTTAACAACTAGTGGCAGAATATGAAAATTAGCATTCAGCCCATAGTTACTGGCTGCGTAACCTGATATTGTTGCCGATATGCCTGACCCCACAATTTCTCTTTGTATAGCTTGGTAAAAACCAAACCCTCCGTAAACACCAACCTCAAGAAAAGGAACTACTTTATAGTTAACCTCAACCCTAAAGTTTGGTAGGTTATTGTCTGTGTCCTCTGGGTCGCTTAATGAAAAACCCAACTTAGCATTAATTCTTTTTGGCACGGTATTAACCTGTGCAAAGGTGTTAATTGATATTAGCAACAAGGCTAAAAGCAAAAGTCTTTTCATCTGTTTGTTTTTATTTTAAAAGTTACAACTGTTTTATTCTCAAGCAAAAGTGAACCATCTTTCAGACAGTCACTTCTTGTTTATTGATAATGTTATCATGGGTGCTTCATTGTTCCATGAATAGCAACCTATATCCAGTATGCACTTAAATTGAAAGGGTGTATATATAGTAGCATATACTTGACCTTTCAACAAGTTAATAGCTTTAGAAGAATTACCTAGTTATATTTCAGACTCTTAATATCTTTATCATCAATCTCACGAGCTGTTGCTTTAAAATAGAATTTATTAAACCAGGCAGTTCCTCCATGAGTAACCTCTTCACTATGCTTTACTTCAACAAAGCGAGTCAAATGGTTATTCCATTCTAAACTCTCCGTAGCAGAAACATCACCCCAGAAGGAATACGTCCAATCAAGTTCTCCTGTAATGTACCTTTCACACCAAATCCATACTCCAAAATTTCTTTTGTATGGCCTTATTTCGGCATAAACAGTACGAATATCATAATAAGGAAGATTTTGACTACGTTCTTCATAAATTTTAATCCTTACCCTATTTCTCCCCGTGGTTGATCGGGCAATTCCTCCGTTTCTACTAACAGTAATAATAGTCTCCTTCATATTGATATCTTTTTTTTCTGATTCTATAAATCCTATTTCAGCTTTCTTTGTGCTGCTAAATGTATCCCCATTTATGCTTTTTAATAAATGTTCATTACTAGATCCTACATAAGCAACACCATTTGTGAATTCTTTGAAAATAGTATCAGATATTTGATACATCCTGTCAGTATTCATTAAATACCGTGCTGGACAATTGTAATATTTTACATCTAAAGTATATTCTCCCAACTCTTCATATAGTTCAACATACTGAGAATTATTATCTACAAAGTTTTTAAACGCATCCAAGTTCTCAAAGCTTTCAAAATCTTGGCTAAAAAACAGTTCTTCGCATTTCCTTCCATATGAAATAAAACCCTGTGCTTCCTCCCAGGCTTTTAGTTCGTCTTCATTAAATGACAGTACCTTGGTAAGCGTGGAAGAGTATTCCTCGTAATCCTTAAAAACCAGCATTTCGGTTTCAGGCATTTCATCGGTGGAAACTATTGTTTCATCCTTGCTACATCCGCTATTAAATACTGTTAAAACTGTTGTAGCTAACGCAAATAGTGCTACACTTGCAAAACTTTTAATTTTAATCACCGTAATAGTTTTTAATTCGACATTAATTAGTTGAGTTGGCCTCACCTCCCAGAGTGATTTTGTAGTTGTTCTATGGGGGTGGGGCATTTTGTTGCCAACTTTTGGGCTGCTGCTGGCCTCCCTCCTTACTTGTTTTAAGGGCTAAGGCAATCCCCTGCTCCAAGTATTTTACCTTATAATTTCGGGGCGGTATCAACCCCGCCATTTGGCCTATTACCTTGCAATGGCATACGGATAATAATTTCAATTACTGTTTGCGGGTATTATTAGATTCGTAAAACATTTGTGTGAACAAAAGTAGTATTTTATATCATACATTCTCAACCCCCCCCCCCATCGTTTTTTTTATTTTTTAAAACACACCATAGATATAAAAAAGCCAATTGCTAGGCGCAAGCCACTGCTTATGGTTGATAGCAGGGCAGCTTGAGTGAAATATAGAGCCGCATCATTGCGACACGGTTGGCTTCGCCGAGCTTGTCCTTTGTCGTTAGCTAGATAAAGTTGGCCTCGCCTATGTACGGTTGGGTTGCAGGGTATGGCTTTTACCATGGCAAGAAAATATTAGGCAAAATATGCTATTTTGCTTACTTGCTTATCAAGCGTGTGGAACTAGGGGGTAACAGCGCTGTTTTTGCTTCGGCAGAAATACAGTAACTCGGACGAATTGCTTAGCAACCGTTGCGCCCAGAAAATTAAGTGGGTATAATTTGGTCCCTCACGGGGCAACTTGTTGTTTAGCGGATTGTCGGTCTCCTAAGGACACTACTACTTTAGTGAAAAAATAGCCGTTTGTACCAAGGTCTTTTTACTCGTGGTTGTTGCTTTAGGCGTTCTTTTTTATCGAAAAATATTTTGTAGGAAAACGATGGGATAATTGGGAAGTAACTCTTTTGGTAAAGACCTAGCTCTTGGCTTTGGCTATTTGACATGGCAGACTTTTCGTGGTAAAAATACACGTAAGGGTTTTGGCGATTATAGGCGTTGTATACCGAGAAAGTCCACTGGGCTTTATAGCCATTACGCGAATGAGTATTATACTGCAAACCAATATCGAGACGATGGTAGTCCCTCATCCGAGCGCTATTACGTTTTCCATAAACCAGAACATCAAATATATCGAGGTCATTGGGTGTGGAATAGTTTATGTCTGTTGCATAATGCCTACCTACTACTGGGGTAAAGGGCAGCCCCGTTTGGTAAACCCAGCTGGCAGTAAGCAGCGTTTTTTTTGTGAGTTTACGGCTTATGCTAACTGTTGCCGAATGAGGCCTATCAAACTCAAAAAGATACTCAACACCATTATTTATCTCGCCAAATTGGCGCGTTGTACGCGACCACGTGTAGCCAATAAAGCCCAACCAGTTGCCGTAACTTTTCCTAAGCAGCACCTCTGCCCCTATGGCTTTACCCTTTCCTCCGGTTACCACCTTGTTGCGCCACATCCCATCGCCCATAAGGTTGGTGTATCCCTCGCGATAGCTAGCAAGGTTGCTAAGGCTTTTGTGGTAAAAGCTAGCTTCGGCATCAAACATTCCGTTAGCAAAACTCCCCTTCCACCCCACAGCTAGCTGAGAGGAACTAGCATTTGGAATATCGTCACCCGATGGCACCCACACCTCGTTGCTACTCACATCGCCCGATGTGAAGAGAAGATGGGAATATTGTGAAGCCTGCATATAGCTAAAGTTGAACTTGTTGTTTGGGTTCAGTCTAACGCCGAGGCTAAGCCGGGGCTCAAGCCCAATATGCGAGAAGCCTTTGTTTGCAAAAACCACGCCTCGCAATCCTGCCTGTAACTCAAAAATATTTAGAAACTTAATTCGATTCTCGAAATACAAAGCCGATTCGGTTGAGGTTATTGTAGGCTCGACAAACAAGTCGGTTTGTGCTGAGCTAACCATAATGTTTGGGCTATGCAAGAGCAGTGATACTTGTGCACCAGCATGCAAAGTCCAATTGGGTAGCAACTCGTATTGCCAACCCGATTTGAACGACATATCCTGTACCGATGAGCGATACTCCATTCCCTGAGAAACAGTATCGATTAGAGATGAAATTGAGAATTGATTATTCTCACCTACCCTATAACGAACGTAGGAAAGACTTTGGTTAGAGTATAGCTTTGGGGAGTGCACCCTGTTCCAATGAGCCGACACCATCCAGTTTCCCCATACATTCTTCATTTTAGAAAGCTGCTGATACTGTGAGCTGGTGTAAGTGTTCTTAACATTCAAATAATCGTCGCCATGATACACGTTTAGGCTAAAAGAGTTCTTGCTATTTGGGCGCCAGGTAAACTTCCCGTTGATATCATGAAAACCATAGTAAAACTTATATTCCCCATCATCAATAAGACTAGTTGCCAAAAGCATAAGCGGATCGGTAAGGGTTTTTCGGCCGGTAACAATAAAGGTTGAGTTGGCAATAGGGGTGGGCCCCTCAATGCTAGCCGATATGTCGGTAAGCCCTAGGCTAAGCGTGCCCTTGGTATAGGTTGGGTTTCCTTCTCGCTGCGATATGTCCATTATGGCAGAGAGCTTACCTCCGTACTTAGCTGGGAAGCCACCTTTGTACACATCTATGCTATTAATCATATCGGGATTAAAAACCGACATAAACCCGCCAAAGTGGTTCACGTATATTAGGGCAACGTTATCTAGTAGGTATAGGTTCTCGCCGGGATTTCCGCCCCTAACCAACACCAAACTCGACCCCTCGCTTTGTGTCTGTATTCCGGGCAGCAGCTGAATGGCTTTCATCACATCGGGTTTTGCCCCCAAAGAGGGAACCGACTGAAGCTCGAGCTGGCTAAGAGTAGCCACATTAAAAGGCGGACGCCGAGCATGGCTTATCACCACCTCATCAATCTGATTACCGGGGCACAATAAAACCTCTACAAGCGTATCGTTTGCAAAATCGACCTTAAACTTTTTGGACGTATATCCAACGTATGAAATTGTAATAGTGCCTCTACCCATTGGGGTAATGCTAAAATAGCCTTTGGCATTGGCAATGGCGGCTCGACTAGTGCCATCCTCAACTACATGTGCGCCAACTAGCACCTCGCGCGATAGGCTATCGCGCACAAATCCAGATATCCGCACCTGCGAATACAAACTACCGCTATATACCAATAGCGCAACAATCAGGAGTTTTACGTAACGCATTATTTATACAATAAGCAATTAATTACAATACGGTTTTGGCTGCATTCATTTGTGGAGTAAGGGTATCGGAAATCGCCTTGGAATATCCGGCAAAAATGCCGTACCCGCCCTTTACGTTTGAGTAAAGCGGGATTGCAGGTAAAGCACCCGTAAAAAATTCGGGATATAGCGCATCGCCATAAAGCGAGAGCTGCTTTTGATAGCTATAGTAATGCTTGCATACCGAGCGTAGCTCAACGACAATTGGGGTATCGTCCTCTATTTGGAGGTTAATACGCATGGTGTAGGTATCGGTAAGTACAAACTCGGTGCTAAAAAGGGTCAAATCGAGCCCCTCGCTAAGGAGCACGGGGTCGTCAATATTGGCAGGGGTTACGGGCCTTTCACTATCGCTCCAAACAACAACCTCAAGGTAACTTGCATCGTGCTTACTAAAAGTAACATCTACTGCATTTTGCAAATCGCCCCAGTAGTTAAACCAAGCGTTCTTAATAAACTTAACATTCTTTATGGGTGCAGCCAAGGGAACAATGGTTGTTGCCGAAACCAGCTCGTAGCCCGGGACGCTTATCTCGCATTTGTACTCCATTCCCTCCTGCGCCTGGGAGGATGAGGTGTATAAACCGTTACTGGTATGCTCTAGGGTCTCGAGGAGATGACCATTTTCATACAAATGCACCTGGGCATTGGTAACATCGGTTAGCTGCGCCGAGTCGATACTACCCGACAACGAAATATGCACCCACACCGGTTTACCTGCTTCAACTATTCCACTTATTGTTGGTTTGGGAGTGTGGTTGGGAAATTCCCAATCTACCTCCTTATCGCACGAGGGCATTGCAACAACCAATACCAAACAGGCAAGTATGTATTGTAAAGGTTTTTTAGTACTCATATAAGCACATTAAAACTTAATGGTTATACCATACCTTAAGCAACCTTCGAAATGGTTATATAACAAAGGCTTGTTATTAACACCATATTCAACAAATGCGCCCCAATGGCAAGTAATATAGGTGTTTATCCCTGCGTAAACCCCAAAATCTAGTGCATGACCTCTCCAAACGCTTCTTTCGGGTGCTATTAGGCTAAGCCCTCCAATTCTTGCACTTAAATACACATCGAACCGAGGCTCTTCATGCTGAGTAATTAAAGGTAAAAATTGAAAATTAGCGGCAACACCATATGAATATGCGTTAGAGTATATATAGTCGGCACCCCATGTAGTATCGTCATTTGGATCGAACTCCGCAAGATATTGGACATTACCAAACCGGCTATAGCCTAAATAGCCTCCTAGCTCAATAAATTTTGAAAACCCATGATTTATATCTAATCGAAAGTTTCCTAAAGTAAAGTCTTTAAGTGCGTTTGTGTACTCGGGCGTGGTAGTGTGCCCTATTTTTATGGTTGTACGCTTGTAAAGGTAGTCTTTCTCCTCCTGAGCTTGGGTTAGGGTTACGACAAATGTTAGCAGTACGAGAGCAATTGTTTTCATTGTTTTTAGCTGATGTTTTTTTAGGTTTATTTTATTTGGTATTGCTTAAACCAACTTTATGGTAACGCGTTATTCGTAAATATTTATTAAGAATTACCGTTATTCTTGCTACAAAAGTATGTAAAAAAGAGGCATCCTTTTAGCATATTCTCATATTACTATGTAAAACCTAAATTGAGCGATTCATAATTCCACTGTTTCTTTTCTTCTCGCTTGGCTCAAAAAATTAGTTGATTTTTAAGGACGGGATTGTGAAAATAATTCTTTTCTCTGGTTTAGGGTATTTTTTCTCATTATTATCCGGGGTTTTATGCCATTTTTACTGGAATCGGCATACCTTTCCCATTACCATTATGGTTTAAATCCTGATATATATTACTTTGCCTTACACAAGCTGTATTTGCGGCGGCGACTGACAGCGTTTCCATAGCTCTTCAATATTTATAGTTTCGTAAATAACTCTCGTGACATTCAATACTATTTTTCTTGCCCTTGAGGTTATCTTAACGGCAAAATCGATGAGTTTTCTTCTGAATGTGTTTGGATATACCCTAGCTGGAATGACTTCTGCTGTAACATCCCGCTTGTATGCTTCGAAAATGAAGTGTGTAAATACCAGCATAAAATAGTATGCTCTATTCATCCCAAAAGACTTGAACGGTAGTTGCTCTTTGGTGGCAAGCTCTTTAAGGCTGCTGCTGGCCTCCCTCCTTACTTGTTTTAAGGGCTAAGGCAATCCCCTGCTCCAAGTATTTTACCTTATAATTTCGGGGCGGTATCAACCCCGCCATTTGGCCTATTGCCTTGCAATGGCATACGGATAATAATTTCAATTACTGTTTGCGGGTATTATTAGATTCGTAAAACATTTGTGTGAACAAAAGTAGTATTTTATATCATACATTCTCACCCCCCCCTCCCTTTTTTTATGTTGTAAAACACACCATAGATATAAAAAGGCCAATTGCTAGGCGCAAGCCACTGCTTATGGTTGATAGCAGGGCAACTTGAGTGAAATTTAGAGCCGCATCATTGCGACACGGTTGGCTTCGCCGAGCTCGTCCTTTGTCGTTAACTGGCTAAAGTTGGCCTCGCCTATGTACGGTTGGGTTGCAGGGTATGGCTTTTGCCATGGCAAAAGCTTAAGTGCAGAGAACCGAAAATTTACTCAAATGCCCCGGCCCCAATTATCCATTCAAATAATTGCTGTATCGGGCAACGACTAAGCCTCACAACCCATTTTGTTACCTAAAATTGGGCTCGACTAGGTCGGGACAACCCCCCATTTACATATATCTTTAGTAAAATTGATGAATAATGCGGGTTGAGATTATTTTGCTTTTTTTTTCCTCCTTCGTATTGCTAAAAAAATTTTACATACGTTTAATAAAGCCAATGTAAGTATAAACTATACACACACCGCCCCCATAATGCGTTAAACAGCATACTTTGTGTACTGTGAGTTGTTTTGTCAGTATTTACAACACTTTGAGCTTTCACAAAAAAGATTGTGCTTATTAAAATTATTTAAAACTTCTTCGGCGCGCTGCACCTAAAAGCGATAGCCAACTAATTTTCATGTTCTCAAAATACCTAGTTATTTGGGTCAATAATTTCCGATTTTACCGACGAGTACCCTGTGAGTAAACCATATCCGTTATCCACATTGCATATAAAGATTATAGGCGCATGTTACTCCAGGCGCTAGTAGTGGCTCGCTGTTTGCCACCTCCTAGAGGTGCTGGTGCTTAACCCGCTTTATTCATGCGCCGTATCAATTGAAACAAAAAATCATTTGTGGCCAAAATGCTCATAATTTTAGCTAATGGTATTTGATTTGTGATTTTAAGGTGCTATATTCGCTTACTGGGGAACAATTAAATTGCTTGGCAGCAAATGGCTAAAATACTAGTAGTTGACGACGATTCGAGCTTCTGCATAATGCTAAAAACCTTTCTTACAAAAAAAGGGCATAGCGTTTCCGAAGCTTTCTCGGCAGGCAAAGCGCTAAAAGCTTGCGAAGCCGAAACCTTCGATATCATACTAACCGATTATAGGCTTCCTGATGGTTCGGGGCTTGATATTCTAAAGCAGGTTAAAGCAGCTAATCCCGAAACGGGGGTTATTATTATGACCGGCTACGCGGACATTAAGATGGCCGTAAAGACAATAAAAATGGGTGCATTCGACTATGTTGCAAAGCCCATAAACCCCGACGAAATTATTCTCACCATTCAAAACCTATTGGCACAGAAAAACAGATCCAGTAAGGTTAAAAAAACAAAAAAGCAGACCAAAGACGCCAATCCCAACTTTATTCAGGGCACAAGCGACAACGCATTACTGGTTAAGCAGCACTATGAGCTGGTGGCTCCCACCAATCTATCGGTAATAATTCAAGGCGATAGCGGAACGGGCAAGGAGTACGTTGCCCGCCAAATTCATGATTACAGCCCTCGTAATAAAAACCCGTTTGTTGCGGTTGATTGCGGTGCGCTATCCAAAGACCTTGCGCTGAGCGAGTTTTTTGGCCATATAAAGGGTTCGTTTACCAGCGCAATATCCGATAAAACGGGACAATTTGAGGTAGCCAACGGCGGCACGCTGTTCCTCGATGAGATTGGAAACCTATCGTACGATGTACAGGTAAACCTTTTAAGGGCCATTCAGGAGCGTAAAATTAAGCCCATTGGCAGCAACCGCGAAATTAGTGCTGATGTGCGCATCATTGTTGCCTCAAACGACAACCTGAAGCAAGCCGTTAAGGATGGGAAATTCCGCGAGGATCTTTACCACCGACTAAACGAATTTTCAATTACAATAGCCCCACTTTGCGAACGAATAAAAGACCTCCCGCTATTTGCCAATCAATTCCTTAAACAGGCAAATACCGAGCTAAACAAGTCGATAAAGAGTTTTAGCCCCGAGGTTATGGAGGTGTTTAATCAGTACACATGGCCGGGTAATATTCGCGAGCTACGAAATGTAATCCGTCGGGCAGTGCTTATCGAGCAGGGCGCATCAATTGGTATTAAAAGCCTTCCGCCAGAAATTGTTTCGAGCAAGCTACGTAGCCAGGACCCCCTAACCAAAAACAATAAAACACCCGAAAACCTAAAGGATCTAAAGGAGATGGCCGAACGCGAGCTCATTCTCTCAACCCTCGAAAAGGTTAGGTACAACAAGAGCAAAGCCGCCGAAATTCTGAACATCGACCGTAAAACACTATACAACAAGATGAAGCAGTACGGGCTTCAGCTCTAAGAAAACAATACCAACTCAAACCCTTTAAGCCCTGTGCCCTGTTTACCAGCTTACCACTGCGTAACCCTAAAATATCAAGGAATAATGCGGGTTAAAGGACAATGAAATCCTCATGCTAAGGAAATAGCACAAAGGGCGATGAGCCGAAATAGCCAGTGAGCCTGGCAAAGCCAATAAAACATGAGGGCTTCACAAAAAAATATCAATAACATTGCCATAGCGACATACATTTTATTAATTAAATACATAGCTAACTTTTATTCTTATGAAAAGTCAACGCATAAAAAGAGAACATAAAGAAAATTTACCCCCTTTCAAGGGTAGTGTAGTCATCGAAACCGAGAAGCTGCCGATAAAACTATGGCTGCCAGCAGATGAAATGGATGAGGATACGCTGCAACAAGCCCGAAACCTTGCCAATCTTCCATTTGCATTCGGCCATATAGCCATTATGCCCGACACCCATCTTGGGTATGGGATGCCCATCGGTGCAGTCTTGGCCACCAGAGGAGCCATAGTACCCAATGCTGTAGGCGTAGATATTGGATGCGGCATGTGCTCCTTACGCACCAGTCTGAACGACATCGAAACATCCGATTTGAAGGATATTATGGGTATCATCCGCAATACCGTTCCTGTTGGCCATAAGCATCACAAAACAGATCAAGATGAGGCCTGGATGCCCAAGAAAAAAGGGGATCTACCCATTGTGGAACAGGAGTACGAAAGCGGTCTTCGTCAAATGGGTACCCTAGGCGGAGGCAACCATTTTATTGAAATACAAAAGGGCTCTGATGGATACATCTGGATTATGGTTCACTCGGGTTCGCGCAACATCGGATACACGGTGGCTAACCATTACAACGGCATAGCCAAAAAGATACATGAAGAACTTGGAAGCGAGTCGCCAAGAGATTTAGCCCATATTCCAGAATCTTCCGAGTTTTTCGAGCTCTACTACAATGAAATGAACTACTGCATCGAATTTGCTCTGGCCAACCGAAAGTTGATGATGGAACGTGTAAAAGCAGCGTTTTCAGAAATTACACCAGGGGTTGAGTTTTCAAATTTTATCAATAAGCCTCACAACTTTGCCGACCAAGAAGAGCACTTTGGCGAAACGCTCATCGTACATCGAAAAGGAGCAACACGCGCCAGAAAGGGAGAATGGGGAATGATTCCAGGCTCTCAAGGTACTCAGTCTTTTCTGGTATTGGGGAAGGGCGAGCCCCATTCTTTCCAATCCTGTTCTCACGGAGCCGGAAGAGTTATGAGTCGCACGGAGGCACGAAAAAACTTGGACATGAAAGAAGAGGTAAAACTTTTGAAAGACCAAGGCATATTACACGCCATTCGTCATAAATCTGATTTGGATGAAGCACCAAGCTCCTACAAAGACATCGAAGAGGTAATGGCCAACCAAACGGACTTAGTCGATATACAAATCGCCTTGCAACCCCTCGCGGTTATCAAAGCCTAATTGGAATACTTGCAGACACGTTTGCCTTAACCTAAAGCTAATAAGCTGCTGAAAGAGTATTTTGCCATCGCACCATTAGTGGCTAGATCAGGTTTCTAGCATCCTATTATGCAAAAAGAATAATAAAAGCGGAAGTGTAAGTATTCGGTGGCTATTTCGGTCTAATGGTGCCACCCTTTTCGGTCAAACCGTGCCACTTTGAAAGATTGTGCAATTACACAAAAAATAGCTGCTCATTTTTCAGAATGCCTTTTCATAGTGGCCTTTAGAACCGGTTTACCTGATTGTGTGGATGGACGGTATCGTCTTAAAGGTTCGTGAGAACTCCAGGGTTGTAAATAAAACCGTTTACATAGCCGTAGGGCTGCATAGGGACGGCAAAAAGGAGGTTTTAAGCCTATGGCCAGGCAGGAGTGAGAGCGCCTCATTCTGGATGAGCGTGCTGACCGACATCAGGGCGCGTGGAGTAAACGATGTGTTGATCACCGCTACCAATAATCTGAACGGATTTACAGACAGGATCAACAACGTCTTTCCAGAATCCAGAACCCAGATTTGCGTTATACATCAGATCAGAAACTCAGCCCGCTATGGGGATTGATTCTGAATCAATTTTTGACTATTTTTGTGGAAAGGGTTCAACTATAAAGTCAAACCTCTGATGTATACTTACACACTTTACGGGATAGTGCCTAGCTTTTGGAATTCATCTTGTAAAAACTCTTTAATCCTACAGAAAAATTGCTTGCTCCTTTATCGTCACTTTCATGCTTTTTTATCTAATTCCTTATATAATATATTCGTCTATTACACCTTGCTTTCTTTTCTAATAATAGCCTTACATTAAATTTTACAGACTACTAAAACTACTTATTTTTTATTTGGGTTACCATCAATTCAATTTCATCTTCAACTCCATCCGAAAGGTTTTCAAGAGCCTTGGTTCCTGCAACCTTAAAGTTGCCTCCTATACCTTTAGTTTCAGTAAGGGTTTTATTGAATATTTCATCGCCCGTATCTCTCTTAATAAGAGAAATGGTTCCTTGAGCAAAAGCCGTGTATAACCCTTGTATTTCAACCCCATTACGAATATTTGCATTTATTTGAAAGATAAAATCGGTGTCCGTATTAAGTTCATTTATCAACCAATTTAATTCACTTAGCTTTTGTTTGGCTCTTTGATATGTTACAGGATTGGAAACTGTTTGCCCCATTTGCGAAACTTGTGAACGAATATAGACATTTACCGGTTCAATGTTAATTGAAACAATAGCTGTTGGCAGTTTTATTTCCGCAAAAGGATCAAAAGAAATCTTGGACTTTTTTATTCCAGCCAGCATCCATATGTTGGGGACTAATTTAATTTTTATATTTTCATCGACCAGCAATTTTACAGCTTGAAACATTGTTATTCCTTGCGCATTAGTTGACTGAATATAAGAATACTCTAAGCTTTTATCAGGAAGCTGGGCAGTTAACGGGAATTCAGCCAAATTTTTGTGTTGCCCATTTTCATCCATATATGTAGCATGAATAATTACCGTTTCAAAACTTGATGCATAAAGGCTGGTTTCTAAAAACACGGGGTTACATTTTAGTTGTATCGCAGATAAAATTTTATTTAACTCAACATAAACATCGATATCCAAATAAGAATTATTTCCCTCATTCACATTAGTCATACCCAAACCTCTGAAATTACCTATAGCTTTTGCAGCTTTTGCAAAATAAGTTAGTGCTGTATTAATTTCGTTAGCACTCAACGCTCGCTTTCCCAAGCTATAATAGCTTGCAGCTTCTCTTTTCGCAATTAGCTTATTCCGCTTCATTGTTTCTTTGTAGGAGGCTTTAGAAAGCCTGTAATAAACATAATAATCATTCTTATCCTCCCATTTATCTACCACTTCATATCCTTGTAGTTTAGCTTTGGCGTAACTGGAAATATTGGATTCAAATGCTTCGTTTACAATACCAGCTTGCTCAAGAATATGGCTGTTTGTTTCTGAAGAAATTGTTACTGCAATATTGGAAGCGATACGGCTTAAAGCAATATCTCTGGCTTTATCAATATAATTTTCGTCATTTTTAGATGCTGATCCGATTCCTATATAATAATCTGAGTCGACCGGAACATGTTTTACCCACTTTGGCTGCGCAAAGGCTATAGTAACAAAAGAAGTAAAAAACAATACAAAAAATAGATTTTTTAGCATATTAAACTGAAATTTATATGGACAATGCTAAATTAAGCTCTTCTTTCTTCTTAAAGGCAAGATAAAAGAATTTTATTACCTGCACTATTTAGCGAGATCAATTTTTCTAAACTCAGCAATCTGGTCTTCCTCATCGCTTTTTATAACTAGCTTAAAAAGAGATATCCGGGTTGCGTTTTGATCTATATTATCAAAGGTATAAATAGCCCTTGTTGGCAAATCTTTAATTAGGCGATGTTCAAGGCCATCGTAACTGCTTTTTTTGGAACCGATGGCTATTCTTGAACATCCAAACTCCTGCCCCATATTATCGAATAATTTAGTTTTTCTTTTATAATTGTAAAACTTTACAATTAAGTCATTTCTGCTTTTATTTGTAAAAACAACCTCTATTTTTATTTTTTGTGAAGGGGTTATATTAGCCCGCATTATTTCAACTTTAACATTACCGATCATTCCTTTCCTTATAGCCTTAGTTGCTTCATTAACTTCACTTGAACTATTATTTCTTGAGGTTGTATTGACTGTTGCGGAACTATTAACTTCCTTGCCAAGCATCGACACCAAATTAGCCTCTCTGATAATACTTACTGAGGCAACTGCAAAAACTTGTGCTTGCTCTGTTTCAATCATTCTGGCATTAATCCGAATAGCATCACCCCGGTCAGTAACCGTACCAGTAACAATGGCATCGACCCCAAGCAATTTACCAAGTTGGGCTACAGACCCAGCATCAAGCATTCCCGAGATCCCCAATTTTTGTTCTTCAAGAACCTTTGTTAAGAGTTGCCGCTCAATAACCTGAAACTCGCCCGTTTTAAACAGGCGTGTAGTTAATTCCTCAGGTATCAGTTTTCCCAATTCGGTAACCTTACCATTAACATCAGGAAATCCCATTATGGCAATTTGGTTTTTTCCTGTTTCACTAAAGCTTTTGACCATTTGCCCAGTTAATGCTTTCATCTGTTTATCAAATGGTTTGGGTTTGTTGCGATTAAATAACTGAGCATGTATTCCCAACGTTAAACCAAGGTTTAGCAAAATAATAATTGAAAGCTTTTTCATACCTAAATTGAGCGATTTGTGCAAAAAAAGATAAAAGATAGTTTGTTTAATACCCTGATAATGTGTAATTTAAAGGTGTCAAAACTAATAAATAACACTTCACCATTTGGGTGCACAAAACTATC
>JAQVYY010000044.1 GCA_028708425.1 Bacteroidales bacterium
CGCAACATTACCGTATCAGCAAAAGGTTGATAGCCTTACTGAGTTGCTTAGTAGGGCAAGTAATGAGCAGAGGGTCGATTTGCTGAACAGTTTGTCGCAAGTAAGTAACGACGATTCTCCTGATAAAGGCGTGATTTATGGTATGGAGGCCCTGCGCTTAAGTGAACAGTTAAACTATCCGTTGGGTAAGGCTAATGCACTTAACTATATTGCTGAAAATCAGTTTAGCCTAGGCGAGTTTGAGAAATCTGTGGAATACCAGCTGCAAGCTCTTGATGTTTTTGAGGAGTCTGATAATAAGCATGGTATTGTTCGCTCGTTGAATAATTTGGGGTTATGCTTTAGGGAAATTGGGAATATTGATAAAGCAATTGAGTTTCATAATAAAGCATTACAGCTTAGCGAGGAAATTGGAGATAGAGCAGGTAAGGCTAAAGCGTTAGTAAGTTTGGGCATTTGTAATTTTGCGGCCAATAGCATTGATGTTACTTTGAGTTTTTTTAACAAGGCATTGGATATTAGTATAGAACTTGAAAACGATGAACTCATCTCTACTATATATAATAATATGGGTATTTGTTACGCTACCATGGGAGAGCACAAGAAAGCGCTTAATATTTTTTCGTTATCGCTTGAGTTAAACACCAAGGCAGAGAACAAGGGTGCGTCTGCTGCTATTCTCAATAATATTGCACGGCTTTACATCTACTTGGGTGATTTCGATAAAGCCTTTACTGCAATAAGTAAGAGTTACGAATTGGGTAAAGAACTGAAGGCAAAGGCTCAATTAGTAAATAACTACCTTATATTTTACGAATATTATGAGGCAAAAGGGAACTATAAACGGGCTCTAGAGTACTATATTAAATACTCCGACCTGAAGGATGAGATAATTAAGGTGCAAAGTAGTGAGCGAATGCAAAATCTTCAGGCGCTTAATGAGTTGGAGAAGAGAGATCAGGATTTGCAGCTATTACAGAAAGATTTTGAGGTTGCGCAAGGCCGCACAAGACTGTATACCGTCTTGTTTGGTGCTTCATTTCTGCTACTAGTTTTTGGAGTCTATATTTTTGTTATGCGAAGCCGCACAGCAAATCAATCCATTGAACTTCTAGAGAAAGAACAACAACTTGCTGAGATGAAACTAGAGAATCAGCAGAAAGATTATGAGAGGTTAGAACTTTTAAAAATAAAGCAACAGCACGATTATGAAGATGAGATTGCCTCTAAGAATAGGGACCTTGCATCGCTTACCATGCAAATGGTGCAAAAAAATGAACTTTTAACCAAACTTAATGAACAGACTCAAACCTTAACCTATTCTGCTAATAATAAGGAAACCGTAAAAGAGGTTAGTCGGTTAATCGAGCAGTCGTTAAACCTAGACAAAGATTGGGAAGATTTTACATTGCACTTTGATAGTGTGCATCCTCGTTTTTTTGAAAGGTTACTTAATCAGTTCCCAACCCTTACCCAAAAGGAGCTCAAGCAATGTGCTTATATCCGAATTAACATATCAATAAAAGAAATCGCAAACCTGTTAAACATTACTCCAAAGGGTGTAGAAAAAGCCCGTAGCAGGATAAAAGCAAAACTTTCTTTAACAAAAGACGAGGATTTAGTGTCTTTCATTCTTTCCTACTAAAAAACATATTTTACGACAATCACCTGACTGTTAGATGGTAACTTTAGGGTGTCGGGTGTTTGTCTTTACCCTAGGGGGCATTTGTAGGTATCCTGCTGGCCGAATTGTGCTTATTCTTAAATATACTTGCAGTTGGATAAAGTACTCTTAAAACTAGCGGTATGAAAAAATGTATTTTCCCCTTTTCCCTTATTGCCCTAATAATTGTAGGCTCAGCTTGCACTAAATCAAAATCTTCAGGCAGTGACAGTAAGGAGGAATTAATGAACGACACATTATCTATAAACTATGATATTGGCTCTGAGTTTAATCCTAACGGTTATACCATAAAAGTTAAAAGATCAGATAGCCTTATACCAGTTGCCCATGATAGTTTTAAGGATAGTAGCAAAAAGGATAATCACACCATTGGTTTAAGAACTTATAATGTTCTTTTTCGGGACGAAAAAGGTGGTTGCTACAGCAACACACAATTCATACCCTACAATGAGGAGCGGGCTGATTCAAATTCAGACAAGCGTTACATTTTTCTTCAGTACCGATATTAATACGAACTTCTAATAAATAAATAATTATAGCATGAAAAAATTATATTTACTTGTTTTTGCATTTATACTGGGGTTTTATTCCCTAGGTTACGGTCAGTCGGGTAATAGCGCTTCGCAAACAGTATATTTGCGATCAGGAAGATATATTCCCGCTTACAATGATGCCAAGTCAGATCCCTCTGATGTAGGCTACTATGTTTCTGGTAGTAAAAAGCAGTATGGTTATGTTCAGTTTACCACCTCACTAAATAATTCAGATATTGCAAACCTAAAGGCTGAGGGGGTTGAGCTGATTGACTATATCCCAGATAATACCTACTATATTGGGGTAAAGAGCTTGAAAAAAGCTGCAACCCTTTCGGGATTTGCTGAGAATGGTGCTGCTAAGTTCTTCAATTTACCTACAGAATTTAAGATTGACCCTGTAATTATTTCAGGAAATATTCCATTGTATGCTTCGCCCGAGCTGGGTTTTGTTTTTGTAACTGTAATAACCGCTCCCGATGCAGCGGCCGATGCGCTTAAGTTCTTTAATAAGAACGAGGTAGAGGTGCTTAGCCAAGATGAAGATGGTGTACAGTTTAGTGTAAAAATATCAGATTTTAAGGTTGCTGAGCTGGCAGAAAACGCATGGGTTAGGTACATTGAATTGGCTGCTCCTCCAAAAGAGCTAAAGAATAAACCTAGCAAAGTAAGCCATCGAGTATTCCCCTTGCGCAGTAATTTAGATATGAACCTTTCTCTTGATGGGGAGGGGATAATTGTTGGAGAGTGGGACGGTGGACAGATTGGTGTGCATGAAGATTTAAATGGAAGGATTAATGCGCATTCTACCCAACCGGTGGATTTTCATTCAACTCACGTTGCAGGAACCATTCTTGGTAAGGGGTTGCTTGACCCCAAAATGGAGGGGATGGCCCCTGAGGCAACCCTTTGGTCCTCCGATTACCAGCAAGAGATAAGTGCTATTGCTCAAGAAATGACCACCGCCTACGCTGAAGGTGTTAGGGTTACAAATAACTCATGGGGCTATGTTATTGACCCATTGTTCTGCGAATATCACTTCCCTTACCTTTCCTCAGTACGTGAATTCGATAAGAATACGAGGGAAAACCCTTACCTGCTTCATGTTTTTGCTAACGGAAATGATCAGGATGTTTGTCCGGGAGGATTCCATACCGCCTTATGGAACATGAAGAATGCGCTTTTTGTTGGCGCTGTTGATAGAACTGATAAAATGAGCGATTTCAGTAGTTTTGGTCCTACCTACGATGGCCGATTAGTTCCTCATGTTTCCTCAGTAGGGGTTGATGTGTACTCTACTGTTGGTGTAGATAGCTACTACAGCCTTGATGGTACCTCTATGGCAGCACCTGGAGTAGCGGGCACTTTGGCCCTATTGCAGCAACAGTTTAAGCAGGAGAATGATGATCAGTATCCATCAGCAGCCCTGCTAAAAGCCATTGTATGTAATACTGCACGCGATAAGGGTAATATTGGCCCCGACTACAAGTATGGTTTTGGAATTATCGATGGGCTAAAATCAGCCCAAACAATTGCCAATAAATACTACCTCGAGGACAACATTAGTACTGATGAGGAAAAAAGTTACACAATAACCCTCCCAGCCAACCTGGCTCAACTTCGTGTTTTACTAACCTATACAGATACCGAGGGTTCTGTTATGGCGCAACAGGCAATTGTAAGCAAGCTGAACATTTCAGTTGCGGCTAACGGTGAAACTTATTTGCCCTGGAAACTAGATCCACAAAACCCCGATGAACCTGCAACAAAGGGTAATGCAGCTTGGGACAATATAAAACAGGTTACTATTGATAACCCCGTTGGAGGTAACTACACTATTAAGGTACAAGGGGTTAATGTCCCCATGGGCACCCAGAGTTTTGCAGTAACTTATTGGTTCGAAGAAAAGGAGCCAACCATTGTATTCCCGTATGACGGTGTTGTTCTTAGTCCTGGTGAAGTTGAACGTTTAACTTGGAGTTCTGCCCCAGGCTCAGGTGATTACGCTGCTGAGATTTCCATTGATAATGGGCAGTCCTGGAGTAGTATCGGTTCTGGTCAGCTTTCAGATGGTGGAGTGGATTTTACTGTCCCAGAGGCAGCTACAGCCAATGCGTTTATTCGTTTACTGGTTGATGGGGAACAGATTCTTTCAAAGAAGTTCTCTATTCTTCAAACCCCTGCTAACCTTAAAGGTGTTACAGGCTATAAAGAGATTACTTTAACTTGGGATTTAGTAGAAAATGCCTCATCATATGATGTGTTTAAGATTGAGAATGCCGAGCTAGTTTTTATGGCTAATGTAACAACCAATCAGTATCTCTTTGAAAATTTAGAGGTTAACAAAAATGTTTTTATGACAGTTCGCGCTCGCATGGATTCTGAACCTGTTATCGGAGAGCGAGCTAAAGCAATTGCAGCCGCAGCAATTCCGCTTTACGACTTGGGTGTTGTAACAATGCATAGCCCTGTTTCAGGATGTCATTTAACTTCATCGGAAAGTGTTCGGATAGCTGTAAAAAACTTTGGAGAATATACCTACGATGCGGGCGATAAGATTCCTGTTGCGTATACACTAAATAATGGAGGTGCTAATCGCGATACCATAGTACTTACAGAAGAGTTGCCTCGCAATGCAACGGTAAGCTTTACATTCGAGAAGAAGGCCTATATGTCAATTCCAAAAGCATACTCATTTAAGGTTTGGACGGCTTTGCAGGCCGATAGTATTATTACAACCAATGATACGCTAAACCGACGCATTGAAAATTACAACCCTATAACCGCCTTTCCCTACAAGCAAAGCTTTGATGGGATGCCTGATTTGCAGGGGCAGATAATTAACGGGGTTTTTGACCCAGTTTATTTATCAGCGGGTTGGGATAACGATCATGAAAATGACGACTTTGAGTGGTGGCCTAATGCGGGTGAAACCCTGATAGATGGTACGGGGCCCACTGCCGACCACACCTCAGGTGAGGGGAAATATCTTTATACCGAATCTTCATTTCTCGAGGGGCAGGTGGGCGAACTATACCTACTCTCACCTTGTTTCGACCTGGCTTCAATAGCACAACCAACCATGTATTTCTGGTACCATGCATTTTCTGAATCATTAGAAATGGGATCGTTGCATTTAGATGCATATGTATATGGAACCGACGAATGGATCTTTGATGTAATGGCTCCTATTGTTGGCAGCCAGGGAGACAAGTGGAAACTCCGGATAGTTAACCTGATGGATTTTCGTTACCTAGGATCGGTTAAATTCCGTTTTAGGGTGGTAACCTCAACAACAGAGCATAACGCGTTTGCCATCGATGATTTTAAGATCTCCGATAGATATACCAATGACCTTGCGACTATTTCCTTATCACCTGCAGCAGGTGAGGGAATTCTTACAACAGACGAGACCATTAACATTGAACTGGTTAACTATGGTAGTTCTGCGCTGGCAGAGGCAACCTCAATCCCTGTTGGGTTTAGCATAAACGATACGCTTACCGTTCGTGAAGATTATGTGCTTCCTAACGCATTCAACTTTGCCGATACCATTGGCATTTCGTTTAACCAGCAGGTTAACCTCGAGGGGCTGGATAAGCGTTTTAGCATAGATGCATGGGTGGCTATGCCAGGGGATGGCGACAGGTTAAACGACTCAATTATTGGCCATAAAGTACAAGCCTACACCGAAGTTTCGAGCAAGTGCTTTGCAGGGGTTAGCCCTACTGGAATAGGTAATTTTTACTTCGACGGTATTCATGAGTCCCAAAGCATTCGTAACTACGGAACTGTTTGTGGCGAGACGGGTACCGAGGGGTACTCGTTGGTTTCAAACCAGCGGAGCGTTGTTTACAAAGGGCACGACTACGATATGGGAGTCCAAGCTATAATTGTCCCCGACTTTTGGGCATGGCCCTCCTTTGGCCAATTTATAAAGATTTGGATTGATTTTAATAGGGATGGTTATTTGTCAGACGACGAAGTGGTTTACGAGAATGATTCCCGCTCGTTGCTTTTCGAGGAAACCACAATTCATATCCCTGTAGATGCGGAGCTTGGACCAACCCGAATGAGGGTAAGAAGTTCGTACCACGCCAATGAGATAATGGTTCCGGATGCAGCTAATGGCGTTATTCGTTTTGGCGAAACCGAAGATTATATTGTTGAGATTAGAGAGTTTCCAAAAGTTGATTTAGAGGTATTATCACTGACAACACCTCCATCTCAAGTGGGAATGGGAAACCAGGAAAAAATATCCGTTAACCTGCGCACACTTGGTAGTAATCCCTTACCTATGGGCACCCAGCTGCCATTCCAAGTAAGCATAAATGAAGCCGATAGCCAAGAGGCATTTGCGGTAACAGCCCAGCTGTACGATACTGGCGATGAGTTTAGCATTGAACTGCCAACAGATTTTGATTTTTCCGAGGTTGGGTCGTATAGACTAAGGGTAGTAAATGTGCTTGAGGCAGATGCCGATCCGGTAAACGATACCACATTTGCTGTGGTTACTAATATGAAGAAGGTAAGTGCAGCAGGCTATACCGAAGATTTTGAGGATGGTGTTCAGGGCTGGTGGGATGGTTCCGCCCTTACTCAAGCTGTTTGGGAGCATGGCGAACCAAATAAGCTTAACCTTAATGCAGCTTATTCTGGTGATAATGTTTGGATAACAAAGCTAACAGGTGAATATCCTGCAGAAACTGAAGCCATTCTGTGCTCGCCCGTATTTGATTTTACATCCATTACCAATCCTTACCTTACTGTAATGCTTAACATTAAAACTGAGGAAGCCTTTGATGGTATGATCCTAGAAGCCTCAGTTGATGGCGAAACATGGATTAAGGTTAACGGTGGCGATGCACTTTATAACTACAAAACAACCCAGCAGAGCTGGGATTTAGGCGCCCCTTGGTGGAGTGGTTATAGCGCTGGATGGAAACAGTTTGGCGTGTCCTTAGCTGATTATGTTGGGGCGTCTGATGTGATGTTCCGTTTTAGGTTTCGTACCGATATATATGTTAACGACGAAGGCATTGCTATTGATGATTTTACCATAGCAGAATCCAAGCCAAATATTAGGGTGAAAAACTTAATTTCTCCCGTAACAACCGGAGACAGACTTACTGATGCTGAAAAGGTATCGTTTACCATCGAAAATATTGGTAATACAGTAATACCATCAAGTGAAAAAATAGTTGTTGGCAAAACATTTAATGGGGAAACCACCAGGCATGATCATACGATAAACAAGCCTATTCGTACAGGAGAGCAGTATTTTATAACCATCCCGCAAACTGTTGATATGAGTGCTGGAGGGGTTCATTTAATAACTGTTTTTGTGGAAATGGATGACGATGTGGATACTAGCGATAACTCCAAGGAGTTTTCAGTAGAATCTGTGACTTCGGGTATTGATTATCAAAATGAAAACGAACTCACTGTTTACCCAAACCCTGGACAAGGTTTGTTCAATGTAGTTCTACCTACTGGGTACTCTAGCCTTTCTTGGAAGGTGTTTGCCGTAACTGGCAACCTGCTAGCTCAGGGGGATTTCAATGGGTTGTCAACTCATCAGATCAACTTAACACATCTTGTGCCAGGCTCGTACCTGCTGCAGGTTTATGGCAACAGTTTTAACCAGACTGTAAAGCTTATTGTATACTAATAATTGCAGGATGATGCTCTGCCTATGAAATACGTGGGGCATCATCCTGCTTAGCTAATAATTATAAACTAAATCTTAAATATCATGAGAAAAAGTTTTACTTTACGAAACATGGTGGCTATACCAGCTCTTTTTAAAAAGAGAATAACCAGAGGTGTAGCAATATTCGCCATGGTTGTTTTACCGTCATTAAATGCGGTATCGCAAAATTTACAGCCTCTACCCATTAGTTGCGATTTTGAAGGGTTCTCAGGTGTAAACCTTCACGAGATTTGTCCTGGGTGGGACGAAGGATCTGGGTATCCTAAACCAACCCTAGGCTCAGGTGGCTGGTTTGAATCCGATATACTATACCCTACAACATGCGCAGGTATTAATGTTTATGGAATAGGGAAACACAATTGGATTGTTACTCCATACTTTAGCGTAACAGAGAATACTATTGTGCGCTTTGATGCTGCAATGACCCTTAAGCATGACGAGCCTCGTCCAAGTAGTTTTGGAAATGACGATAAGTTTGCGGTAATGGTTTCTGATGACGGAGGGAACACATACACCCCTGCTTTCGAATTTACTGCAACTTCAGAAGCAAAGCTTACAATGGATATGCAAACCTGGACAGTTGACCTAAGTACGTATGCAGGAAAAAACGTAATCGTTGGTTTCTACGCAACTACAGGGAATATGGATAATGGATATTTTGCGTTGCATCTCGACGATATTCTAATTAAAGATAGGTCGCAGGTTGATGCTGCTGTAGTTAGCATCGTAAGTCCAACTACAGATAGTTTCTTAACAGATGAAACTCCGATAAAAGTAATTGTAAAAAATGATGGGCTTACCCCTATAGAGAATGTTCCCGTTAGGTTCAAAATTCGCGGAGCAGAAACAGAAAACATCTTTAGTGTTGTTTCCAAAAATCTTGCGCCTGAGGAAGAGTTTGAGCTTGATTTTGGTACTTACGACTTTTCGGCATGGGGCAATTACTCCATTTCTGCAGTTACGGAGTTGGACGGAGATCAGGATGCTGCAAACAACGCTGTAGAGGTTAATCTTGTTAATATAGAACCTAAGATTTTACCCCTACCAAAGCTAGATTTTACCGATTCTTACGACAGAATAAACTTTTACGAGGGTTGGGATGAAGCACGTGGCGAGGAACGTCCGCTGGTTTATATGAATGTTGACTGGCAAAGCGATAAGCATGTTGGTACTGGCGAATATGGGTTTAGCGTTTATTTTGTAGCATTGGGCACTTGCGATTGGATTGTTAGCCCAAGTTTTATTGCCACATCTAACGCAAAAATCGCCTTCGATTATGCTATTACCTACGATGATGGAGTTAGTAGCATGGGGAGTGATGATAAGCTCATAGTATTTGTTACTGATGATAATGGTGAAACATGGAATGATCTTGCTGAAATTAACAAAAGTTCCACTATTTCTGAGACAGAATGGAGTAAGCTATTTGTAGATTTATCGGACTATGACGGGAAAGCTGTTCGCATAGCCTTGCAGGCAACCACAGGCGTTGCTCTAGATTCAGAATCATACCTTATCTATATCGATAATCTGGAAGTTGCCAACATTCATTCTCACGATATTGCTCCAGTAAAAGTAGTATCACCACAAACTCCTTCAGCATTTGGCTCAACCGAAACAATCTCCGTTCTTGTTAAGAACGAAGGCTCAAGTGATGTTCAAGACTTCGGAATCAGCTATAAAATAGGATCATCAAATACGGTAACAGAGCAAGTTTCGCTATTGATTCCAGCACGCGAGGAACGCCTGTATACTTTTGATACTAAAGCAGATTTGAGCGGAAGCCAAAGCGCTAATATTACGATAACCACTAATTTAACAAATGATGAGGATGCTTCAAACAACTCTTTGTCTACAGAGCTTTCGGCAATGCTCATTGATCTTGCCGAGGTAGGTCAGTACGAAACAAGTTTCGAAAACGCCTTAGAGCTGAAAGGGTGGAGCGTTCAGGATGCTAACCAAGATGGGCGAGAATGGTTTCTTACGACTGTTCCCCGACAAGTGTTTGAGGGTGATTACGCCTACTCATACTCATCAAAAAGGACAAATTCTCCTTCAAACGACTGGCTGTTTAGCCCTGCTCTTTCTATGAAAGCCGATGAGGAATATATTCTTTCATTCTATTTTAAGGCAAATGCAACAGGATTCCCCGAGAGTTTAAGGATAACTTATTCAAGTGAGCAAAATGAAAATTCCCTTGTGGAAGAGATTCTGGATCTTGGAGAGGTTACTAACGGGGAGTACATGCAAGCAACTATTGAGTTTGTTGTTGTGGCCGATGGAGATTACCATTTAGGTTGGCATATTTACCAGTCAATGAATGGGATGGGACTTGAAATTGATAATGTTTCAGTACATCAGGTACAAGATAATGATATTAAAGTAAACCATATTCAGGTTCCACGTAAAAAGTTAGAGGGCTCGGCTCAGCTAGCTAATATTGATGAGATAAAGGTTGAGGTTGAAAACATTGGGCGTAATAGCGTAACAGCATTCGATTTAAGCATTGAGGTTGATGGTGGTAGCGCGATAACCCAATCGTTTACGGAGCCATTAATGGCTGGAAAGAAACGTTACTTCTCAGTAACCGAGGGTCTGGATCTTGATCCTAACGGAATCTATGATGTAAAAGTTTGGTCAAGCCTCGACACCGATTTAAATCATAATAACGACACAATCGTTGACAACGTTAACTTAGCGTTGTATTCTACAAGTTTTGAGGCTACCGACGATTCTAGCGAATGGACCTACGAGGATGTTGCTGGTCCTGAGTATACTTGGACCATTGTGAACGATAGCAGATATGTACGTACTGGTGAGCAAGCTTGGAAACTGCGTACCGATAGGCTTTCTCAAATTGCCAACGACGACTGGCTTTTTTCAGAGCCATTTTACCTAGAAGAAGGTAAATGCTATAAGGTAGGTTTCTGGTATAATCCCCTATACTCTCAGGACAGTCTTATTTTTGCAATGGGCAATGAAAATGCTGCAGTAAGCATGAACCAAATTATTAAAGATTTTGGTTCCATTGGCAACGGTTCTACTGATTTATGGCGATTTTATGAGACTAGTATTAGCGTAGAAACTACAGACGGTTATTACTTTGGATGGCGTGGCTATGGCGATCTTAGAAAGATGAGTCGTTACACATTGTATATTGATGATTTTTATTTTGAAGAGCAGACAAACTTTGAGGTTACTGTAGATTTTAGCGTACTGGTTCTCGACAAGGAAGTTGCCTTTGAAGCATCAGGTGAGAATATTGAAACGTACAGCTGGGATTTAGGCGATGGAAATACCTCTACAGAGAAGGCATTTACCAATATCTATACCGATTATGGTACCTATGATGTGACCCTAGTTGCTTCAAATAGCTGTTCTTCTACAGCGGTTACAAAACAGGTAACCATTGTTAATGATGTTGATGCAAGCTTTACTTACGCAGTGGATAACCTTGCTGTAGCGTTTACATTCACTGGCCAAAACGGTGTTGCCTATTTCTGGGATTTTGGTGATGATAATTTCTCAAGTGAGATGGAGCCAACCCATACCTATGCAGAAGCAGGTAATTATGAAGTAACCTTAACGGTTATTGGGGCAACAGGTACGGATACTTTTAGTCAGCAGGTGGAGATAAGTGCAGGGACTTCCGTTCCTACAACCCAGTTATCAAATGGCGGTGTACATCCAAATCCTGTAACCGACCAGCTGAAAGTTTCCTTACCAGCCGGATTTGAAATTTCAAAAATCAGCGTATTCAACGCCATAGGTAAAGAGGTACTGTCAAGCGTATCGGCTTATGGTTCTAACTCCATTAACATGGGTAAGTTACCTAGTGGAGTGTATATTGTATCTGTTAATTCTGTTCAGGGTGAAGTTTTTACGTACAGAGTAGTTAAATAGTAGTTTTTTTAGGGCAAGGGGAGTTCCCTTGCCCTATTTTTTACAAACCAAAAACCAAATCATTATGAAAAATCTTTACAATTTATTGTTTGGGTTTGTCCTAGTTTTACTCTCGCTTACGGTGAGTGGACAAACCATAGATCAGAGTTTTGACTCTGATAAAATCCCGTATGGATGGGAAAATGACGATACCAACGATGCCGATTGGGTTTTTACAGACAAGAACTCTTATGGCCCTCCTGCCGATCATTCTGGCACAGGTTATTTCGCATTTGTTGATTCTCGTTACATACCGCAAAACAAGGTATTAAAGCTTATTACCCCTCGTTTAGATTTAACATCAGGAAGCACAACCCTTAGCTACTATCTTTACTTAAAAAAGGGTACTTATGGTGGTAATGTTAATACACCGTTATTATTTGTTGAAATTTCTGAGGATGGTGCTGATTGGATTGCTCTTAAGGAGCACAAAAAATCAGAAAACAACAATGAGTGGTTTAACTATACCATAGATCTTGCTGCATACAATACCTCAGATAACGTCCGAATTCGCTTCAGAGCGATAAGTTCTGGTTATGACTGGGATTCGGGCTATTGCTCTATTGGTTTGGATGATGTTACAGGCCCTAATCTATTCGTTCCTGAGCACGATGTTGCAATAATGTCTATTGCTCCCGATTACATCTATCGTAAAGATGTTGAAGGTAAATACCTAGTGACCCTAAAAAACTGGGGAAGCACCGAGGAGACATTTAATTTATCCTATGCATTGGAGGTTAATACTGATATTCAGGGTACTATTCCTGTATCAAACCTTGCAGCTGGAGAAACTCGAGAAGTTGAGGTTCCTGTAAACTTTAACACAGTACTTACCGACAACATTGTGTTTACGGCTGATCTTGCTACGGATGAGTATTTAACTGGCAATACATCAACTTTGGAGCTAAAAGTGCATCCCACCACCATGCTTGTTTCTGAGAGTTTCGATACGTTTAAGGGTGATGTATCCCCGTACGGATGGACTCAAGCTAAAGGTTTACCAACAGAGGCACTTACCTATGGTTCTTCTGGCTGGAGAGAAACCTCCTATTATGTTAATACTCCTCCTCAGGCCATTTATTTTGGTTTTAGCAAAAACAACTCATCTGTTCTTGCCGACTGGGTTATCTCTCATCCAGTAAACACGATTGGCGAGGGAGATCTTCGGGTTTCGTTCTCGTTAATGGCTAATGGTGTGGCACTTGCCGATGGCGATTCGCTAAGCGTTATGTACACCACAGACGATGGTGCATCCTGGAGTTGCATAGGCTCAGTTAAAGGCGATAATTTTTCGCCCAATGTTTGGTCTAAGTACTACTTTTCACTTCAGGCAGTTGAGGCGGAAAACCTAAAGGTTGCTCTTTATGCATTGGATAACATTGATGGTTTAACCACAAGTTTATACATTGATGATTTTACGCTTGAGGTAGCACCCGATTACGATTACGCCATGTTACCTGTATCAAAAGCGGCAGGTGCAATGAGCGATACTGTAATATTTGCTGGTACCGAGTTAAGCGTAAGGGGTATAGTTACTAACTATGGGCAAAATGCAGAATCGGTTCCTGTTAAATGGATTTTGGTTGAGGATGGTCAAACAGGTAGCCAATCTGTTACTGTTGGATCATTCGGAGAGGAAACACCAGTTACATTTACGCAAACGTTAACCGCTCCATTGGATGAAGGGTATTATACTCTAAAGATATTTACAGATTATGCTAATGATTTTGATAGTTCCAACGACACTGTTACCGTAAAACTTGGAGTTTACTCTCCATACACAGATTTTGTTGAGACGTTTGATGAAAGCAAGGAAATGCCTTTAGGCTGGAGTGCTCTTGTACCTTTTGGAATTAGCCCATTGTCAATTCAAACCTCGTACACAAAATCAGCTCCTAACTCTGTAAAAATTAACACTAGTAATACGCCATATAATACAATGCTTGTTTCACCAGCGGTGAACTTTGCACCTGGAGAGTCCTTCCGTTTACGTTTCTGGATGAACGGTAATGCATCTGCTTCTGTTGAGGTAGGCCTGCTCGCCAATCCTTCCGACTCAACAACATTTACTAGTTTAGAGAGTTTTTCGTTAACCAAATCTTGGACCTACGAGGAGAATGAAATAGCAATTACGCACGATCAGTTATCTTACATAGCATTTAAATATACATCAAGGGGTTCCACTGTTTACCTTGACGACATCTCGTTGGAAGTGATACCTCCATACGCTGTTGAGATTTTAGCCTTTACCGAGGATAAGTCTATTGCAGAAGGGGGAAGCGTTACTTTTGCAGCAACAGTATCAAATATGGGGTCGTTGTCAGAAACGTTTAACCTAGCAGTAACATCCGATCTTGTAACATCCATTTCCGACAAGGACGGTAATTCTATTACCTCTATTTTACTAGATATTGGTGAAACCGACACTGTTTACGTGGCAGCAACAGCACCAGCTAGTGTTTCTACTCCAGAAGAAAAGTCTGTTTCGTTAGCGGTTACCTCTCAGCAAGATGTTGAAGCGACCGCTCAAGTAGAATTCTCCTTGTATGCTTATGAACCTTTTGCCGAGTTAGAACAAGGTTTTGAGTCGGGTACATCATTCCCGCTAGGATGGGTACCAGTGCAGACTAAAGATAAACTTTTGAGGATTTATTCATCGTCGTATAACGCCAATTCTGGTGACAATTATCTCCACTTCGCAAATGCAGACGAAACGGAAACTGCAATGCTTGTAATGCCTGCAGTTCAGCAATACGCATTGTATCGCGTATCGTTATATGCTAAAGGCAATCCTTCATTTGAGATTGGTACGGTTTCCGATCCGTATCAGCCAGAAACATTTGTAAGCTTCTCAGATGTTTTAACAACTAGCTATAGCTACGCGTACTATGAGTTTGATCTTCCGGCAACCGATGGACAAAAGTACATAGCAATAAAGATGATTAACGATGGGGGCTATAGTTCTCTTCAGATTGATGATATAAGCGTTGTTCCCGTTGGTGAATTTGAAATGGTTTCGGAAGTCCTTGACCTTAACAAAACATCCCATGCTGGTGGTTTTGCTTGGTATAAGGTTGGTATAAGTAATACAGGATATGGCAACGATACCTATAATCTAACCGCTTCATCAGATTGGTCTACATCAATTTTCGATTTGGTTGATGGTACAGAAATTAGCTCCATAAGTATCGATGCTGGTGAGCTGAATTCCGTAATGCTAAGGGTAGAGATTCCCGCTGAAGGAGTTATTGATGGCGAACTTGTAGATGCTTCAATTACTGTCGCATCACAGAATGGCGATGTGGAAACAACAAGTACAGTTTCTACAATAGGATATAATCCCGTAGCTGAAATTGTTGAGAATTTCGATGAGAACTCAACCATGCCTCAATTTTGGATTGTGCACGACGGTAGTTCTTCCACCGCGCGCATTAATACAAACGCGTCAAATTCAAATAGTCCTAATAATAACCTTAGTTTATTCAGATCTAGCTATTCTGAGGTTGATGCACAGGTTGCTTTACCTGCATTAATGGATGAATCAAAATATCAGCTTAGCTACTGGGTTAAGGGCAGTTTGGGTGCAACCATACTTGTAGGTACTCTAGATGATCCCAACGATACTACTTCGTTTACTCAGCTAAGTTCTTATGAGGTATTTGGTGTTTATACCCAACAGAAATTTGATTTTAATGTAACTGATGGTCCAACGTGTCTAGTGTTTAAGAATGCCTCTAAGGGTTCAACAATCTACGTTGATGATGTGGAGGTATACTCATACACTTCAATGGATATTGCACCATCGCACGAGTCGGACAATGTACCAGCAGAACAAACTATTACCATTGGTTTTAGTAAAGCAGCAACTCTTCTCGATGGTGAGGAAATTACCAGTTCCAATGTGTCTACCTTTGTAACCTTAAAGGATTTAACATCCGATGAACTATTACCGTTTACCGCATCGGTTAATGAGGCAAAAACAGAGGTACAATTAACAGCAGATTCTCCTTTTATTTCTGAGCATGTTATAGAGGTGTCTGCTAGTAATTTGCTAGATGTTAATGGTCTTGAAGTGACAGGAGTTTCATCACAGTTTACCATTATCGATTTAAATGCTCCTGTGTGGTTAGAAGGATACCCTTCATTAAACCTAGTGACAGGTAGTAGGGCAGAGTTAAGTTTAAAGTTTGATGAGGCCGCAACTTATTATTACATGCTTATAGGTTCCGGCGATGATGCTCCAACTGCTGCAGAGGTACTTGCTGGTGAAGCATATGGTTCTGTTACACCTGTACAAGCAGGCAGTGGAGAGTTTATTGAAAACGCTGTAACTGTGTCTTTAACTGGCCTTACAGAAGTAACTTCGTATAAACTGTATTTTGCCGCTATTGATGAGGTGGGTAATGAGCAGACAGAAACTGTTGAAATTTCGTTTACCACACTTGACGCTACTGCTCCTGAGTGGTTAGAAGGATACCCTTCATTAGGCATAGTGACAGGCAATAGTGTAGAGGTAAGTATAATGCTAGATAAGGCTGCAACTTATTATTACATGCTTATAGGTTCGGGCGATGATACCCCAACTGTTGCAGAGGTATTTGCTGGAGAAGCATACGGTTCTGTTACACCTGTACAAGCAGGTAGTGGAGAGTTTATTGAAAACGCTGTAACTGTTTCTTTAAGTGGGCTTGCTGAAATTACATCATATAAGTTGTATTTTGTTGCTATTGACGAATTGGGCAATGAGCAGACAGAAACTGTTGAAATTTCGTTTACTACTCTAGATGCTACTGCTCCTGTGTGGACTGAAGGTTATCCTGTAGTAGAAAGCGTTGGTATTGATACCATTTCGTTTATTGTTTCACTTAATGAAGTTTCGCAAGTATCCTATCTAGTTGTTCTTTCAGGAAGCACGGCTCCTTCAGTTCAGGAGGTTATTGATGGCGAGAATTATGCCGATGTAACCATTGCTGCTTCAGGAACCGTAGACTATACCGAAAGTCCTGTTGAAGAAATTGTACGCAATCTTACAAGCAATACAGCATATCAGATTTATCTAGTAGCAGTTGATGTTGCTGATAACATTCAGGAAAGCAGTGTTGTATTAGAGTTTACAACAGACAATGAAACGGGTGTTGGAATGGATGAGACTTTAACTTTCAGCGTTTACCCAAACCCTTTTGCTGAGCACATTAATGTTAGTGCAGAGGGTGTGAAAAATGTTAGAGTTTTCTCGCTGTCAGGAAGCATTATAAAATCTGTTTCTGCAAGCGCACTAAGCGAATCAATTAATTTGGGTTTTTTAAGTAGTGGTTCTTATATAGTTGTTATTGAGTTTATTGATGGTAAAACTGCATCAAGGGTTATCATTAAAAACTAGGTAACCGTGTTAGGCTAATTTAAAAAAGGCTGTCCAGTTTTAGTTGGGCAGCCTTTTTTTTTAAAAAATTAAAAAGATTATCTATCTCCTCAGCTTCTTGGCAACAACTTCTGCCGCTTTAATTAGAGGGTAGGCAGCGGGAGAGCCTGTAAGTAATGGGTGGGTACCAATTTGTGCCGTGAGCAACCCTTTTATATTGGTATGGCTTTGAATTAGGAACCCAATGGCATTGGTTAGCTCACCAACGCTACAGCCACCATAAACCTCTCCGCCTATAATCATACCACAGTCGGCAGCCACAATTAGCTTTACGGTTTGTGGATGCATTCCCTCTAGTGTGCCAGGGTGCTTATCCATACCAGTGAAACTACCTACAACAACGCTAAAGTTTTCTTCAATTGCCTTTGATTCAATAACACCGGCGGTGCCAAGGGCTGTGTCTCCAATAGCTGTATCGTAAATGGCAATAGTACCGCTAAAGGCTTTACATGGGCTTAAGTCGTATAGGCTCATTCCGGCAACCCTAGCCTCTGCACATGCTGTTGAGGCGAGCATGGTTGCGTTCAACTTTCGGGTTAAGAAATCTCTTTTCTCTGCGCAATCGCCCACGGCATAAATATGTGGCGAGCAGTTATCAACACGCATATATTCACATGTTTTAATAAAGCCAAACTTATTTAGTTCGATTCCTGATTTCTTGGCAAGTTCCGTATTGGGAACATACCCCATGGAGAGGATAACGGCATCGGCTTCTAGCTCTTCGCCCGAAGATAGTATTACCTTTGAAACCTTGCCATCCTTGCCAACAATCTCTTTTACCCCTTTGCCTGTAATAATTTTTACTCCTCGCGATTTCAGTAGCTCCTCGGCTTTGTCGCCAAATTCTTTATCGAAAGCTCTGCTTAGTATCGATGGTTCAATCTCGACCAGTGTAACATCCCAACCGGCTTTATTCATTTCGTCCGACATCTCTACACCAATAAAACCCGCCCCAATGGTAATAATCTTTTTTAGGGGCTTTAGTTTAATGTGCATCTCATCGAGATACCTCTTGTTTTTTGGGATAATAAATACGTTTTCTAAATCACCGCCCTTAAGCCATTTTGGTAGGGTAGGGATTGACCCCGTTGCAAAAATTAGTTTTTCAAAGTAAATCTTTTCATTATCCGTCAGGTAGCAAACGTTATTTTCCACATCCACTTTGTCAACTTTTGCAATTTTTATCTCAACCCCGATATCCGTTAGCATTTTGTCGGGTAAGATATTTTTGTCGCTTGTATGTAGAGATCCGAATATGTATGGAATTCCGCAAGGTACTAGTACCTTATCCTCTTTTCTAATTACTAGTACCGATTTATCCGGATAGTTGGTTTTTGCGCTTATTGCAGCCTGAAGCCCTGATGCTCCACCACCAATAATTAAAACATTAGTTTTTTCCATAGCTATAATTGTTAGGTTTTGTACTTGAAAATGATATGCTAAACTACCGTAAAAGTTTTTCAAAAGCAAGGAAAAGGGTTCGGGATTTCAATTTTTCAAATAAAAAAAGTGAGCCCAATTGCATTTAATTCCCTGACATATAGTTAGCTACAAAGTAGTGTGATATGTATATATTTATATGTTAAAGGTTTTTTCCAATACTCCTAATGTAATGGCAAAATTGGTTTCTGAGGCTTAGTTACTGTCGGAGATTTTAATTATTAGAATGAATAATTGGGGCTAACTGAAAAGCATGTTATTTTAATAAGCGAGGATAAAACCAGATACTTTCAAAATATTCATTCTTTAGTTTCTAAACCTGCTTGCTGACATTAACTAGCTGTTTTGTGGTTGTGTAACCCTATTTTTAGTGGCACTTAGAAAAGTACGAGTAAAAACGTATCTGAATAATCATGTAACATTGTAACTTTGTACTATGGAACTACAAGTAGCATTAATGTTTTCGGCAGCAGTGCAGCTCGTGGCCTTTATTATAACCATTAGCCTAATCCCTAAAACCAAGTTTAGCGTTGCCTGGATAAGCATTTCCATTGGTTTTTTTTTGATGGCAATACGTAGGTTGATAGAGGCATACAGTTTTATTAATAACACGCCCGTTGATAATGTGTCGGAGTTAAACAGCTGGATAGCGGTTGTAATTTCTGTGGCAATGCTGCTATCCTCAATTTATATTCGTAAAATTTTTAAGGTGCTTAATAGTATTCATCAATTTAGAAAAGAGAGTGAGGCCAAATTGCTTACGGCCATAATATCAACCGAGGAAAGGGAACGAAAGCACTTTTCAAAGGAGCTGCATGATGGATTGGGCCCAGTGCTTTCATCGGCAAAAATGACCATTTCGGCCATAAGTAAGGAAAGTATTGAAGCGAAAAATGTGCAGCTACTCGAAAAGGTTGAGGGGTTGGTTGATAATGCAATTTTAACCACCAAAGAGATATCGAACCATTTAACTCCTCATCTATTGGAACGTTACGGACTTAAAAAAGCCATAGAAACCTTTATCCGAAATACCACGGTAGGGGAATCCGTCAAAATAAACATATCTTCGGATATTAAAAAACAACGGTATAAAGAGAATATTGAGGTTATGCTGTTTCGTATTTGTTGCGAGCTTATAAACAATACCCAAAAACATGCATTTGCCACTAAAATTTCAATTATACTTACCGATAATGCAAGTTCGCTTGAGCTAAAATATGAAGACAACGGCGTAGGCTTTGATAGTAGGTATGAAAAATATGGAATGGGGCTAACCAATATAGTTTCGAGAGTTAAATCCATAAACGGTTCAATCGAGCTCTTTAGCGCCCCACGAAATGGTTTTTATGCGTGTATCAAACTTCCCCTATGATAAAGGATTTGAAAATATATATTATCGATGACCATTCGCTCTTTCGCGAAGGGTTGAAGTTTTTATTGGGCAGCAGCGAGTTTGTTTCCGAAATTAAGGAGGCTGAAAACGGAAGTGTTTTTCTTGATAATTTTGAAACCTTTAAGCCCGATGTGGTATTAATGGATATAGAAATGCCCGAAATGAACGGCATTGAAGCGACCAAGGAAGCATTAAGCCGTGTGCCCGACCTCAAAATTATAGCCCTGTCAATGCACTCCGATGAGAATTTTTATACCGAAATGATTGAAGCAGGAGCCAAAGGGTTTTTAGTTAAAAATTCGCTGTTTAGCGATGTTGAAACCGCAATAGTTGAGGTGTTTAACGGGCAAAACTACTTCTCTCCCGAAATCCTCTCGTTAATAGTAACAAGTTTAAAACGAAAAAGCGAACATCCCGAAAGTAGCGAGCTTACAAAGCGTGAAATCGAAGTGCTTATCCATATCTGTATGGGCCTGTCGAACTCTGAAATTGCAGAGCAGCTGTTTATTAGCAAGAGAACGGTTGACAAGCACAGGGAAAATATCCTTTTCAAAACCCAATCGAAAAACACCGCAGAGCTGGTGGTTTATGCCATTAAGAATGGTTTTTTTGAGGTCTAAATCCATCCTTTCCCCTTCTTTATTATACGTTTTTTTACGTACTACTAAGTTAAAGTGCGCAATTGTAGAATGCGGCATTAAACTGTTTTATTTAGCCTTGTATTTTCCGTAATTCGTCTTGTAAATATAAGTACAGAATGTTCTATCTGTATTTTTAAAACCAATAAAACTAGATAGATGAAACTGATTAAGATGATTACCCTAGCTCTCGTTGCTGTTGTTTTAGCATCCTCGTGTGCATCAAAATCAAGTAAAGAGAATACCGTTAGCATTTCGGGCGCTTTTGCCATTTATCCGCTAGTTGTTAAATGGGCAGATGAGTACAAAAAGGAGCATCCTACGGTGCGGTTTAATATTTCGGGCGGTGGAGCAGGTAAGGGTATGGCCGATGCCATGGCTGGCGCCGTTGACCTTGGTATGTTCTCAAGAGAAATTACACAGGTTGAAAAGGACAAAGGGGTTTGGTGGGTAGGCCTTACCGTTGATGCTGTAGTACCAACCATAAGCAATAAAAATCCGTTTCTCGACTCGCTAAAGAAACGGGGGCTTACCCGCAATGAGTTTAAGGCTATTTTTATTGATAAAACTATTGTTACGTGGAACGAACTTTTGGGAGATGAGAACAGAGATGAAATCTCTGTATACACCCGTTCCGATGCTTGTGGTGCTGCCGGAACATGGGCTTTGTACCTTGGCGGGAAGCAAGAGAACCTTAACGGTGTAGGTATTTTTGGCGACCCAGGATTGGCCGAAACTGTAGGCAAGGATCCCTTGGGAATTGCTTACAACAATACCATTTTTGCCTACAATTTAAAAACAGGGCGAAAGTTGGAGGGTATTGAGATTATCCCAATTGATATTAATGAGAATGGTAAAGTAGACCCCGAAGAAGATTTTTACGATACTTTTAACAGTATCCTACAAGCCATTGGCAATGGCGTTTACCCTGCACCTCCTGCACGCGAGCTGTATTTTGTAGCCAACGGGAAACCAAAAAAAGAGGCAGTGCTCAACTTTATTGAGTGGACCCTCACAAAAGGGCAGAGTTACGTTAAGGATGCTGGTTATGTGCCAATTGACGAATCGAAAATTGATACCTACCTAGCTAAACTAAAAGTTCAGTAGCACATAATGTTGTACAGTCGAAAAGCTATTGATAGGGTTTCTTCTATTTGGATGATTGTTTCCATTTCAATCATCGTGCTATTGCCCATTATTATTGGGGTTGGTTTGTATATAAAGGCAAGCCCGCTACTTGAACTAAAATCGTTGGGGCAGCTGCTTGGTTCAACTACATGGTTGCCAAACGACGAAGAATTTGGATTCTTGCCCTTTATCCTTGGCTCGCTGTATGTTACCCTAATTTCATTCTGTTTAGCGGTGCCAGTGTGCTTGCTTTCAGCAATATACCTAACCCAATTCTCATCAAAGCGATTTATGCAGTTTATGCACCCTGTTATAGATATTTTAGCAGGGTTGCCCTCTGTTATTTATGGTGTGTGGGGTATAATTGTTATTGTTCCCTTTATTTCGAACCATGTAGCACCATTTTTTGGGGTAAAAAGTTCGGGTTACACCATTCTGGCTGGCGGTATTGTTTTGGCAATTATGTGCATTCCGTACATCCTGAATATGCTGATAGAGGTTTTTAATACCATACCCACAGGGTTAAAAGAAGCATCGCTCTCGTTGGGAGCAACCTTTTGGGAAATGGTAAAGCACGTTGTTATCCGAAGGGGTGGGGCTGGCATAATATCTGCTTTTGGTTTGGGTATTGCCAAAGCTTTTGGCGAAACCATGGCGGTAATGATGGTAGTAGGCAATATGGTGCAAATTAGGTTTAGCCTGTTTGATGCGGGTTATCCGCTCACCGCACTTATTGCTAATAACTACGGCGAAATGCTATCAATTCCAATGTACGATTCGGCGCTGATGTTTGCTGCCCTTCTGCTGTTTGTTATTATTCTGCTTATAAATCTGGTTTTTAGATACTTCATTTACAAAACAAAGAGTAATGAATAGGCGAAAGATTATTGAGGAGAGGGTATTCAGAATTTTGTCGGCCATAGCCACCTACTCGCTCGTTGCCACTTTAGCCTTTATTATTATCCTTATTTTTGTTAAGGGCTTTAATGCTTTATCATGGGATATGGTTGTAAAAACACCCAAGGGCGGTTACTACTATGGGGGAGAAGGGGGTGTGCTGAACGCCATTGTGGGTTCACTCTATATATCAATTGGGGCAATCCTTATTGCTGCGCTAATTGGCATTCCCGCTGCCCTGTACATAAACGTGCATTTAGCAAGGTACAAACGAACTCAAAATGCCATTCGCTATATTCTTGATGCCTTGTGGGGTGTGCCTTCAATTGTTTATGGTGCTTTTGGCTTTGCGCTAATGCTATTTTTGGGGATGAATGCCTCGTTGCTTGCAGGCATAATAACGGTTGCATTGCTGATTTTACCTATCGTAGTTAGAACTTTTGATGAGGTGCTATGCACTATCCCCAAAGGGTTACACGAAGCTACACTGGCTCTCGGTTCAACCCGAGCCGAAATGGCATTTAAAATCATTTTTAAACAAGGTTTTCCTGGACTAATCACGGCCCTGCTTTTAGCCTTTGGTAGGGGGATTGGCGATGCGGCTTCGGTACTGTTTACCGCAGGGTACACCGACCTTATTCCCACAAACCTCGATGAGCCCGCTGCCACATTGCCCTTGGCTATTTTTTTTCAGCTTAGCTCGCCCATTCCCGAGGTTAGGGAGCGGGCTTTTGCAGCAGCGGCCATACTAACCATTATCATTCTGATAATTAGTCTTATTGCCCGTTTTTTATCTAAAATGTACTCAAAAACTAACCTAAAATAAGCTTGCCATGTACCCGCTAAAAGAAGAAATGATAATACACGATAAAGCGATGGATTTAATTAATAATGAGATTGATGTAGATTCTATCTTGCAAATTAGCAACCTAAACGTGTACGCAGGAGACCATCATATTTTAAAAAACGTGAACCTAAAAATCCCCAAAAACAAGGTAACCGTGCTGTTGGGGCCATCGGGCTGCGGAAAAACTACCCTGCTAAAAAGTATGAATAGGCTAACCGATATCTATAAAGAGCTGGTTGTTACTGGTCATATCTACATTGATAATGATGACATTCTGAATACCAGTAAAAATGTATCGTCTATTAGGCAAAAAATGGGTTTGCTGGGACAGCGACCCTACCCACTGCCAATGTCGATATACAAAAATGTGGCTTACGGCATTAAATTAAAGGGTGTGAGAGATAAAAAGCTGATAGATTACAACGTAGAAAAGCACCTAAAAGAGGTTGGGTTGTGGGATGAGGTAAAAGACCGACTGCACGATACGCCCGATAGCCTTTCTATTGGGCAGCAGCAGCGGCTATGCCTTGCCCGCGGACTTGCTGTAAAACCACGAATGATACTGGCCGATGAACCCACCTCGGCGCTGGACCCCATTTCGAGTAAAATAATTGAAAATCTTTTTAAAGACCTTAAACAGCACTATACCATTGTGCTTGTTACTCACGTGTTACGACAGGCGGTGCGCTTGGCCGATAATGTTGTGTTTATGTACAATGGCGAAATTGTTGAGCAGGGTGCACCAGATAAGCTGTTTAAAAACCCGCAAACCAGCACGCTTAAAGCGTATATGGTTGATGGGAATTAATAAAACTTGATAGTTCTCAACTAAAAAACAATAATTGGAATTCAGGCTAATCAGGATCGTTCTCTGTTTCAGTATCCCTTTTTGCATCCTCTGTTAAATACATCGTTTTGCACGAAGGACAAACTAAAGTGTAAGCGTAATAGTAGGATTGGTCGGGTTTAATTTTCTTTGTTTTGGCTCTAACCTTTTTCACAACAGGCTCGCCACATTTTCTGCATTTATCGCCTTCTTTCTCAACTTTTATTTTTTTTAAATCAAGTGAAGTATTGCCCTGAGCGTTTTTGTTGCTATTTGTTTCATTGGGTTCGTAGCCTGTATCTTCTATGGGGTCGGTTGAATTAATCCCTTCGCTAGCAAGGGCATCGCACCTCTCATTCTCGGGGTGACCTGAGTGCCCTTTAACCCAGTTGAATTTAACATTGTGCTTGGCGATAATATTTAGTAACCTATCCCATAAATCGCTATTTATCGCTTTGGTATTCTTAGTTCTTTTCCAGCCGTTCTTTTTCCATTTCTCTGCCCAACCTTTAGTTATTCCGTCAATTACATATTTTGAGTCGGTGTAAACCTGAACATTAGATTTGGTTTTCAGCTTTTCGAGTCCGAAAATTACGCCCATTAGTTCCATTCGGTTATTGGTAGTTAACCTATATCCCTGAAAAAACTCTTTTCTGTGCCCCTTGTAAGATAATATAACACCAAAGCCCCCTTTACCAGGGTTTGGTTCTGCGCCTCCGTCTGAATAGAGCTCAACATCAGGAATTTCTGTCCGTGGTTTCATTGTGACATGTAATTTCGGTTAATATTTTAATATCCCCTCTAATGGCTATTAAAACCCGTTTCTGGGTTTTTTTCTCCAAATTTTTCCGTGAGAATTAGCATTATTTCATCCCTTGTGTTTCCTCTCCTCTCTAATTTTTTAATAAGGCTATATGCTTTAAATAGAGATGATTGTGCAATCTCTGAAGAGAAATGGCCAATTCCCTGATTCCAAACAATTAGAGCGAAAACCTCGTCTAGCTGCTCAACCGTTACACCTAAATAGTATGCCTTAATCAGCTCTCGGGTCGATTGCCTTATCCTGCCTGCACCTACTGCGTTTGTTAATGATAAGAGAAGTTTTGTTTTTAACTCGATGGCTGGTTTTTCCTTGTTCCATATATTATCCCAAAAATTAACGGTGAGTTCCGCAATTTTGGGGTCAATCTCGGCATATCGAGGCATTACAATGGGTTTCAGGGGGATTTCTTTGTCATCTGCATCAATTACTTCGTTTCTGTAAAAATACGATATGAAAAGGTCCTCCGCCTTTTTTTCGGTATGATACTCAAAACCAAGGTTCTTCATCGTATTGTATAGGGGTATGGGTTCAAAGTTTTGCACTATTGCTATCCCCTCTTCTTTGGGAATGCCCTTTGCTTTTTTAACAATTGCTAAAAGAAAATTTCCTTTCAATGAACGAACATCAAACTCAACAAAATTTGCCTTGTTTTTTAACCAATCTTTGCTCATATATTTTTTCGGCAATTTACTAAGCTCTTTTCATCTTTAAAAAACTTTAAAGAATAATTTATGCTTTATAGCCACGATATTTAGGCGCAGCCTAAACCAAGCGGAGTGTTTTTTTGTTTTTCAGATAAAAAGATGGCATAAACATACCACGTTTGTTCAATTTTTCGCAAATTTACATCTTGCTGAATAGGTTGAAATTCCCAATTCTTTCCAGCATTCATTCATATTTTTAGGCAATGAAACACCCATGACAATTTTTAGACACACACGAGCATGATTATTTCGCAATAACGTAACTTTGCAAAAAAAAAGAGCCATGACAGCGACACAGGACAAAATAGAGTTTGACCAAGTTATTGAGC
>JAQVYY010000085.1 GCA_028708425.1 Bacteroidales bacterium
GGACTTACACCCTCTGGAATAGAAAAAAAACATCCCCATCCTTTGCTTTGGTCAAATAAATTTGCATTTTTAGAATTTTTCCAGAGTTTTAAGACGGGTGTGCTCTAGCTCATGCTGGGCACACACATCGTATATAAAACATTTGGCAGTCAGTGGGTTAACGGGCATTTCAGCCCGTATCAATAGTGCTTGTAACTTGACAGGAAAGTGCTTCGAAATGCCAAACGTTTCATATACGTAGCCGTTAGGGGCAAGCTTATGACAGCAATCTAGTCAGAAATCAATATTTGCTACATATTAAGATTGAACAATATTCACTATATTGAAAATCATTTTATAAACCGCATAATCTATATTTTATGGAATTCTATATGATTATTATTTATGCCCTAATCTTTGGTTGGGCAGGTTTCTCTACTTATTACATTTTTAGACTTTATAATAAAAATGATACTGAAAAAATAATTCCATATGTTTACGATACAATTCCTACTGTTTTCACAACAATTGGAGTTTTGGGTACATTTGTAGGTATTTACTTTGGTCTTAGAGACTTTGATGTTAATAAAATAACTGAAAGTATTCCTGCTTTATTAGAAGGCCTAAAAACAGCTTTCACAACTTCAATCTGGGGTATCTCTCTTTCACTTATTTATGGAAAAGTTTCGCAGATTGTTTTAAGAAGGGTAGAAAAAAAATCTCCACCAAAACCAACTGATGAAACTGCTATTTTAATAGAGATGCTAAAAACCTTAAATACTACAAAGGACGAAACAAATGAAAACTTTAAATTATTGAATAAATCACTAATTGGTGAAAGTGAAGATAGTGTTTCCTCACAACTTATTAAAATCAGAAATCTCCTTACAGAAATCCAAGATGTACAAGTAATTGAGGGCGAAATATTAGCAAACGTTCAATTATCTCTTGGTGGGGACAAAGACACAAGTTTACTTACTCAAATACAAAAACTTAGAGCAGAACAAAATGACTATTCAAAAGATACTAAAAAGAACATAGGTTGGATAGTAGATTCGATGAATAAAAACAATGAATTAATAAGCAAAAAATTCGATGAATTCTCAATTTTACTAGCAAAGAACAACACTGAAGCTTTGGTTGAAGTTATGAAAAAAGCAACTGAAGAGTTTAATTCACAAATGTCTTCTTTAATTGAGAAATTAGTACAAGAAAATTTCCAAGAATTAAACAATAGTGTTCAGAAAATGAACCAATGGCAAAAAGATAATAAAGAAATGATTTCAAAACTAACTGAACAATTTACTAATGTTTCGAAGGAGTTTATTATTACTGCTGATGCGATAAAAGAAATTACTACTAACACAAATAAATTAACAAATGAAAATAGCCAATTAAGCAAACTCATAAAAGAACTTCAAAAGGTTATGATAGAAGATACAAAATATCAAGAAATTACCAACAAACTTGTGGCAACAATTAATACGCTAGAATCTAACACCATAGCTTTTGATGAAACTACAGAGAAATTAAATAATTGGGTTAGAAATCAAATGAATTTTAGCGATAGTGTTGCAAAATTGCTATCAAGACTTGAAGAAATTGAAAAAATTAAGGATATAAATTCCATTTTTTGGGAAAATACAAAAAAACAACTTAATGAAGGTGTTGGTTTAATTGAGAAATCGAGTAAAAAACTATCGACTGATCTTGAAAATATTAACACAGAATTTTATGAGAGACTTAATGATACATTACAAAGCCTTGATATGCTAATACAAAGAATTATTGCAAACTATAAAAAATAGTACTAAATGGCAATCTCAAAGAAAAACGGCAAAAATGGAGATAATAACTGGATGTCATTTTCTGATATTATGACCGGTTTAATGGTCATTTTTATGTTTATTTCAATTTCTTATATTGTTGAAGTTCAGAAAAAACAAAAAGAAAGGGATATCATATTCGAAGAATTTAAAGCGACCAAGGAACAACTTTATGCAGAGTTAGAAAATGCTTTTAAAGATGACTTTAAAGAGTGGCAGGTAGAACTTGATAAAGATTTATCAATAAAATTTACTAATCCTGAAGTGCTTTTTGAGTCAGGCAGTTCAAGTATTAGACCTTATTTCTCTGCAATTCTAGATGAGTTTATGCCAAGATATTTTAATATTCTTTTACAACAAAAATATAGTGATAAAATTGCAGAAATAAGGATTGAAGGACATACTGATATAATACCAGCTCCAGCTTTTGATAGAGACCCATATATTGGTAATATTATTTTATCTCAGTTGCGTTCTGCTCAAGTACTCAAATATTTTCGTAACTCATATTACTACAGTAATTTAACCGATGATGAAGAATTAAAATTGCAATTCTTGTTAACAGCTAATGGTCTATCTTTTGGTAGAACATTAGATGACGATAAACAATTAACAGCATTTAGCGGGAAACCAATAAACAATCAAAATTCTAGGCGTGTAGAGTTTAGAATTGTAACAACAAGCGAGACATTAGTTGAAAGAGTGTTAAAAGAAATTGGCAAATAATATGCTATATCAGTTTCAAAAATTAAACAATGTTTTAGACACTTGGGGTTTTCCAAAAATTAAAACAACTAGTGGCTTTCAATCTATTCGCACTGATTTTAGGAAAGCATTTGAAGCTGGGAAAATTGATTTTCGTGATGATGGAATATATCTTATTCACGAAGGTCGTGAATGGAAAGGCTATATGTATATGCCAACATATAAAGTGGCAAAATATGGTCAAGTTTCGAGATTTCACCTCAAAAGATGCTCTGTTATTGATGATTTCATCACAAGTGGTATGTTTAAAACATATTATCAATGGTCAAATAATAAACTTAATGATATTACAGACCGAGATACAGGCATTGTTTATAAAGAACAATGTCTTCAACTTTGCAATAATTGCCGTTCAGAAATTATTGATTCAATTACAGATACTGAGGATTTTTTTGACACTTTAGAGAAATCTGAACAAAATGAAGTTGATATTGAAGTTGATATATTTGGATACGTAAGGGGGAAAGAGAGAATAAGTAAAGAGTATCGAAGAAAAAGGGGCTTTGTCTGTGAATCTTGTTCAATTTCTCCTAAAGAAACAATTCATAAGAGATTCTGGCATACTCACCACATCGATGGTGATAAAACTAACAATAAGGAATCAAATCTTGAATGCTTATGCATACTTTGCCATAGTTCAAAGGATATTAGACACGAAGAAAACTTTGATGTTAAACGCTTGAAGTATGAACTTAACTCTTTTATTAAATTATATAAGGAAGAGCTAATTAGAATTAAAAATCCATTCTTGAATCGCATTAATAAGCTTTAGTTTGAAACAAATATGTAGCAAAGAAATTTGAAGATAAAAAAGCCAGCCCCTAACAAGGGTTGTAGCTAATGTGGGTTTTTAATGGGTTCTCGGAACGGTTTAGCACGTTCTGTACGATTTCGTCGGGGACGAAATCGAAGTTCGCTCTCCCACACTAGCCACACCCCCAGCCGTTGCATGCAAGCTTGAAAAACATCCTGCAAATATGAAACTGACCGAAAAACAAATAGAGGAAATAGCTGATAACCTCGATTGCGGAATGAGATGTTTTTATAACCTCAAAACTGGTGAGATTAAGACATTACTCAATTTTGACAGTTGGATTGGTGCCGACGAAGAACCTTGGGGGGAAGAAGCTAAAGAGATTGATGATAACTGGGATGACTACTTTGAATTCGACGGGCTTGAATCACATGATTCTTTTAGAATAATGGCTGATTTTGCTGAGAGCATTGGTGATGCAAAATTGCAGAACAAGTTGATTAACGCATTAAATAGACCTAAACCTTTTCAAAACTTCAAATGGCAAATTGATAATTCTGGCGAATATCGACAGCAATGGTTTGATTTCAAAAAGATGCGTTATATTCAGTGGGTTAAAGAGCAGATTGATTTTAAAAATTTAGATTTAAATGAATAATGCGGATTTAGATAAAGAGGTAAAAAGACTTGTACACTCCAATCGCTTTGAGAAAGGATTTGTTTGTGCTGTGGATATCCTTATGCAACTGGATTACCTTACAAAAAAGGATTATGAAGACTGGCGATTTGGACGGGTTGATTTTTTAGAAAAAGTTTGCAATATTAATTTGAGCAAATTGACTTCTACAAATAAGCTGATTAAAAAATACGCAACGGAATTAGATTTGAAACCCTCGCGGACAGAATATAATCAATTTGGTAAAGGGATAAAACGCCGATTAAGATTTAGTAAATCAGGAGATAATACGATTGAGGACAGATACGCAACGCATTATATTGATGCAAAGAGAATTAATGAATTGAAAGAAAAGAAAGCCAGCATGCAACAACGGGTATAAAATATAGCGGTTTCAGCGGTTCTCGAAGCTTTGTAGCCCGCAGTGTGGGTTGTAGCGTGGGATGTAAACGCTGCTCCGCACTCCGCTACATTTCATACCCGCAACCGTTACCTGCAAGCTTAAAAAAGCACTTGAGAATTCAATAACTCAACGCAACAAATCGAAATTTATAGATTTGTTGCATGGAAAAGAAAACGTATAAAAGATTAAGCCTTCAGGAACGCGTCGTCATCGAGACCCTGCTCGAGGAGAAGCGATCAAAAACCTACATCGCCGACAGGCTCAACCGATCAAGATCTGCCATAACCCGTGAGATCAACAAGTGGGTTGGGGAACCCTGGCAGCGGTACAGCGCGGAGCTGGCCCACTGGAGCGCACGGGAAGACTACCTGAACAAGCGGAACCTGGACAAAATTGGGACCTACGGCATGCTGCGATTCTACGTGTACAAGGGGCTGCTGAACGGCTGGTCGCCCGAGCAGATCGCAGGTAGGATCAAGCTCGACTACCCGGAAGACACCGTGATGACCATCTCCCACGAGGCCATCTACATGCACATCTACTCGCACCCCCAGGCGAGCCTGAACCGCAAGCTCATCGCCCTGCTGCCCTACCAGAAGACCCGCCGCAGGAGGGCGTCCAGCGCAAAAAAACGGCGCGTAAGGATACCCGACCAGGTGAGCATAGACCTTAGGCCCAAGCACGTCGAGGAGCGGGAGGAAGCGGGGCACTGGGAGGGTGACCTGGTCATCGGGGCTGGGCAAAAAAGCGCCATCGGCACCCTCAACGAGAGGAAATCCCGCTTCACCCTCATCGCCAAGCTCAACGACAGAAGGGCTCCAACCGTCAGGCGGGCCTTCGCCAGGAAGCTCAAACCGGTTAAGGAAAGCCTCAGGAAGTCCCTAACCTACGACAACGGAACGGAGATGGCCCAGCACAAACGGCTCTCCCGGCAAACGGGCATGCAGGTATTCTTCGCCCACCCCTACTCCTCCTGGGAAAGGGGCACCAACGAGAACACCAACGGGCTAATACGAAGATACTTCCCGAAGGGAACCGACTTCAGAACGGTGAGCGAGCAGCAGCTCATGGAGGTACAGAATAAGCTGAACGGCAGGCCCCGAAAGATGCTGGGATTTCTAACGCCAGCGGAGGCCCTAGCCCTAGAAACGCCCTAAATACTTTTTTCTTTTTTGAAAGCCCCCCCAAGGTTACAGGGTTTTTAAAAAAGAAAAAAGTATCTTTGAAACACTGATGTCAAACTTGGACTTGTTGCGTTAAGGTCTTGAATCCACCACTACCTACTAACATCAAATAAAAAACTATAAATTATGAAATTAATAAAAGCTAGAGTCCAGAATTATCGAAGTATTATCGATAGTGGAATATTCGAAATTGAAGAATTAAAAACGATACTTGTTGGACCAAATGAAGCAGGTGGCTATTCCAGTTCGTTTTGTGCCAGTGATTTCGGTCGCATAGTGCCAGTGATTTCGGTTCAAACTGTGCCATTTTTTAGCATTAAGGCATAATGAATTTGAAAAGGTAACGGTTCGTTTTGTGCCACCCGTTGCCCGGCCCCGTTTCAAAAACGGTTCGTTTTGTGCCACTTTGGAAGATCAAGTATAAACCGCTATATCGCAAGAAAAAAAATGTGATATGGCTAACACGCTTGATCCGATGGATTTAAAACAGATTATTACCCTAAAAAGGGACGGTATGAGCAACCGACAAATTGGCGAGATGCTCGACAT
>JAQVYY010000045.1 GCA_028708425.1 Bacteroidales bacterium
CCGATCTGATAGCGCTTTAATCCTAACTATGATTAAAAGATCACTGTTGCCTGGTAAATCTTTTGAGATTCTTCGCTAATGCTCAGAATGACGAGGTTCTAATAGGTTTGATAAGAAGAGGGGGCTTGCTGGCGGCAAGCCGCCAGCAAGCCCCCTCTTCTTACATCTAACATGTTGTCATTCTGATCGTAGCGCAGTGGAGTGAAGAATCTAGTAATCAATAATAGGGATTCTCCTGACAATAGTGTAAAAAAATATACCTTTGCGATATTAAAAAAAAATCAACATTATCATCATTAAATTTGTTATAGCTTAAAACAAGATATGCATACCAACAAAGTATTACTAATAATTCTCGATGGATGGGGAATTGGGAAAGGCGACAAATCCGACGTAATTGCAAACTCTAACCCCGAGAATGTTATAAAGTTACAAAAACAGTACCCAAATGCCCAGCTCGAAGCTTGTGGTGAAAATGTTGGGCTACCCGATGGCCAAATGGGCAACTCGGAGGTTGGCCACCTAAATATTGGTGCAGGTAGAATTGTTTATCAGGATTTGGTTCGAGTTAACAAGGAGATAAGCAACGGCAAGATAGAAAATAACGAGGCACTTACCAGTGCCTTTAAATACGCCAAAGAGAACAACGCAGGGGTTCACTTCTTAGGCCTGGTTTCGGATGGTGGGGTTCACTCAATGGATAGTCATCTTTACAAACTTTGCGACATGACTAAAAGTTATGACCTCAGTAAAGTATATATCCATGCATTAACCGATGGCCGCGATACCGATCCACAAGGCGGGCTAGGTTTTATTCGTAACCTCGAGAATCATCTTAAAAAAAGCAATGGCACCATTGCCTCTGTGATTGGCAGGTACTATACCATGGATCGCGATAAGCGATGGGAACGCGTTAAGGTTGGGTACGACCTAATGGTTAATGGCAAAGGAGCTGAGGTGATGGATATTGCCCAAGCCATCGAAAAATCGTATGCTGATGGAGTAACCGATGAGTTTATTAAACCACATATTCGGGTTGATGAGGATGGTGTAGCGGTTGGCAAAATTAAACCTAACGATGTGGTTATCTGCTTTAACTACAGAACCGATAGGTTGCGGGAAATTACGATTGCCCTAACCCAAACCGATATGCCTGAGCACGGGATGAAAACCATGCCGCTGCACTACGTTACCCTGACCAAGTACGACAACAGTTTTAAAGGCATAAACGTTGCGTACGAAAAGGATAACCTGATAAACACATTAGGCGAGGTTGTTGCCAATGCGGGTCTTAAGCAGCTACGAATTGCCGAAACCGAAAAGTATGCACACGTAACATTCTTCTTTTCGGGCGGTCGCGAAGAGGAATACAAAAACGAGAGCCGTATTTTAATCCAATCGCCAAAGGTTGCAACCTACGATTTACAACCAGAGATGAGCGCCTTTAAGGTAAAAGATGCCGTAGTTGCTGAGCTCAATAATAAGATACACGACTTTATCTGCCTCAACTTTGCCAACGGTGATATGGTGGGGCATACTGGGGTTTACCAGGCCATTCAAAAAGCAATAAAAACCGTTGACCAATGTGTTGGCGAGGTGGTTGAAGCGGCCAGGGCCAACAACTATTCGGTTGTTATAATTGCCGACCACGGCAATGCCGACAATGCGTTAAACCCTGACGGTACGCCTAATACAGCCCACTCGCTTAACCCCGTTCCGATTATCGTAGTATCGGATAAATGCTCCACGGTTTCCAACGGAATTCTTGCCGATGTGGCGCCAACCGTACTTAACCTTATGCAGCTACCGATTCCAGAAGAAATGACGGGGGAAGTGCTGTGCAAATAGTTTAACCCGACATCGTCGAGCCCAATTTTGGGCAACAAAACTGGTTGTGAAACCTAGTCGCCGTCGGAGACAGTAATTATTCGAATGAATAATTTGGGGGTTAAGGAACACAAAGTAATAATCTTTCTAAAAAACAGCTACGGAACGTTTACCGTAAAATAACATGATTCAGATAGACGACAAGCTAATTAGTTTTGATGTTTTTGAAAAACATTTTTGTTGCGACCTTCCAAAATGCATGGGAATTTGCTGTATACACGGTCAATCGGGAGCCCCAGTCGAAATCGACGAAATAAAAATTATTGAAAAGGAACTACCCAAAATAAAACCATACCTAAAGCCAGATGGACTAAAAGCAATTAATGAGCAGGGCGTTGCCATAATGGACTATGACGGGGACATGGTTACATCGCTTATAAACAATGAGGAGTGCGCTTTTTCTTTTGAAGAAAACGGCATTACGTACTGTGCCATTGAGAAGGCGTGGCGCGATGGGAAGATAAAATTCCGTAAACCCATATCGTGCCACCTTTATCCTATTCGCGCTAAGGTGTACCCAACCTTTACAGCGCTTAATTACGACCAATGGCCAATATGCCAACCAGCAAAAGAGCTTGGAGAAGAATTGAAAACGCCAGTTTTTAGGTTTGCCAAGGAAGCCATTATACGAGCTTACGGGGAGGAGTTTTACAACGAGATGGAGTTGGTCTATAAAACACTACAAAAAACGAATAGCCAGAATTAAGTTTTTGCGTCAGCAAATAGTAATCGTAAAAAAGTTTTATCTCTCGAATTTTGGGTTAATTTTGCCATTGTGAACACCGAAAAAAAACATTTTGCAGAGGTAATACTACCCTTGGCATTGCCAAAACTATACACCTACTCAATTCCCAATGAGCTGGTTGGCAAAGTAATACCCGGCATAAGGGTAATAGTTCAATTGGGCAAGAAAAAACTTTACTCTGCCATTGTGTACCGAGTACACAACAATGCCCCCGAGCACTATAAAACCAAAGATATTTTTCAAGCGATAGATAGTAACCCTCTGGTTTCGAGCAATCAGATAAAATTTTGGGAGTGGATGGCCAGCTACTACATGTGTACGCTTGGCGAAGTAATGAAAGCCGCACTGCCATCGGGACTAAAACTGGAAAGCGAAACCCGCGTAAGCCAGGGCGACAATTTTGCCATTGCAGACTTACTTAGCGAACCCGAAGCAGAAATTGTTAATTCAGTAGACAAAGGCAAGAGCATTAGCATTCAGGAATTGGCAACCAAATGCAACATTCCTAATGCAATGGGTACAATAAAAAAACTGCTAGACAAAAAAATACTATCCGTTAACGAGCGAATTGAGCCAGCATTTAAGCCTAAAATCGAAACATTTGTACGTCTACATTCACGGTTAAAAACCGATTCGGACATAAACAATGTATTCGAAGAGCTTACCCGAGCAAAAGCACAACAAAAATATCTAATAGCGTTTTTGGCACTAACCGCTTCCAAAAACGAAACATTTACGGGTTGGATCTCAAAAAAAGAGCTTACCCAAAAAGCCAACGCCTCGGCTGGAGTTTTTAAAGCGCTTGTGGAAAAAAACATATTCGAGGTTGAAGATCGAGAGGTTTCGAGGCTAGATATGCAGGGCCAAACACACGATGTAGAGCTAAATTTAACAGAAGCACAAAATCAGGCCCTTAGCAAAATAAAGAAGGAGTTTGAAACAAAGAGCACCGTTCTGCTTCATGGGGTTACCTCCAGCGGAAAAACCGAAATTTACATAACCCTCATAAAGGAGCAGATTAGCCAGGGCAAGCAGGTACTATACCTCTTACCCGAGATTGCCCTAACGGCTCAAATTATCAATAGGTTAAAACACTTTTTTGGTAATAGGGTTGGTATTTACCACAGTAAGTTTAGCGATAATCAGCGGGTAGAGGTTTATCAGAGCCTGCTTAACGATGGCAAGAATCCCAACAAACCTTCGTACGACATAATTCTTGGCGTTCGCTCCTCCATCTTTTTACCTTTTAAAAGGTTGGGGTTAATAATAGTTGACGAGGAGCACGAGAACACCTTCAAGCAATTTAAGCCTGCCCCTAGGTATAGTGCCCGCGATACCGCTATGGTGCTATCGCACATAGCAAAATCAAAAGTGCTGCTTGGCACGGCAACCCCATCAATAGAATCGTACTACAACGCAAAAATAGGCAAGTACGGGCTAGCCAACCTTACCGAGAGATACAAGGGCATTAACCTCCCAAACATCACGGTGGTTGACACCCTAACGGCACGGAAGAGGAAGCTGATGAAATCATTTTTTTCGCCCCAGCTTCTTGAGGCCATTGCAACAAGTTTAGACCAAAAAGAGCAGGTTATACTTTTTCAAAACCGCAGGGGCTACGCGCCATATATTGAATGCGACGATTGCGCTTGGATACCAGAATGCAAAAACTGCAACGTGAGCCTAACGCTCCATAAGCATAGCAATAACCTTATTTGCCATTACTGTGGTTACACCACCCAAAACCTTGCAACGTGCCTAGCCTGCGGTAGCAACAAGTTAAGCACCAAGGGCATTGGAACCGAAAAGATTGAGGAGGAACTCGCCATCTTTTTCCCCGATATCGCCATTGAGCGGATGGATCTTGACTCAACCCGAAGCCGGAACTCGTACGAGCGAATTATTAACGATTTCGAACTCGGGAAAACCGATATCCTTATTGGCACCCAAATGATTAGCAAGGGGTTGGATTTCGATAAAGTTGGCCTAGTTGGCATTATTAATGCCGACAATATGCTCAACTTCCCCGACTTTAGAGCCCACGAACGCAGCTTCCAGCTTATGGTCCAGGTAAGCGGTAGGGCTGGGCGAAAGCACAAGCAAGGACAGGTTATTATTCAGACGAATAATCCAGGGCATCCTATTATTAAGCAAATTACAAGCAATAACTACGAGCAACTTTATGCCGAGCAGCTGGCCGAACGCCGTAACTACCTTTACCCGCCCTACTACCGGCTCATCAAAATTTCACTAAAACACAGAAATAGCAATACCCTAGAAATTGCAGCCAACCAGCTTACCCGCAACCTTCAAGCTGTTTTTAAACAGCGAGTGCTAGGGCCAGAGGACCCACCCATTAATCGCGTTCAAAACTTCTACATAAAAGATCTGCTGCTTAAACTGGAAAGAAACCTTGATTTAGACAAGGCCAAAACTATCTTAGGGCAAGAGTTCAACCGAATTATGGAATATAAACCATTTAGGGGGCTCATAATAGTTCCCGATGTTGATCCGCTTTAGCGCATCGCAAAGATCACCTTGTGCAAATCCGAAAAAAGCAGGATGTTTCCCTAATTTCTCGAAAACTCATTCCCTACAATCACTCTAACACTTTGGGGAACAACGCTAAAAGTGAAAGGCGATGACCCCAGCGATTCACCATCAACCTCAATGGTTAAATTTGATGGAGACGACACCTGCACTTCGGCAGATTGATAACGCAATACCTGAGGGTGTTTTAGTATATTACCGTTATATAGTTTTGATATATTGGTAAGCAATGAAAAGCGGCTAACCTTCTTAATAAAGGTTATATCAAAAAGCCCATCGCTAGGATCGGCCTTGGGAGCCTGCATAACCCCACCCCCATTATACTTTCCTATACCCAGTACCATATTAAACACATTACCCTCATAGTTCAACCCATCGAATCGCACGTTAGCCGTCGAGGGTTTAAAGGTAAATAGGGTTTTCAGAATGCTAAACAGGTAAAGAGATTTTCCTTTTAAGCCCTTCTCTTTAAACCTATTAACCGTTGATGCCACCTCGGCACCAAACCCAATCCCAGCCATATTGGCAATATATCGCTGCTGTGGTAATCTAGATTCAACAAAATCTATCCGCCCCACATCCTGGATAAAGGTTTTACATCCCTTTATAGCCTTTACACACTCATAATAATCTGTGGGTAACATGTAGGTTCTAGCCCAATCGTTACCCGTTCCAACGCCTATATAGCCCAACGTAATATCGGTAGTAGGTACCACATCCTGAAAAAAGATACCGTTTACAATCTCGTTGTGAGTACCATCGCCACCAACACAAATAATACGCCTGTACCCCTTGCGAATAGCACTAACTGTTAGCTCAACCGCATGATACTTACGTTGCGTAAATACAAAATCGAAGTCAATTGAATGAGATTCTAAAAGGCTGCGAATTTGAGGCCAATCAAGACTTCCTCTGTTGGTACCTGACACTGGGTTCACAACCACATACCACTGGTGCAAAGCTAAATTTTTCATTCGACAAAAATAATAAATAACAGGAATGTTCAAACAAGTAGCAGCCCAACACTACCGTTTTTTTAAAAAGATTAGCTATTTTTGCCAATGCGAACAAAACCCTATTGTTAAAAACTTGTTGGTAACATCAGAGGTTTTGTTTATATTAGAAGTCTTAAAAATTGCCTTATATTAAGCACATCGGGTAAATTTGTGACCTTAATCATTTTCACTGAAAATAAACTTTTTACATCATGGGAAAAGTAATAGCACTAGCAAATCAAAAGGGAGGAGTTGGCAAAACAACAACTGCAATTAATCTGGCAGCCAGTTTAGCCGTTCTTGAAAAAAAAGTACTACTTATTGATGCCGACCCACAGGCCAACGCCACTTCGGGTACCGGGTTCGACCTACGAAATGTTAAAGCAAGCATTTACGAGTGTTTGGTTGATGGGCTCAACCCCAGAGAGGCAATACTCAAAAGCGAGATAGACGGGCTAGAGCTAATCCCTTCGCACATAGACCTTGTTGGTGCCGAAATTGAAATGCTTAACCTTCCCAACAGGGAAAAAATGTTGAAAAACGTAATCGAAGTTATTAAAGATGATTACGATTACGTGCTTATCGACTGCTCTCCCTCACTCGGATTAATTACCGTAAATGCGCTATCCGCTGCCGACTCGGTTATAATTCCGGTGCAATGTGAGTATTTTGCACTTGAGGGACTAGGCAAGCTACTTAACACCATAAAAATTATACAAACACGGCTTAACCCCGAACTTAAAATTGAGGGCTTTCTATTAACAATGTACGATGCCCGACTTCGACTGTCGAATCAGGTTGTTGATGAGGTTAAAAAGCATTTTCAACAAATGGTGTTTGAAACCATCATACAGCGAAATATTAAGCTCAGCGAAGCACCAAGCTATGGGCAGCCGGTTATTCTATACGATGCAGGTTCTACAGGGGCAAACAATTACCTAAATCTGGGGCGCGAACTAATCCAAAACAATACGGTAAGCGAACCTGCTGAAGCACAAAAATAAAAGCATATCCCCAAATAGAGACACTCGAGAAATGGCAAAGAAAATGGCATTAGGACGCGGTTTAGGAGCTCTGATTGAAGATGCAGAAACTCCACAAAAGCGCGCAGAAGCACGAGAAATACGAGAAGGGCAAGAAACAAACGATTCGATTCAAGAGATTGATATTAACAAAATAGAGGCAAACCCTTTCCAACCCCGAACCACGTTTGATGAGGAGACCCTACATGAACTTTCCGAATCAATCAAAAAACTTGGTATTATTCAGCCTCTAACGGTACGAAAAGTTGACGGAAAATACCAGCTTATCTCGGGCGAAAGGCGTTTACGCGCGGCAAAAATGGCGGGGCTTAAAACCATTCCCGCTTTTATTCGCACAGCCAACGACCAGGGGATGCTAGAGATGGCTCTTGTTGAAAATATTCAGCGTGAAAACCTCGACGCCATTGAGATTGCCATTAGCTACCAAAGGCTTATTGATGAATGTAAGTTGACCCACGATAATCTATCGGATAGGGTAGGAAAAAAAAGAGCTACGGTAACCAATTACTTACGTCTGCTAAAATTACCAGGCGAAATACAGATCGGATTAAAGGAACGAAAACTTGGCATGGGTCATGCCCGTGCAATTTTATCAGTCGAAGATAAAGAAAAACAGATAGATTTATACCACACAATAACCGAGAACGAACTATCGGTTCGAAAAACCGAAGAACTAGCAAAATTACTGTCGGAACCCATGCAACCAGCATCAAAAAAGAAGGATCCCAAAACAGCAAGCGAGGTTACTCCCGAACTTGCTGAGCTAGAGCAGAAATTACAGAACATTTTTGGATGGGGGGTTGAAGTAAAACCCGGGAAAAAAGGTTCCGGAAGAATCGTTATCAACTATCGAACGGCCGGCGAACTCGATGAGTTAATGGAAAAAGTAAACCGCTTCGGCTCAAAATAAGTTGAGCCTTTCATCGTTTAACATTTCCAGTGTAAACATACTAACCTTGGAGTTTTGGCAAACCACAGTTTTATCACCAAGTTTTGCAATAAAATGGGGCATCAGCTTTTGATAGCCCTCCTTTTATTTTGCTGCCCATCAACACTCCTCTCTCAAGACACCACCAAAACCAACTCATTATCAACTACAAAAATATGGCTTGCCTCGCAGGTGCTACCTGGCAGTGGGCAAGTAATTAACAAGCAGTACTGGAAGATACCCATTTTTTACGCAGGGATGGGTTCCTTGGGCTACATGGGCTATAGGGCAAACAAAGAGTACCGAAAAATATACGATGAGTACCATCAGCCCTACTACAGCCCCGAAGAGAAATATCGTTTTGAGGAAAAATGGACGCGTTACAAAATGCAGCGCAATATATGCTATATTGGTGCCTCAGCATTCTATATAGCAAGCGTTGCCGATGCCCTTATGGTGCAAACAAAAGATACCCACTCACCATTTACAGCCATGATGTTTTCGGCTCTGGTTCCTGGTATGGGCCAAATATACAATCAAAAGCCTTGGAAGCTACCCTTTGTTTACGGTGGGTTGGCATCAATTTACTACATCATAGATTTTAACCAACGGGGCTACAAGCGTTTTGGAGATGCATTAAAACAGTGGCCCAACGATGAGTTTGGTGGAACACGTCCAGAAAAAGACCTAATAGTGCTTCGCAATGGATACCGCCGAAATAGGGATTTAGCCATCATTGGCATTTCGGCATTCTACCTACTCAATATTATTGATGCCTATGTTGATGCACATTTTTTTAGCTGGGATATGAGCGACGATTTGGCCTATAATATTGAGCCCCTTATTCAGAGTAATATGGCTATAAACCCAGATGCGGGCATAACACTAGGGCTTCGGTTAAACTTTAACTTTTAATAATCCTATGAAACATCTAAATTTACAGCTTTAGAAAGAAAAGATAAGCCCCCATTAGATGTTTTATTTACCTTTAAAAACATTGAGCAGCCACATGAGAAAAATTTCATTCGTCATAATAATAGCGACGCTACTAGCAATACCAACACGGTTAAAAGCCGAAAGGGATAGCATACCCGTATTGAGGGATACAACCCTGGAGGGGCTAGGGCTAATTTCGCAATTCAGCGCTAATCTGGATAGCCTTCTAAACCTATGGTACGTACAAACGGGACAAGATACAGCAAACATGCTATCGGTTGTGGAATCGGATAGCACAGTAATAGAAACCACACCCCTACCCGATTCGGTTTACATACAACGGTTAGCCGACATGAATTCCTTTATCGACCTCCCGTACAACAGCATTGTGCGCAATTTTATTAACGTATATACCAATAAACAGCGCGACAAGGTGCAAATTATGCTGGGGCTTGCAGATTTCTACTTCCCCATTTTTGAAGAGATTTTGGACCGCAATAGTCTTCCCATTGAATTAAGGATACTGCCCGTTATCGAATCGGCACTAAACCCGCGCGCTGTTTCGAGGGTAGGTGCCACAGGGATATGGCAGTTTATGTACGGAACTGGTAGAATGTACGACCTTACCATAAATTCGTATATCGATGAGCGTCGCGACCCAATTGCATCGAGCCATGCGGCTGTTCGTTTCCTAAAAGACCTATACTCCATTTATGGCGATTGGACTCTGGTAATTGCTGCATACAACTGTGGCCCGGGCAACGTGAATAAAGCCATACGAAGAGCTGGAGGGAAAAGAAGCTACTGGGACATATACTACTTTCTACCCCGCGAAACCCGCGGCTATGTACCAGCATTTATTGCTGCTAACTACGCATTTGCATACCATAGCGAGCACAGTATAACCCCAACACCTATGAAATTGCCTGCTACCACCGATACAATTATGGTATCGGGCATGCTACACCTCGAGCAGGTTTCGCATGTGCTAAACGTACCAATGAAAACGCTACGCGATTTAAACCCACAGTATAAGGCTGATATAATACCAGCCAAGAAAAAACAGATGACTCTACGCCTCCCGTTTGAAGCCATTGGCCCATTTATTGATCAGCAACAAGAGATTTTTGCCTATAAAGACACCATCTACTTTAGCCCAAAAAACGTTATACACCCCAGTCGATACACGGCATCTTACCACCACTATGTGCCAGCGGGTAGTAATCGGATTACATACAGGGTGAAGGAGGGCGATGTGCTAGGTACTATAGCCGAACAGCATGGCGTAAGAGTTTCGCAATTAAGAAGCTGGAACAATATCCGCGGAAGCATGATTAGGGTTGGGCAAAAGCTCACAATATATGTAAAGGGACCAATAGGTGGACAGATGAGCTCTGCTCCCAAAGATGCCGACCCAAACTATATTTACTATAAAGTGCGAAGAGGCGACACGCTTTCGGGAATTGCTCAGCACTATCCTGGCATTAGCGCATCGGATATAAAAAGGGCGAATAACCTGCCAAACGATAGGCTCATGCCCGGTCAAACACTAAAAATAAAGCCAAAGGGCTAACAAAACTATCAAACGCCCATTGCAAATGGTTAAACCCTTTAAACAATTTCTGGTTGCGTTTGTCGTACTGCTGGCGCTAGTAGTCATTGCCCTAGCATTATCAACTAAAAAAATTACAGTGGGATCATTTACCCTTCGATACCCTACTGTGATACAGCTTTTTGGGCTCGATTCGGCCAAAAAACAATCGGAGTTCACCCTAGCTCCTGAGCTGGCAAAGCTCGAAAGCTACATGGATAGCATTTCGATAGAAGCTGAAGTAGTAGATGCCCTACCTTTAGAACATCTTACTCCCATACAGACTGATACCGACTCGATTCCAAAACCCTCGACCGACTCAGCAAAACTGGCGGTAAGGAAAAATATCACGGCCGAAATTCTAAAAAACACCCTGGTGCCCATCGAACTCCCCGACTCCACATTCTCGTCGTTGGACAACTTTTTTAATGCGCTATCCAATGGACAAACAAAAAAGCAGCAGGTTAGGATTATGCACTACGGCGACTCGCAAATTGAGGGCGACAGGATTACCTCATTCCTAAGGTTCCGTTTGCAAAGCCGCTTTGGGGGCAGCGGTGTAGGTTTTTTACATGCCGTGCCCCACAGCTATCAGCCGGGCGCTGTGCACCAATCAATATCCAACAATTGGCGGCAAATAATGGTTTCCGACCTAGCCAAGGGGCCCGTTGGGCATAGGTTTGGATTGCTGGGCGGGTACTCTTTTTTTACCAAAGGAAAAAAATTCTCGAAAGGCGGATATGGAGAGGCATACATAGATTTTGAACGTAGGGGGAGGATTCGAAATTCAAGAAACTTTACACAGTGTCGGCTATTCTTTGGCAAAGCACCAGAGCCGTTTATGCTCACATTTAAATACGGAGGAAAAACTCAAGAAGCCGAGATTATTGAGCCAACCAACCAAATAAGTTCAATTACATGGAGCGTACCCCTAGAAGAAAAAACCATTCGCATCGACTTTAAAGCTGATGAGAGCCCGCTAGTTTACGGTATTTCGCTCGAATCGCCAGCTGGTATTATTATTGATAATATCGCAATCAGAGGAAGTTCGGGCACCGATTTTGCCCGAGCCGACGATAAGTCGCTAAAGCAAGCCCTCAAAATGGTTAATCCTAGCCTTATTATACTTCAGTTTGGTGTAAATGTAGTTCCCCATATCGTAAAAAGTTACGACTACTACGAGAATCAGCTACATCAACAAATGCGGGCAATAAAAAGAGCCCATCCTAAAGCTTCCATTATCCTTATTGGCGTTTCGGATATGGCTCGCCGCGAGGATGGCGTTTACGTATCGTACCCCAACATAGAGCTAATTCGGGATGCGCAGCGTAATGCGGCCTTTAGAGCTGGCGCGGCCTTTTGGGATTGCTACACCGCCATGGGCGGTAAAAACTCCATGCCCGCCTGGGCCTTTGCATCCCCTGCCCTAGCATCAAAAGACCTGGTACACTTTACACTCCGCGGCTCAAACCTGGTTGCCGAGATGTTCTACTCATCGTTAATGCAATCGTACAATAATTATATTCAACAAAACCAATAGTAATTTATTCCCTTTTATCTGGTTTGGGTTTACTCTAGCCAGCTTCACATAATTAATTTCCCGTTACCTATCCTTCGGCTTCGCTCAGGATGACGGCTTCGCTCAGGATGACGGATACCCTTAACGAAGTTGAGGAGTGGTGTGGATTGAAATTTAAACGATATATTGCTGAATTAATTAAGCATTAAATAATATAATATGCTGAACTAATTATGTAATTTGCTCATTAAATATAACACCCCTAGCTTTTACAATTAGCCTTTAGCCCCAATTATTCATTAGAATAGTTATAGTCTACGGCAGCGACTAGGCCTCACAACCCATTTTGTTGGCCAAAATTGGGGTCGACTAGGTCGAGGTAACCTGCATTTACATTCATCTTTAATAAGTTTGATGAGTAATGCGGGTTAAAGAGTAGAGAGGTAAAAAGCCTTGTTTTTAATTACTGTTGTCCGGTAAATCTTTTGAGATTCTTCGCTAATGCTCAGAATGACGAGGTTTTAATAGGTTTTATAAGAAGAGGGGGCTTGGTCAAGCACCCTATTCTTACATCTAACATGTTGTCATTCTGAACGTAACGCAGTGGAATGAAGAATCTAGTAATCAATATTAGGAATTCTCTGGACAATAGTGTTTTTAAATTTTCAATAATCGATTAATCACCCAACTCTAGAAAATTCATCAAGATTTACTACTTTGGCACTCATATTTCGAACTAAACAGAAAATAGGTGCAGGCCAAAAACAGTATCAAGCAAGCCAGAATAATAGGTATATTTATAGGGATTATCGTTGCCCTTGTAGGCGTTGTACTAATTCTATCGCCTTTTGATATGTTAAAAAAAACGCAGCAACGCAAAACAGACGAACCGTTATGGTTTGTACGATTAGACCAAAATAGTATATCGACATACGGAGCCAAAAATCTGGAGAGCAACCTAAAAACATTGCTAACCGATGCAAAGGAGAATAACAGCAAGCTGTCGATTATGCACATTGGCGACTCGCACATACAGGCAGACTTTTTTACGGGACACACCCGTAAGCTGCTGGCATCATGGCTAAACGACAAAAAATTTACACGTGGCTTCACATTCCCATACCAGCTGTACGGCTCTAATCCACCCGATGATTTAAAAGCGGAATGGAAAGGCGACTGGCAGAGGGTAACCGATTCGGCAAACATTGGTATATCGGGTGTGGCGGTTACAACCAGCAGTCCCAATGGAGAAATTTCAATATCGGTTACTAAGGTTGATGAGAATGAGCAGCTCTTCGACAATGCAAAAATTTTCTTCAGCTCCAATAGTCAAAACATTATTCCACACCCCACCGAGAAGCACAAACTCATTCACCGCGACGCATGGAGCGTTACCTACAAGCTGCATCAACCATGCTCATCGATAACGGTTGCCAAACCAAACAGCACCAACGACACCCTAACTATTCATGGCATTAACCTCGTTAATAGCCAAGCCAAGCTAAACTACCATGCCGCCGGCCTTAACGGCGCATCGGTAAAAACCTTTCTGAAAATGGGGCTATTTACGCAACACCTAACCAGTATCAACCCCAATATTGTGATTATCTCGTTGGGCACCAACGATGCGTACACCAAGAACTTTAACACCAAGCAATTTCGGAAAGACTACGAAGTGCTTATTAGCCAAATAGATAAAGCCCTACCCGATGCAGCTATCATACTATCGACCGCTGGCGACCACCTTTTTGAAAAGGAGCACCACAATCCTAATATTGAAAAGGCAAACCATCAAATAGTGTCGGCAGCCAAAAAATATGATTGCGCCGTGTGGGATTTTTACAGCGTTATGGGCGGAAAGGGCAGCATTGAACTTTGGGCAGAGGATGGCCTGTGCGCACCCGATAAGCTACACCTAAACCGAAAGGGTTACAAGCTGCAAGCCTCGCTATTTTTTGATGCCCTAATGGGGTTAACCAATGATAACCGCAATGTTTTAACCACCAAGCTAGAGCATACCAATGAGTAACCTAGGCGCATATATTGGTCAGTTTTTTACCTACAACGAAACCCGTCCGCTGCTATTTACCGAGGGGTCGTTCTGGATTTTCTTTAGCATACTACTGCTGGGCTACAGCTTGGTTTACAAAAAGGGATTCGGTCGTAGCCTGTACCTTCTGCTTTTCAGCCTTTTCTTCTACTACAAATCGAGCGGGCTATACTTTGTACTGCTAATCTTCTCCACCGTATGCGACTATGTTCTGGGGCTATATATCCACAAATCCACCGAACGCTGGAAAAGGAAAATGTACGTTACCATCAGCGTATTTATCAACCTCTTTGTGCTATCGTTTTTTAAGTACAGCTACTTTTTTACCAACTGTATAAACAGCCTTTTTCAAACAAACCTAAAACCCTTCAACTTTCTGGCACACCTATCGAATGCCATTGCAGGAACACATTTTGATATTACCAGCATTTTGCTGCCCGTTGGGATATCATTCTTCACCTTTCAAACCATTAGCTATACGGTTGATATATACCGAGGTAAGGTTAAGCCCGTAAAAAACATTGTCGATTTTGGGTTTTACGTATCGTTCTTCCCCCAGCTGGTTGCCGGCCCCATAGTACGCGCCTCGGAGTTTATTCCGCAGCTATACAAAAAGTTCAGCCTTACCAAACGGGAGTTTGGTCATGCCCTGTTCCTAATCCTAAACGGATTAATAAAAAAAATTATAATCTCCGATTACATATCTATCAACTTTGTGGACCGTGTTTTTGGCAGTCCGCTAAGCTACTCGGGGCTAGAGAACCTTATGGCCACCTATGGCTACTCGATGCAGATATACTGCGACTTTTCGGGGTATACCGATATAGCCATTGGCATTGCGCTGCTCGTAGGTTTTAGGCTTCCCATAAACTTTAACTCGCCCTACAAAGCGGTAAACATCACCGATTTTTGGCGTCGTTGGCATATCTCGCTCTCATCGTGGCTGCGCGACTACCTATACATCCCGCTGGGGGGCAACCGTAAGGGGAAAACTAGAACCTATATCAACCTTATGCTCACCATGCTGCTTGGCGGGCTTTGGCATGGGGCAAGCACACGGTTTATTATTTGGGGTGGAATTCACGGATTATCGCTGGTAATACACAAGCTTTGGCGCAAAGCTTTCCCGAAAAATAAATGGCGCGCCTACCGATGGAAACACATCGTTTCGGGAATCTTTACCTTTCACATCGTTTCGTTTGCTTGGATATTCTTCAGAGCTGAAACTACCAGCAAGGCCATGGATATGTATGGGCAAATCACATCACGGTTTGGGTGGCAATCGTTTGGTACAGTAATCACCTCGTACGCCCCCATCCTGCTGCTTATCTTAGGGGCGTTAGCCATTCACCTACTACCCGTTAGGTGGAAAGAGGCCTACCGAGGGCTATTTATAAAAACTCCGCTTTGGGTAAAAATTGTTATAACCATTATGGTTGCCATCGTAATTATGCAGTTTAAAACTGCCGATATACAACCGTTTATCTACTTCAGGTTTTAAGCTTCGGCTTCGCTCAGTTTGACAAAATAGGGTAATCGGTCAGGCTGAGCAAAGTGGAAGCCTGTCTGCAAAGCCGAAGGGTAACTTTACCCACTAACCCGCATTATTCATCAAATTTGTTAAAGATGAATGCAAATGTGGGTTACCCCGACTTAGTTGAGCCCAATTTTGGGTAACAAAATTGGTTGTGAAACTTAGTCGCTGTCGGAGACAGCAATTATTCGAATGAATAATTGGGGCTAAACAATAATGCATTCAATATGGTTATAGATATTTGGGTTTTATTGCTAATTTTGTTTAGTTAAATAATTCTCCCATATATCCATGTGGGTTACCAGGCGAAGCTGTGTAGGGCCAAAGGTATAAAAGCCTAAGGCAAAAACATACTTGCCTATACAGCAACATCTTATAAAACACAACACACAAAAAAACAATATTGTGAATAAAAAAATAACCCTGCTACTACTCGTTCTCGTTGTGATGCTATCATCGTGTAACCGCCGTAGTCAGCTGATGTACATGCAGAATATCGACGAAACATCGGATGTTCCCATGGCAACACCGCCCACCTACAAGCTTAGCGCTGGCGATATTCTACACATACAGCTGGTAACGCACAGCCCAGAGATTAGCATGGCCTTTAATAACCCCACAGGGGTGCAGTACTTAAATCAGGGGCGCGACGAATCATCCATATACCTTAACGGGTACACGGTAGGCACCGATGGTTTTGTGCAGCTCCCATTTTTGGGAGACACCCAGGTTAAAGGGCTTACGCTAAATGAAGCGAAAAACGAAATTCAGCAAAAAACCAATGCGTTGTATAAGGATGCATCCGTAATTGTTAAGCTAGCCAGCTTTAAGGTTACCATAGTGGGCGAGGTACGCCGCCCAGGTGTAATTCGAAATTTCAACGAGAACCTCAACGTTTTTGAGGCCATAGCTGCCGTGGGCGATATAAGCGAGAATGGCGACCGCCGAAATGTGCTGGTTGTGCGCCCCACCAACAAGGGAAACAAAACCTACAGGCTAAACCTTGCCGATAAATCGGCACTTGCCTCCGAAGCTTTTTACCTTTTGCCCAACGACGTGGTAATTGTAGAACCCATTGGCAATAAGATTTTCCAGCTCAACGCCCCATACTTTACCCTAACGTTCTCAGCCATAAGCACGCTGATATTGATGTATAATTTTATTACTAACGTGCTGAAGTAGGTTGGGGTAAGAGGGGAAAGGGAAAGGTTAAGGTTGAGGTTGAGAATTTAGTATGCTTAAACCAATATATAATCCATAATGTATAAAAGTTTTGTTGAAATGCCTGTTTGGCAAAATGCGCATAAACTTTCAATTGAAGTTTACCAAGTAACAGTTAATTTACCTCGCTCAGAGGATTATGGCCTAACTTCACAAATTCGAAGATCTTCAAACAGTATATCCGCAAACATATCAGAGGCCTTTGGCAGGAAAACGCGAAAGGATAAAGCTCATTTTTATTCCATTGCGCGAGGTTCAGCATTTGAAACCCAAAACCATTTACTTTATGGTAACAAAATAGAGTATTTTGAGGATGATTTTACTAAAAGATTGATTGACGAATATTCCTTATTAATCTTCGATTTAAATAAACTAATAAGCTATTTAACCTGACCCTTAACCTCAACCTAAACCTTAACCTAAACCTCAACCTCAACCTCAACCTCAACCTAAGTACCTAACTTGCAATAATATTTCTATGGAAAACCCAAACAACAACTACCCCCACATTGAAGAGGAAACCCTCGATTTAAAACGATACTTCCTCCTCTTTTTATCAAAATGGTACTGGATAGCCATATGCGTATTTGCTGGGCTATTTGTGTCGTACCTAGTAAACCGTTACTCGGAGCAGGTGCACTCGGTAAAAGCCTCGCTGCTGGTGGGTAATGCCGATGGGCGTAGGGTGGGACAAGGCGTGCAAACCCTTATGCGCGAGCTTAACTTGGTGCAAGACAGAAAACGCATTGAGAATGAGATGGGCATTCTGCAATCGTACACCCTGGCACGTACCGCCATTGACGAGCTGCCCGACTTTATGATAACCTACGTAAATGTGGGCCGAAGGGGAATTGCCGAAAGCAAAATGTATAACCGTTCGCCCTTTGTGGTTGAGGTGGACTCTGCAGATGCAAATATTTTAGGATACCCCGTGTATATCAACATACTATCGGAAAAAGAGTATACTATTGATTTTGATGATGGCACACCCGAACAGAGGATGCAGTTCGGCAAAAGGTATACCGACAACCGCTTTGCGTTCACTCTAAACCTAAGGGATCCGGAAACATTTCAACAAAGCCAATCGAAAAAGTACTACTTTGTAATGAATAGTGCACATGGGCTGGCCGTTAACTACATGAAAAAGATAGAGATTGAGCTCAACGATAAGCAGGGGAGCCTACTTACCCTATCGAGCAGCGGCTTTGTGGCGCAGCAAGAGGCCGACTTCCTAAATAAGCTGATGGAGGTATATATACGTAACGATCTGAACGAGAAGATGCAAACTGCCATAAACACCATTAGCTTTGTGGATGAGCAGCTGGATGGGATAACCGATTCGCTACGACGGGCAGAGCTGCTACTTCAAAATTTTAGAACAGGAAAGGGCATAATCAACCTAAGCACCGAGGGAAGTGCCCTGCTCGAGCGGCTAGAGACGCTATACACCGAAAAGAATATCCTCGCGTTCCAGCTGGAGTACTTCGACTACCTAGAGAAATACCTAAAGGATAGAAAGGATCTAAAGGGCTTGGTGTCGCCAGCCACCATTGGCATTGAAGAGTCGGGGATTGCATCAATCGTAGGGCAGCTTAATACGCTATCGCTAGAGCGCGATGGGCTGCTACTTACGGTTAATAACGACAATGTTCAGGTGGTAAGGATTAATCAGAGTATCGAGAGCCTAATCTCCCTCCTATTCGAGAAGCTAGAGGGGATGCGCGAGGTGAACGGCATCCAAATAAAGGAGATAGCCCGAAGGATTGCCAACCACGAGAAGGAGCTGCGCATGCTGCCCGTTACCGAGCGCGAGCTAGTAAATATGGAGCGCAAGTATAGCATTAATGAGAAGTTCTACACCTACCTAATGGAGAAGCGAATTGAGGCAGGAATCGCAAAAGCATCCAACGTATCGGATAACAGGGTAATTGACGAGGCAATGCCTGAGCTGGCCACGTTAGTAAAACCTAAAAGAACAATTAACTACGCCATGGGCTTTTTGGTGGGATTAATGATCCCCGTGCTGCTAATCCTACTCTTCGATCAGCTTAACAACTCCATTCAGGACCCATCGCACATTGGCAAAAAAACCAGGGTTCCCCTAATGGGCACCATTGGGCACAACCCGTACGAGAGCCTACTGCCGGTTTTCGATAAGCCAAAATCGTCATTCGCCGAATCGTTTAGGGCGCTGCGTACCAACCTCGATTTTATGCTACGCAAAGACGACAACAAGGTGATACTGGTCTCCTCAACCATTAGCGGCGAGGGTAAATCGTTCGTTGCCTCGAACCTAGCGGTAAGCCTTGCCATGCTGGGCAAACGCACCGTACTACTGGGACTCGACATGCGAAAACCCAAGATACATACCCTTTTTGGAGCCGATAACAGCAAGGGGCTAAGCACCTACTTTATTGGTAGAGATAAATGGGAAGATATTGTGGAAACTACCTACGTACCCAACCTCTCGATAATGCCCTCGGGGCCTATCCCACCCAACCCTGCTGAGCTACTAGCGAGTGAAAAGACCTATGAGCTGGTTGCCGCCCTAAAGCAGGAGTTCGACTTTATAGTGATAGACTCGCCCCCCATTGCGGTGGTTACCGATGCGGTGCTAATAAGCCAACATTGCGACACAACCCTATTCGTGCTAAGGCACAGGTTTACCTCACGAAATGTTCTGGATTTGGTGGAGGACCTATCGAAATCGAAAACCATAACCAACATGGCACTGCTGCTCAACGACTTTAAAAAGCCCCGAGGTTACGGATATGGATATAACTACGGATACGGGTATGGTTACAGCTACGGGTACGGGTACGGCTACAATAACAGCTACGGCTATGGGCAGGGATACTACACCGATGATGAGAATGGGAGTAAGGTGAAAGGGTTTTTAAAGAAGTTCTTTGGATAGGCATCCACAAATTTTCACCTTTAAAAAGATATCCACAGATTTCGCAGATTTGCACAAATAGTAACCCCAAAATATGTCCACAGATTTCGCAGATTTACACAAATAGTAACCCAAAAATATGTTCACAGATTACTCAGATTTGCACAAATAATAACCCTAAAAGTTGTCCACAGATTACTCAGATTTACACAAATAGTAACCCCAAAATATGTCCACAGATTACTCAGATTTGCACAAATAATAACCCTAAAAGTTGTCCACAGATTACTCAGATTTACACAAATAGTAACCCAAAAATATGTTCACAGATTTCACAAATTACCACAAATAAAAAGCATAAGAATCTATGCTAATCCATTTAATCTGCGGGCAAATCAATCCGTGGAAACTGCAAACAAAAAAAAACATCAATCAGTGTTAATTTGTGTAATCAGTGGATAAAATAAATGCATCAATCTGTGGACAATTGAACCTATGTAATCAGTAGAAAATAATCTGAGGATAAAATGGAAGAATACCTCTACAAAGAAGAAACCTACGATATAATAGGCTGTGCCATGGAGGTACACAATGAGTTAGGATGCGGTTTCCTCGAACCTGTTTACCAGGAAGCGTTATCAATAGTATTTAGAGAAAAAAACATACCATTTGTTAAAGAAAAGTCTCTTGATATTAAGTTCAAAGGACAAGTTTTAAATAAAAAATACATTGCTGATTTTATCTGTTTTGATAAAATAATTATTGAGTTAAAAGCAATAGATACAATTAACTCACAACATTTAGCCCAAGTTATTAATTATTTGAAGTGCACAGATAAAAGGCTTGGATTGATTATAAACTTTGGCACTTCAAGTCTTCAATATAAGAGAGTTATACTTTAATAAGATGTCCATAGATTTTCACAAATGGTAACCCCAAAGGATATCCACAGATTTCGCAGATTTTCACAAATAAAGATTAGAACGCAGATATAAATATCCACAGATATCCACAGATTTCCACAAATATTAACCTGAATAAAATGATATCCACAGATTACTCAGATTTTCACAAATAAAGAATACAAGAATCTGTGCCAATCTGTGCTAATCCGTGTAATCTGTGGACAGTTGAATCCGTGTAATCCGTGGAAAAAAAAACGCATTAATCTGCGTTCATCTGTGTAATCCGTGGAAAAAAACAAATACAATCAGTGTTCATCTGTGTAATCTGCGGACAAAGAACAGCGCAAATCAGCAAAATCAGTGTTCCAATAAACGACAAAAAACATTATAAATGCTTAACAACAAAACGCTACTTATAACCGGCGGAACGGGCTCATTTGGCAACGCGGTGCTAAATAGGTTTATGTATGACGACCGCTTTAGTGAAATACGTATATTTTCGCGCGATGAGAAGAAGCAGGACGATATGCGCCACCAACTTAACAGTCCAAAGGTAAGATATTACATTGGCGATGTGAGAGAAAAACGCAGCGTTGATGGTGCCATGATGGGCGTTGACTACGTATTTCACGCAGCAGCACTTAAACAGGTGCCATCCTGCGAATTTTTCCCAATTCAAGCGGTACGCACAAATGTGTTAGGAACAGAAAATGTTCTAGACTCGGCAATTCAACACGGTGTAAAAAACATTGTGGTGCTGAGTACCGACAAGGCCGCTTACCCCATAAATGCAATGGGTATTAGCAAGGCCATGATGGAAAAAGTTGCCATTGCCAAGGGGCGCGCCTTAGGACCAAAAGCCAAAACCACAGTCTGCTGCACCAGGTACGGTAACGTAATGGGCAGTAGAGGTTCAGTTATTCCCCTATGGGTTGACCAGATTAAATTGGGCAAGGATATCACCCTCACCGACCCAAATATGACCCGCTATATGATGACTTTAGAAGATGCGGTGAACTTAGTACTATTTGCCTTTGAAAATGGGCAAAATGGCGACCTGTTTGTACAGAAAGCACCCGCCGTTAGCCTTACAGTGTTAGCAAAAGCACTAAAAGAGCTATACAAATCAGATGGCGAAGAACGAATTATTGGCACACGGCACGGCGAAAAGCTCTACGAAACGCTGGTTACTCGCGAAGAAATGGCAAACAGCATTGATATGGGTGAATATTACCGCATACCCTGCGACACCCGCAACCTAAACTACGATAAATACTTTGTACAAGGACAGCAGGATATTACCAATATCGAGGATTACCACTCGCATAACACACATCAGCTCGATGTGGAGGGGATGAAAGAATTGTTGCTGAAATTGGAAATAATTAAAAGGGATTTGATGAGTGATGAGTGATGAGTGATGAGTGATGAGTAATGAGTAATGAGTAATGAGCGGTGCACTGTCAATGCCTAAATAGGGTTGACACCTCGACAGATCATACATCACAGTTCACACATTACAGATTACACATTAAAAAAACCAAAAAAAATGAAAACCCACCATGATTTAGACGTTTGGAAAAAATCAATTCTTCTGGTAACTGAAATATATAAAGTTACAGAATCATTTCCTAAGGCTGAACTCTATGGGTTAACCAATCAAATCAGGCGATGTGCAGTTTCTATCCCCTCAAATATTGCCGAAGGAGCTGCACGAACATCTATAAAAGAATTCTCTCACTTATTAGCAATATCCTTAGGCTCAATTGCTGAATTAGAAACTCAGCTAATTATCGCTGAAAATTTAGATTATTTAAGCCCTATTGAATTTGAAAAATTAAATATAGAATTAGTCACTATTAGAAAAATGACAATTGGTTTAAAAAAATCCATTTCAAAATAATTTTATTACACCAATGTTTCATAGCTAAAACAAATAACAGATCACACATTGCAGATTAAAAATCACATAAAAACCAACTAAGCTCTACATATGATTAAAATTGGAATTACAGGCCAAAACGGGTTTATTGGCACAAACCTGTACAATAGCCTTAAATTTGATGAAAAGGTAGAAAGAATCTCTTTCAAGAAAGATTATTTCACCAATCAAAAACTATTACAAACTTTTGTAAAAAAGTGCGATGTAATTGTTCACCTTGCAGGGCTAAATAGGCATAACGATCCTAATACGATTTATGAAACCAATATTGATTTAGTAAACAGACTGATTGATGCCTGTGAAACAACCAACACAAAACCACATATTGTCTTTACATCTTCAACCCAAGAAGAAAAAGATAACGCTTATGGTCGATCAAAGAAAGAAAGTAGGTGGAAACTGGAAGAGTGGGCCATTCGAAACAAAGCAAAGTTTTCGGGCTTGCTAATTCCTAATGTTTTTGGACCTTTTGGAGATCCCCATTACAACTCTTTTATAGCAACATTCTGCCATCAGCTAACTCATAATGAGCAACCCAGAATTGAAATTGACGGGACAATCAAGCTAATATACATTGAAGAAGTTATAGAGGAGATTAAGAGAATTATTTTTGCAATGCAATACAAAGAAACAAATGAAGCGATTGTTAAATTTGTTCCATTTAAGCATTCTGCGGTAAAAAAAGTTTCAGAGGTTTTGGTACTACTAGAAAGTTTTAAAGCGAACTATTTTAAAGAGGGTATTTTCCCAAACTTAAATAATCCTTTTGAACGCAACCTATTTAACTCTTTCGTTTCTTATATCGACCACAAAAAATTCTTCCCATTTCACTTAAAACAAAACACCGACGATAGGGGCAGCTTTGTGGAAACAGTAAAGATGAATAGCGGCGGACAAGTTTCGTTCTCCACAACAAAACCTGGCATTACACGCGGCAACCATTTTCACACTCGAAAAGCCGAACGGTTTGCTGTAATTAAAGGAAAAGCTCGCATCGAATTGCGACGTATTGGCACCGACGAGATATTGAGCTTTGAGCTGAACGGCGAAAACCCATCGTTTGTTGATATGCCAATCTGGTACACACACAACATTACCAACATCGGCAACGAAGATCTTTATACCATATTCTGGATTAGTGAGTTTTTTGATGCAAATGACCCTGATACGTTTTTTGAGGAGGTTTGATAATTGATTGGTTGGGGAGTTTAGAGGTTGAATAGTTGAGGGGTTAAGGGGTTAAGGGGTTGAGAAGTTGTGAGGTTGTGAGGTTGTGAGGTTGTGAGGTTGTGAGGTTGTGAGGTTGAATGGATGTGGAATTGTGGGGATGCGGGGGATGTGGGGACGGCTAATAAATTAATTCAAAAAATTATGTACTCCTATTCTTTTGAAAAACTAGGTGCTTGGCAAAGCGCAAGGTCTTTAACAAAAAACATATATATTATCACTAATGCATTTCCTAACGATGAAAAATTTGGCCTCGTATCTCAAATGCGACGTGCTGCAATTTCAATTAGTTCTAATATTGCTGAAGGTTCATCGCGAAAAACAGCAAAAGATCAAACTCGCTTTTATAATATAGCATATAGCAGTGGCTTAGAATTATTAAGTCAACTTATATTATCGTTAGACTTACAATTTATTGATGAAACTACTTACAATAACCTAAGAGAAGACATTGAAAAGGTTACAAGGCAAATTAACGGATTAGTAAAATCCATATCAAAAACATATTAAACCCTAAACCCCAAAACCCCTAAACCTCTAAACCCCTAAACCTCCAAACTCCAAAACCCCCAAACAAAAAAACAAATGAAAAAACTAAAAATAATGACCGTAGTGGGTACCCGCCCCGAGATAATTCGCCTATCACGAGTTATGGCCAAGCTCGACCAATCCGAAGCCATTGAGCATATCACCGTACACACAGGTCAGAATTACGACTACGAGCTAAACGAGATATTCTACGAAGATTTAGGTATCCGCAAGCCCGACTACTTTTTAGAAGCAGCAGGCGCCACCGCCACCGAAACCATTGGACAAATACTTATAAAGATTGACCCCTTGCTTGAGCAGGTCCAACCCGATGCATTCCTGGTGCTGGGCGATACCAATAGCTGCTTATGCGCCATCCCTGCCAAAAAACGGCACATTCCCATTTTCCATATGGAGGCAGGCAACCGATGCTTCGATCAGCGAGTACCCGAGGAAACCAACCGTAAGATTGTTGATCACATCAGCGATATTAATATGACCTATAGCGATATTGCCCGAGAGTACCTGCTAAGGGAAGGCTTACCAGCCGATAGGATTATTAAAACCGGCTCGCCCATGCTCGAGGTGCTTA
>JAQVYY010000046.1 GCA_028708425.1 Bacteroidales bacterium
ACTGATCTCAACGCTAAGCACACACGACTATTGCCATAGAGCATGAAGATGAAATTTTGAATCTCTTAGCGTTCACGCAGTAAAAAAACATGTACTAAAAAATGAAAATATAAACAGATGAAAGAAATATTCAGCCACTTTCAGATGACTACATTAAATTTATACGCTATGGTCAATATTATATTGATAAAAATGGCAGTGGGGTATTAGCCTACATTTCTAACAACAGTTTTATTGATGGTATTATTCATCGTCAAATGCGGAGGCATTTGTTAGAGAGTTTCGACAAGATTTACATCTTAGATTTACACGGAAACGCCAAGAAGAAAGAGGTTTGCCCCGATGGTTCGCCCGACCAAAATGTGTTTGATATAATGCAAGGCGTTTCAGTTAATATTTTTATAAAAACGGGAAAGAAAAGAGTTAATGAGTTAGGTAAAGTATCTCATTATGATTTATTTGGGAAACGAGAGTATAAATATAATCTTCTGAATATAAATTCCATGAATAACTTTCAATGGAATACCCTTGAATTGCGTGAACCAAACTTGTTTTTTGTGAAAAAGAATTTTGGTGGAAGTATTGACTACAAGCAAGGTTTTAAGTTTGATAATTTATTTAAAAATTTTAATACTGGAATTGAAACAGGAAGAGATAAGTTTTTTATTGATTACAGCTTTAACCTTTTAAAAGAAAAGGTCGAAACAGTATTTTTGAATAAAAATGACAATCAATTATTAAGTAGTTTTAAAATTACTAATACCACAAGTTTTAAGTTTAAAGATAATTTATTAAAGGTAAATTTCGATGTAGATAGGATTAAAAAGATTTTATATAGACCTTTTGATTTTAGATATACATACTATGATATAAATCTTCAAAGAAGGGCGAGTTATAATACAATGAAGCAATTAATGGCGAATAATCTTGCTTTATCAACTTGTCGACAACAAAGCACATTTAATTTTCAACATATTTTAATTACTAATTGTATTATGGAAAGATGTACTGTTTCATTGCAAACAAAAGAAACGGGTTATGTCTTCCCCCTCTACCTCTACCCCGAAACCACCGCCCAGCAAACCATTGAGCCAACAACAGAAAGAACCCCCAACCTAAACCCCGAGATAGTAAAGCAAATAGCCGAGAAATTGGGGCTAACCTTTACAAACGAAAAGATCTCCCCAACCCCTCCTAAGGAGGGGCTTTCGCAGCCTGGGTATGTAACGGCTAATCCTGTAAATTACAAGCTCATTAAAGAGATGAGAGATAATTTGAAGGATAACCCAACAGAGGCAGAAAAAGTAATGTGGGAATATTTGAGAAATAAAAAAACAGGATATAAAATTAGAAGACAGCATATTATTGATAATTTCATTACTGATTTTGTTTGTTTAAGTAAAAAAGTTGTTATTGAAATTGACGGTAAAATTCATTTACAACAAAAAGAATATGACGAGTTACGAACAGAGAGACTAAGTGAATTAGGTTATGAAGTAATTCGGTATACAAATGAGGAAGTTTTTGATAACCCTGAATTAGTGGTATTAAAAATAAAAGAAAAACTTGACAGCAAAATTGACCCTCAAAACGAAGAAGATACTAACTCCCCTCCTTTGGAGGGGTTGGTGGAGGTCTTTGCCCCAATTGACATTTTAGATTACATCTATGCCGTTCTGCATTCGCCCACCTACCGAGAAAAGTACAAGGAATTTCTGAAAATAGATTTCCCCAGAGTGCCCTATCCAAAAAATCAAGACACCTTTTGGCAGCTTGTGAAGCTAGGTGGGCAAATACGCCAAATACACCTGCTCGAAAGCCCCGTGGTGGAGCAGTACATTACCCAGTACCCCGCGGATGGCGATAATGTGGTAGACAAGCCAAAATACAAAGACGGTAAAGTTTACATAAACAAAACGCAGTACTTCGATAATGTTCCGCAGGTGGCGTGGGAGTTCTACATTGGCGGCTACCAGCCCGCCCAAAAATGGCTCAAAGACCGTAAAAGCCGCACCCTAGAATTTGACGATATTTTGCACTATCAGAAAATAATTGTGGCACTATACGAAACCCATAGGCTAATGAAACAGATTGATAGTATTGAGATTGAGTAGCCCACAGCTTTGCCTTTTTACCCTTTTTTGCAAAATTAGTACCACTAATTTTTTCACTAAACAGTTTTATTCACCTATTGAAATTAGTGCGTATAATCCTGCATCTCAAACCCCAATGGGAAATAAGTGTTTTTTCCCAAACGTTACTAAAAATAATCGTTTTTTTCCATTCATAATCGTTTTTTTCCTATCTTGCCCTACTAACTGTTTTCAAAAACTCAATGGTAGTGAAACAAATATCAAGGAAGATAACCGTTTTCCAGGGTCGTACTGCACCCGAGGAAGCTTTACTGGTTGGTTATGGTGCTTTAATTGAGGCGCTAGGGCTAAGGTTGCCTTTGCCCACAGTATTAACATTAGTTAGTTCAAAAAAAAGAGTTTATAACACTCCCGAATGGAGGGTTCTGTCGTCGAGCTATGCTCCTGACGATACGCTTTACGGTCATCTTGTTTTTGCATTAAAGTATGAGGGGATAAACTTGCTTTTTTTTAAAAAGCTATTTGAACGGGTCGAAAAATCAACCATTGAGAGCTGGATAAAGAGTGAGCCTCTGGGGCAATACAGTAGACGAATTTGGTTTCTATATGAATGGTTGCTACAGCAAAACCTTGATATGCCCGATTTAAAAGGTGGGAATTATGTTTTGCTTATAGATGAGAAACTGCAATATGCTAGTAGCGTTAGCGTAAATTCATCGCGCCACCGAATTAAAAACAACCTCACTGGCACGGTAAACTTTTGTCCCTTGATATTTAAAACGGACAAGCTCGAGGCGTTTATTAACGAAAACCTTTCAGAAAAAACAAGTTCTGTAATTAAGGATATACATAAAGATATACTGCTAAGAACATCGGTTTTTTTAATGCTAAAAGATTCAAAGGCATCGTTTACTATTGAGGGCGAAACCCCAACACACAATAGGGCGATACGGTGGGGTAGGGCTATTGGACAAGCTGGTAGAAATCCGCTAAGCACCAAAGAACTTTTGCGCCTACAGCAAGCTGTAATAGAAAATAGCAGGTTCGTTAAGCTAGGCTACAGGGAGCAGGGCGGATTTATAGGAGAGCACGACCGCACCACGGGCGAACCAATACCTGAGCATATATCGGCTCGTTGGCAGGATATTAAGCCGTTAATGGATGGATTACTGGAAACCGCCTCCATGCTCGAAGAGAATCAGTTTAATCCTGTGCTTACTGCTGCAGAAATTGCCTTTGGTTTTATATTTATTCACCCCTTTGTTGATGGAAATGGCAGGATTCATCGATACATTGTGCATCATCTCCTTTCAAAAATGAATTTTACCCCTCAGGGTATTATTTTTCCTGTGTCGGCTGCCATACTCGAACGAATTGATGATTACCGAAACGTGTTGGAAAGCTTTTCTCATCCGCTTCTCGATTTTATTGAGTGGAAAAAAACTCCCGATAATAACATTGAGGTTTTAAATAGCACAATCGATTTTTACAGATATTTTGATGCCACGCTTATGGCTGAGTTTTTGTTTGAATGTGTTGACTTTACAATTACCAAAGTTATTCCCCAAGAGGTTGACTACATTCAAAAATTTGATGCAATGAAAATTTGGCTGGATAACGAATTTCAAATGCCCGATAAAACCATCGCATTGCTAGTTCGATTTTTGGAGCAGGGTAACGGAAAGTTTTCTAAAAGAGCCAAAGAGAATGAACTCCCACCCTTAAAAGAAAAGGAGATTGAAGAAATTGAAGAAAAGTATGCATTCTATTTTGAGAAGTAATGTCAAAATAACCCGAACAAATTATTGAGGAGCAATTTATGTATTATCCTCCCACAGGTTTATCTTTTTTTGTCCCAAATTATTCTATATTTGTAAAAAGCAAAAAACTAGTATTCAATATGTTACCTACCTGCACGCTGTGTAACGGCGAATCATCACTTTTTCATACCTATCAGAAACGAGAATATTACAGGTGCAAAAGCTGTCAATCGGTTTTTGTTGGTCCCAACTATTTCCCCAACCCCGAAGATGAGAAAGAACGATACCTTACTCACAATAATGATGTTTATGATCCAGGGTATCGGAAATTTGCAAAACCCATTACCGATGTGGTTCTAAATGATTTTACAGGGGAACACTGCGGATTAGATTTTGGTGCAGGAACAGGGCCTGTAATTTGTAAGGTTTTGGGCGAGAAAGGGTACAATATTGAACCCTATGATCCCTTTTTCTGTAATAATATTGAGCTGCTCGAAAGGCAGTACGACTATATTGTTTGCTGCGAGGTGATAGAGCATTTCTTTAAACCCCAAAAAGAGTTTGCCCAGCTTAGGTCGATGCTAAAACCCAATGGTAAGCTAATATGTATGACAGATTTTTACTCCGATGATATCGATTTTAGCAAGTGGTACTACAAGAATGACCCTACCCATGTTTTCTTTTACCACAAGCATGCGCTTAGCCACATCGAGAAAGCCTTTGGTTTTAGCAAGTGCTTTGTTAACAATAGGTTAGTTTGGTTCGGTGTGTAACCCCCTTTGTACTTTGGTTTCGTAGTGCGTTGTTATCCTTAGAGGGTAACCCTGAGCAAAATCGAGGGGTGACCACCAGCACCCTGTCAGCCCCAGCGGAGACGAGGGCTGATTAACCATTCAATTTTCTTTATCTACTTTATTGATGTAAATACCAGTTTTGATTGCTAGATTTGCACCCAAAATAAATAGGTATGCTCAAGAGACTTAGCAATTCAAAATCATTGGTTTATATTGCGTTGGTTTTTGGAATTATTTGTATTGGTTTTTCGGCAATTTTTGTTAAGCTTGCTAATGTACCGGGTTCGGTATCATCTTTTTACCGAATACTAATTGCAGCTATTGCTATACTGCCCATTTGGGTTTTTAAGGGGATGAGAGTGCCACCAAAACGCGATTTAGGGTTAATATTTATTGGTGCCTTCTTTTTCGCTCTCGATCTGTTTTTATGGAATACGGCCATTCTTCTTACCTCTGCAGCAACCGCTACGCTGCTTGCCAATAATGCCCCGGTTTGGGTGGGACTAATTTCGCTGGTGGTTTTTCGCGAGCGATTAGCACCAAAGTTTTGGTACGGTTTGCTGCTGGCTCTAGTTGGGCTTAACGTCCTTATTGGATTGCAGTCGTGGGTAACCATGCAGTTTAATATGGGCGATGTGCTTTCCATAGTTGCTGGGTTCTTTTACGCATTATACTTAATCTTTACTCTCGATTCGCGTAAACGGGTTGATACTATCACGTTTATGACTTTCTCTCTGTTTTTTATGATAGTTATACTGTTCACTATAAATGGGCTTATTGGCAATCCCCTTACAGGGTTTACAAGGCAAACTTGGGTTTCGTTGGTAGGGTTAGGATTGATTTCTCATTTTGGTGGTTGGGTTTCAATTAACTATGCGCTGGGGCATTTAAAAGGGACTAATGTGTCGGTTACTCTCCTTTCGCAGTCGGTTATAACCGCTTTGGTAGCTATTCCAATATTGGGAGAGGCGATAACTACGAACCAAATTATTGGCGGGGTATTGATACTAGGCGGTATATATATTGTAAACAGGCGAAGCAGGTAGCATCAGGGTAAATACTTTGCCATTGTGTCTAACAGCTTTGCCCTCGATATGGGTTTGGTTATATAGTCATTACAACCTGCTTTAGCGGCTTTCTGTAAATCGGCCGATAGGGCATAAGCTGTTTGGGCAATAATTGGTAGCTCTTTATTAAATAAGCGTATTCTTCTTGTGGTTTCTAGTCCATCTATGGTGGGCAGCTTTATATCCATTAAAACAATATCTACGGTGCTATCTTTGCATGTTTTAATCGCATCGTCGCCATTGTTGGTGTGTATAATGTTAATCTGGCTTGGTAAGAGCAGCTCTTTTATGTATAGCATCGAGTTCTGATCGTCTTCAACAAGAAGTAGTGTGTATTTAGACCATGTGGCTTCCTGAGCTGCTTTTTTATTTATTGTTGGTTTTCTCTCGACTGAACGAGCATACGGAATGCTAAAGTAAAATGTTGAGCCCTTGCCTAGCTCCGATTCTACCCAAATTTTCCCGCCCATGAGTTCTGCAAACCCTTTCGATATTGCTAGTCCAAGCCCAGTACCTTTTCTGCTATCCTTAATTGTTTCTTCAATCTGATTAAAACGTTCAAATATTTTTATTTGCGACTCTTCAGGAACTCCTATACCGGTATCCTTAACGCTGAATACAAGCATGTTACTTTCGTTTAGCGTATATTCTATCTTAATGCTTCCCTTATGGGTAAACTTAATGGCATTTACCAAAAAGTTGGTTAAAATCTGCCTCACTTTTATTTCATCGCCAATTATTGAGCTTTGAGTATTGGGTAAACCTTTCTTGCATATTAGCGCTACGTCGGGAGTGTTTGTGGTAGGTATTAGCGTTTGTACTAGGTTGTCGAGCATTAGGTTTATATTGAATTCGCTTTTTGTTATGGTAGCAAGCCCCGACTCAATTTTCGATATATCAACAAGATCGTTTATAATACCTAAAAGTTGCTGATTGTTGGCGTTAATAATATCAATGTAGTACTTTCGTTTTTGATCATCAATTGTTTTGCGACCGAGCAGCTGTGTAAAGCCGCAAATGGCATTCATTGGGGTACGTATCTCATGGCTCATATTAGCTAGAAAAACCGATTTTAGCTTATCGCTCTCTTCGGCCTTAGCCCTGGCAACGGTTAGCTGCTCGTTGAGCTCTTTGTACTCGGCATTTTTTAGCTTTAGCAGCTTTTCGTTTATTTTTCGATTGGTTATATTTCTAAAGAATGATTGATAGGTTCCGTCGGGCATTCTTTTCGAGTTCATCTCAACGTACACAAATTCGCCCTCTTTTGTTTGCACTTGCCTTTCGACTTTAAGTATTGCGCCCTGTTTAAGTAAATCGTATTGTAGCGGACTATTATCAAGCTCTTCATCGTGAAATAGATCGATTAGATTTTTTTGAAGCAACTCTTCCTTGCTATACCCAGTAAGGGTGCAAGCCGCATTGTTTACCATTATAAGATTACCTATAGAGTTACTATGGAAGAATGCATCAGTAGCTAGGTCTATTAGTTCGAGGTACTTCTCTGATTGCACTCTTACCTCTTCGGTTTGTTGTTGTAGCAACCTCTCGGTTCGCTTTTGCTTCGTAATATCGGTTGTGGTACCAACGTAGCTTGTAATTTTATTCTTATTCATTTCGGGCACAGCTTTTACAAGCACCCAAACTATTTTGCCGTTTAGGTGTACAAAGCGATATTCGGCTTCGTATGTAGCACCTCTGTTGGTTGCCTGTTTCCAACCTAGCGCAATTCGTTCTCTGTCATCTACGTGCATTGCATTTACCCAATTGTAGCCCAAGGCTTCTTCGGGGTTTAAACCAGAAAGTGTACACCAACTAGGATTTACATACGTTGTGTAGCCCTCGGCTGTTGTTCTGAATATGCCAACCGGAGATATTTTTGTTAGGGTATGAAGAAGCATCTCGTTCTCAACCAATGCTTTTTCTGATTTTTTTTGCTCTGTTACATCCTCAGCATATTCGCAAATAAATTCTTGAACGCCAATCTTAAGATAGAATGCTTTTATTATTTTATTCCGCTTTCGTCCCCCTTTGGTATGGTGTATGGTTTCGTATGCGGGTATTTCTCTGTCTTTTAGTATTAGAAAGTAGTCGTAGTAGCTATCTTTATATACCGGATCGTAAAGCTCAACCCCTTGGCCTAAAAGCTCATCGGTAGTGTATCCCAAGCTATTGGTAACCGATTTATTTACATAAGCAATTTTTCCATCGGGATAAATTAGGTACACCTCTTGTCGTGCATTCTCTACCATGAATTGAAACTTTACAAGCTCCTGTTCGGCTACTTTATGGTTAGCAATAAGTTTTTTTAGCCTATCATTTATATCCTTAAATTCTTTGTTACGCTTTTCAAGTTTCTCTGTCCGTTGTTTAACTTTAATTCTAAGTACTATTAAAAAAAATGCTGTTATCAAAACAACCATCCCGCCGATGGCTAGGTACCATTTAATTATTTTGGTGCGATTGTATTCGGGTTCAGGCTTAATTAAATGTCTAATGGCTTTATAGTAAACCGATTCAGAATCATTTTTCATATCCATCAGGTGCTTATCAAAAGCATTAACTATATCCTGATTTTGGTTTTTGGGGAAAGCAAAAAAAGTGTACGACGGCCGAAGAATTATCGATGACGACCAGATGTTTTCTGTTTTATCTTTGGATAGAAAAAAGAAACGTGAGGTAATAATCGCATCAACAAAGCCTTTCTCCAGCGATTTTACTGCGCTGGCATAATCGGGGAAGGGAACGGTTTGAATTGTTTGTTTTAGATTTTCTTTTAGTTCTTGTAAGAAAAAATATTCTTGAATAGAGCCTTCAAGTACTGCTACCTTTTTGTGGTTGAGCTCCTTTATGGATTTTAGCTGTGTTCCGGCGGGTATGTATATCTCTAACCAATCGTCGATAACAAAAATTTTATTAAGCGTAAAACGATTTGCCCTGTCATCTGAGTACGATAAATCGAGAAGAACATCTATTTCAGAATTTTCTAGCCGTTTAATATTCTCATTCCATGTTCCAAGTATATAGTCTATTTCCCAACCCTCGCGTTGGGCAATCTCTTCAGTAATAGCAACTAGCATCCCTTTAGGTTTTCCATCGGAATCGATATAAACTTTCGGACTATTCTGATAGATACCAACTTTTAGTGAGGTTGCATTTGCTGCAACTGATACAAATACCAGTAGGAGTAAAGTCAGAGTTCGACTTAATGGGGTTCTATATTTTGAGGTTTTTTTATTAGCAGTGTTTTGCGACATGCCGAGTTAGTCAATTGTTTATACGTTAAAAGTACTAAACACAATAAATTATCCTAAGAGACCCATGGTGATTTTTATCATTTTTGTTGATATATAGGCACCTAATACTTAGGGTTAACCTTATAGTAATAGGGTTAAGGTTGATAATTGGATTAAGTATAAACAACAAACAGAATGCTACATATAAAATTTTCAAATTTTGTGTGTAGCATTATATAGTTTCCCTTGCCAGGCATTCCTCTCTTCCAGAAGTTTTTCAAATTTTTGCAGAAGTTGATCGTGTCTAAACTTACCCCAGTGGGGAGCAATCAGGGTGGTGGGGTGCGCCTCGCCCGAGAAACGCTCAATAACTAGCTCTGGGTTTAATCGCTCAATAATATCAACCATAAGCTCCAAGTAACCATCCATGGTAAAAAGGCTGAATGCATCTTTGCGATTAGCGTAATCCAAAGCCATCTGGGTGTTTTTAATAATTTGAAGTTGGTGAAATTTTATGCTTGTTAGCGGTAAGCTATTTATTGCATCAATTTGTTTTAGAATATCGTTTTTGCTTTCGCCCGGCAGGCCAATAATGAGGTGTGCCCCTACATTTAATCCACGCTTAGCGGCTTCGGTAATGGCCCACTCCGATTTTTCGAAGGTATGCCCCCTGTTTATCCTCATAAGGGTATTGTTATTGCACGATTCCACCCCAAATTCAATAGAAATATAATACTTCTTAGCCAAATCACTTAAATAGTCCAGCTTCTCAATATCAACACAGTCGGGGCGAGTACCAATAACTAGTCCCATAATATTAGGAAAGGAAAGCGCCTCATTGTAAAGCTCTTCGAGCTTATTTAAGGGAGCGTAGGTGTTTGAGTAAGCTTGGAAGTAAGCCAAATAGTTTTTAGCTCTCCTGTATCTGAACTGATGAAACTCTACACCTTCGGATAGCTGAACTGTAATCGATTTATGGGGACTACAGTAACTTGGGTTAAACGAGTCGTTATTACAGTATGTGCATCCACCAACACCCAGAGTTCCGTCTCGGTTGGGGCATGTAAAGCCAGCATCAACCGTAAGCTTTTGAATTCGTGCACCAAATTTGCGCTTAATATAGCTGGTGTAGCTGTTAAATCGTCTGTTATCTCCCCACGTATACACGTTCTGTTTTTTTGCAAAGGTAACAATTATCTTAACCCTAAATTAGGGTACAGCGAGTAAAGCTTTACTTAACCCACATTATTCACCTTTTTTGGTAAAGATGAATGCAAATGCGGGTTACCTCGACATAGAGGAGCCCAATTTTGGGCAACAAGATTGGTTGCGAACTTTAGCCGTTTTCGAAATTATCAATTATTCGCATGAATAATTGGGATTAAACGGAAAATAGAATTACCTGTATTTTATAAATAAATACGCTGTTGTCCGGTAAATCTTTTGAGACTCTTCGCTAATGCTCAGAACGACAAGTTCATAACAGGTTTTATAGGTAAGAGGGGGCTTGGTCAAGCCCCCTCTTCTTACATCTAACATGTTGTCATTCTGAACGTAACGCGGTGGAGTGAAGAATCTAGTAATCAATATTAGGGATTCTCAGGACAATAGTGAAATAAATAATTACTTGGCGTAATTTTTGCAAGCTAAAATATTATCTTTAGCATATAATTTGCCAAAAGTTTAGCTTAAGGTAAAGCTGGTTTTAGCAAGAGATATTAATAATATATCTCACATCTAATTTGCTTAATTTTGTAGGGTGTCTTCTTGTTGAACCTTTAAAAAATACTTATATTTGTTTATGGCATCAACTACTTATTATAAGAAATTACTTAGCATAGCAGGCAAAAAAATTTTACCCGCCTTTTTCCTGATGCTTACCCTTATTTTAATAAACGGATGCTCGCGAATTGCTCAAAAAGATTTTAGCGAAGGGTATATTAATTATGCCATTGAATTTGAAGACTCGGTAGCGGTTTCAATATTTGATGCAAATATGCGCCCCGATCGTATGGTTATTAAGTTTAAGGATAACAACACTATAAATAAGGTTGAGGGGTTATCGGGTGCTTTTTCGTTTGCATTTATTCAGAATAAAAAGGATAACAAGGCCTATACACTTATTAAGCTGCTCAATAAAAAGTTATTCTATCAGGAGGCTATTAAATCGAATAGCTACCCGTTTGCTTACCGTAAAATGCCCGAGTTTATTATAACCAAAACTACCGATTATATCGAATATCTTGGCTATAATTGTTGTGTGGCTAAGGCAATCTTTACCGATTCTACTAAAGCTCCATTTGATATATACTACACAAACGAGATTAGCATACCAAACCCCAATAGTAATACCCCTTTCCATCAAATTGAAGGTGTGATGCTTAAATTTTCCACAGTTCTGTTCGACCAGCGAATGGATGTTTGGGCAACTACCATCAAATCATCGAAAATTTCAAGCGATGAGTTTATTATTACTCCCGATTATGAGGAGATAGGGGATGATGTGCTTAATGAACTTATCGAGTTGATAAAGTGATTATATTACAAATCACTTTTCGTAGAATCGGAATATTTCCCTTACTTTGTAAGGGTTTTTTACTTCATATTCTTTAGTTTTATATAAGATTTTATGGCGAAAATGAGAGGCAACAAAAAAACACAAGTAAAAGGGGATAAAGGGAAAAAGAGGATGCTACAGGATGAGCGCGTTAGGTTTACCTTAGGCTTTTTTGTTCTACTTTTTGCCCTATACCTAACCTTAGCTTTTGTATCTTTTCTGTTTAGCTGGAAGGTTGACCAGAGTTTCGAATGGCAATCGGTGTTCTCAAATGCAACCATTAGAGCCGATAACTGGGCGGGTAAGGTTGGTGCTACTTTTGCTTCGCAGTTTATGAACCGTTGGTTCGGAGTAGCTTCCTTTATAGTACCTTTTTTAATTGGTATTGGTGGGTTACGACTCTTAAAGTTGAGGGTGTTGCCATTGCGTAAAACCATTCTCAGAGGGTTGGTTGGTATGCTTATTCTTTCGCTAATTCTTGGTTATCTTTTCGATGAGACCGGTGGTTACTTAGGTAGCGGGTTAGGGGGGCAGCATGGGCTGTTTATCTCGAGATGGCTAAACGCTTTTATAGGGAAAACGGGTACCGCATTCCTACTAATTATTTTGAGTTTTTCGTACCTTTTTTTCATTAGCGACAAGTTTGTGGTAAAAGTTAAAAGCCTAGTGCGTGGGGTTATCGAATCTGTAAAGAGAAGTCGCACCCTGCACCATTCAAAAGATACCGAGCGTGTTGTATCTGCCGAAGAAAAAGAACCGCAAACCGAACCTATGGATGATTCGCCAGGACAGGTTGTATTAAACGAGCTGCCCATTGAAGCGGATACTCCTATGGCATCGGTTTTTCAGGAAGACGAAAAAATAGAAAGCACTCCCTTTGACACTTCCATAACAGAATCTAAACCCGCAGCAACTGAAAAAAATAAACCTGCAGAAGACGACGAGGTGGAGATTGAGGTACAGCGAATTACCGAGGAGACAGCGGCTGAGCAAAAGCAGGATGAGACCGATTTTTACGACCCAACGCTCGATCTCTCATCATATCAGCGCCCGCTGCTCGAACTACTTGAAGAGCATACAAATAAAGAGGCACCCGTATCGGATGAGGAGCTGCTCGAGAATAAGAATAAAATTGTTGAAACACTTGGTAACTACAACATTAAAATTGCCCGAATTTTGGCAACGGTTGGCCCCACGGTAACACTCTACGAAATAGTGCCTGCGCCAGGGGTTCGTATTAGTAAAATTAAAAACCTAGAGGATGATATTGCCCTAAGCCTTGCCGCTTTGGGTATTCGAATTATTGCTCCAATACCGGGTAGGGGTACCATTGGTATTGAGGTGCCCAACCAACGACCCGAAGTGGTCTCGATGTACTCAATACTTCGTTCAACTAAATTTCAGGATAGCAAGTTCGATTTGCCCGTTGCCCTTGGGAAAACCATATCGAATGAGACATTTGTTTTTGATCTTACCAGAATGCCCCACCTGCTAATTGCCGGAGCAACAGGGCAAGGTAAATCGGTAGGTTTAAATGCAATTATTACATCGTTACTATACAAGAAGCATCCGGCACAGCTAAAATTTGTGCTTGTCGACCCCAAAAAGGTTGAGCTAACCCTGTATAATAAGATTGAAAGGCACTTCTTGGCGAAACTACCCGATACCGAGGAACCCATAATAACCGATACGCAGAAGGTAATAAATACCCTTAACTCGCTTTGTATCGAGATGGATGCGCGCTACGATTTGCTTAAAGCGGCCCATGTGCGAAACATTAAGGAGTACAACGAAAAATTTGTTGCCCGTAGGCTAAATCCCAATAAGGGGCATAAATTCTTACCCTATATCGTGGTTATTGTTGATGAGTTTGCCGACCTAATTATGACCGCTGGGCGTGAAATTGAGAACCCCATTCAGCGTTTAGCGCAGCTTGCAAGGGCTGTTGGGATACACCTGATAATTGCAACCCAACGACCCACAACAAACATCATAACGGGGGTAATTAAGGCCAACTTCCCTGCTCGAATAGCGTTTCGGGTAACCTCAATGATAGATTCGCGTACTATTCTCGATTCACCTGGAGCAAACCAGCTTATTGGTAAGGGCGATATGCTAATTTCAACCGGTAACGATATGGTGAGGCTTCAGTGTGCGTTTGTCGATACCCCTGAGGTTGAACGGATAACCGACTTTATTGGGAATCAGAAAGGTTACCCCTCGGCATTTAACTTGCCCGAGTATGTTGGCGATACGGCCGAGGATAGCTCGGAGGTTGATCTTAAAAAACGCGATGAACTATTCGAAGAAGCGGCAAGCCTCATTGTTTCTACTCAGCAAGGCTCAACATCACATATTCAGCGAAAGCTGTCAATAGGATACAATAGGGCAGGCCGAATTATTGACCAGCTCGAGGCTGCAGGCATTGTTGGGCCCTTTGAGGGAAGCAAGGCGAGACAGGTGCTTATTCAGGATGAGCTGTCGTTAGAGCATATTCTTAAAGGCCTAGATTCCTAGGTGTTACGGTATGTTTTGGCATCTGTAGCTTTGTTTGGCTTAATATTTGCAATGGCAAGCGCGTAGTGCTTTTTGGCATTTACAAGGATTAAATATTTGTAAAACAATAATTATTACTCAGATGAAACAAATTTCAGTTACCATAGCCTTACTACTCTCTGTATCAGTTTTTACCGTTGCGCAAATTGCACCACTTGGCAAAGATTTGGCACGTCAATTTTCCGAAAAAACGCAATCGTATAGTTCTGTTGAGGCCAAATTCTTGTTTACACTCGAAAATTTACAGGAAGGAATTACCGATACCCATGAGGGTACATTGCGTTTTATGGGAAAAAAGTATTCCCTCGACTTAATGGGCATGAACCTCTATTTTGATGGTAGCACAAAGTGGCAGTTTATACCCGAGGTAAATGAGGTTACCATATCCCAACCCACAACCCTTGAAGGTGGTTTTTTCGACGATCCCACAAAGTTGTTTAGCGATTATGGCCAGGAGTTTAACTCGAAATATATTGGAGAAAAGCACGAAAAGGAGGGCATTTTATACGAACTTGAACTTTACCCCAAAGATTTGTCGGAGCCCTACTCGTTAATCCGGGTTCTACTAAAAAAGGAATCGCTCGACCCCGTGCTAATTAAATATCAAGGTAAGGATGGGCTAAACTATATCATTTCCGTTTCCAAATTCAGTACAAATAAAGATTTTAAGGATTCCGACTTCGTATTTAACCCCCAAAACCACAACGGAATAGAGATTATTGATTTACGGTAATTGCTGAGTAGTAGCAGGTTTTGTAAATCTGTAACCAGCCTGCCACAGCTTACAGCACATCCCTTTTAACCCGCATTCACTGCTCACTGCTTATAACTCACAGTTTACTATTTTAACCATGCACTATCCATCAAATTTGTAAAAGATGAATGCAAATGCGGCGAACCCCAACATAGTCGAGCCCAATTTTGGGCAGCACAATTGGTTGTGACACTTAGTCGCTGTAAGAGAAAGTAACTATTTGAACGAATAATTGGGGGTAACCTCAACTTTATATCTATTGGTAAGCGCCAGTTTACCTTCTTTGCGTAAAACTTACCAACGCCAGCACTTTACCATCTTCTTCTCTGATAATGCTACCTAATAGGCATTTATCGTCGGTACGTTCGAGTTTATGAATGCAGATATCATTATAAAACCCCTCCGATAGGTAGTTAACATCTATACAGCATACGGTTTTTTCTTTGTATTCCGAGTAGGGCATAAGGTTTAGCGCCCATTCGGTGTACTTAACGTTATTTATGTGATTATTTATATCCAAATCGCAAATACCTACCTTGTGCCGTATCTCCGCAACCGTTTCGCCTTGGGACGGCCTAATTCGTGGGGCGTTGGTTTCTGTTGCCCTAATATCGGAGCAGATGGGCATGGTGTTCTTGAACGTGTCAGGGCGTTTTGGCCTTCGTGTGGTGGCATCAACAATTACCCAGCTCGATGTTGCCTTAATAAGCGTTTTGCCAGCCCCGTTTCTAAGAATAAAATCTCTGAGCGCAAAGGGACCCTCAATGCCGCTTGGCCATGATGTTAGGTTAACGCTTTGAGCCCATTTGGGTAGCTCGTCAATCTCTATATGAATACGTGATAGTATCCAGAACGAGTTATGCACCTTTAAATCCTTGTATCCAAATCCGTTTAGGGTTGCGTGTTCCCATGCAATTTCCTGGCAAAGAATAAAAATCGATGGAATGGTAAGCTTACTATCCATATCGGCATGGTACGAGCTAATTGTTATCTGCTTTGATAATGCGTAATGGCTATCAGGTAGCGTTATTTTCTTCATTTAAAGTATATTGTGTGGTTATGGGTTAATCTGTTTAAGCAGATACTCCAACCCATTAAGCTTAATTTCGTACATGGTGCCTAGCAAAACTCCCAGCTTGCCCTGAGGGAAGCCCTTGCGATTGTACCATACCAGATAGTGTTCTGGCAGGGTGTATATCTTACGCCCTTTATACTTGCCAAAGGGCATTGCCGTGGTTTTTAGCTCCCTCAGTATGTTAGGGTTTGGCCCAATGGGGTTTATATCTTCCATTATATGCGTGGTTTTTTTCGTAATTCCTTTTTAATGGCCTTGTAACGTTTCTTCTCCAGCCTTCGCTCTTTCGATGCTCGGGTTGGCTTGGTTGGCTTTCGTTTCTTGGGTGGGGTTAGGCTCTCCTTCAGAAGCGCATAGAATTTCTCCACGCACCGTCTCCTATTACCCAGCTGCGAACGCTCGGTTTGCGATACGATGATAAGTTCCCCCTCGGTGGTAATTCTATTCTTTAGCTTTTTTAGCAGCAGCTCCTTCTCATTATCGGTTAGTAGCTGCGATTCGGTAATCGAAAATCTCAGCTCAACCTTGGTATTTACCTTATTCACATTCTGGCCACCAGCACCCCCGCTGCGCGATGCCGAAAATCGAAACTCGCTCGAAAAATCTCTGCTGTGATTTTTATTGTTGGTCATGGGGTCAGGGAAATCCTATTGTTTGTTTTTTTTATTTTAGGCAATAATTCTTCAATATTAATTATCGGGGCCATTGTTAATCACTCTTGTATCGAGTCTAAATAATTGTATGCATCGTTAGCTGATGTAGTAGAATCGGCCGAATGGGTAACACTAGTATTTGTGTGAGGGTCAATGTTTTTATCAGCCGAACCTGATTTGGCAACCTCAAGGTTGAATACGTTACTCATAAAAAAAAGCGAGAAGAATGAGATTAACCCTGCTATTATGGGGGTTATAATCCATCCTGCTGCAATGCCACCAATTACATTAAACTTAATTTCGCGTGCCTGTTTTAGTAGGCCAACGCCCAAAATTGCGCCCACAATTGCCTGCGAACTCGAGACCGGAACAAGCGGTATTGGGGGCAATCCAATGGAAATTAGGAACGATTGTAATGCTTGTGATGAGAACACGAACAGCACCAGCGAGTGCGCCAGAACCACCACCAGCGCCGATTCTGAGGAGAGTTCCAGAATATTATTGCCCACGGTTTGCATTACCTTTTTAGAGTAGGTTACGGCACCAATAGCAACAGCTATACCACCAATAAGGAAAAGTTGCTGTGTTCCAGATAGTGCGAATAGCCCTAAATCGATACTTTTTTCTGGCGCAGCGGCTGTTACAAATACGCCCATAACATTCGCAATATTATTTGCACCTAAACTAAATGAACCAAAGGCACCAGCTATTAAAAGGCCAACCCTAAGGTAGCTATCGAGACGTATTAAATGAATTTTAGATCTGTTTATTATGAACTTAACTAGCAAGTACAATAGTATGGCAAATACAGCCCCTAGTATTGGGCTAATAACCCATGTTGATGCAATTTTAGTTAAAGAGTTATAATCGGTTGGGTTTCCGCTAAATATGTTCCATCCGATTATGGCCCCAACAACCGCTTGCGATGTTGAAACAGGCACCTTATTTTTAGTCATTATAAAAACAGAAAGTGCTGCAGCTAAAGCCACCGTAAAGGCTCCTGCAATTGCATCAACAGCACCCAGTTTATCTAATGTACTAGATGCTCCACCACCCTGAAAAACAGCACCTAAAATAACAAATACAGAAAAAACAGCAATCGCTTTTTTAAAGCTTATCATTTTTGATCCTACGGCAGAACCAAAAACATTTGCAGCAGCATTTGTACCTAATGACCATCCTAAAAACAGACCGCTTGACAGAAAAAACAGAGTCATATTACGTATATAAGTATTAAACTATCCTTTTAATAGCGAGTATTAAGAGTATGTTGGCAACATCTTCTGCTGCATCCGAAACATTCTCAATGTGCAGGGTAAAATATCTTAGATGAGTTTTTTCGCTTAGCTGCAATTCGGTATACTCATGGAAAACCTTCCGTTTAATGTTATTGGCAAGCTTATCGGCTTCCTTTTCAAAAAAGTAAACTCGATGAATCCTATCCTTTGCCGCTAGGGGGTCTCTAAAAAAGGCCTTTGCAGCAGGAATAAGCGCATCGATGGCAGAGACCGAAATTTCTGTTAGCTTTAAAATATCATCATGCAACTTTTTGGGAATATGGGGTATTTCCACATCAAACTGGTAAAGGTTTTGTTTCATTATATCCAGCGTATCGTCACACTTTTCCATTAACCTTAGTATATCGCCCCTATACTGGGGGATTAAGGAGTGTGTGTATAGCTCGTTTTCTACTTTTCTCCTAATGCTATCGGCTTTACCCTCAAGCTCATCAATGGCCACCAGGTTTTCGGTAAACCTACTCTTATTCCCTTGTAGGTAATTGCTAACCCCCTCTTTAAAAACGAGAGACCCTTTATCAATCGTATTAAAAAACTCATCAATATCCAGAATAAGCTTCTTTGTAGTGCTGAAAAATGCCATACCGTGAATTATTAAAATTTAACTTCAGAAAACTTTTTATCCCTAAGTATAATAATTTTTTTTATGAGGCTGCTTAAAAAGCGTAAAATATCTTGTGTTTTTTTTACTCGTATTTGTGTTTTCTTTGTTTAGCAGCTAGTTGCAAGTGTTAGAATAAATTAAAATCTATTTCCCGATGCAGAATTTACTAAAAATAGACCCTAAAATCTCATCTGTCGATATGTTGCCAGTTATAAGCCCAATATAATGCAGAACTTGCCTGATATCCATGGCGAGTAGGTCAGTCGGAATTTGGTTATTGATGCCATTCCTTACCCGATTTAAATTTTTCATGGCATTATGCAGCGACTCGTAATGGCGGGCATTGGTAATTATTATCCCATCGGCATGGTTTACCGATTCCTGGTAATCGGTTACCAGTTCGTTTAGTAGCAGGTCGATATTATCGCCCTGCTTGGCCGATATGGTAATAATGGTGTTGCCTGCAAAGGCACTTTTTAGCGAGGATGTAAGCGTTTTAAGTTTGTCTGAGCCAACCATATCGGCCTTGTTCACCAAAATAATAAGGCGCTGGTCGCTTTGTAGCCGTTGCCTAACCGGTACAATTTCGCTGGCGCAATTCTCGGGTGTTTCGTGCGCATCAATCAGCATAAGCACCACTAGTGCCTCCGATATTTTTGAGTACGCTCGCTCAATTCCAATGGTTTCAATCGAGTTGGTTGTGTGCCTCAGGCCTGCCGTATCAATAAATCGGAAGGCGATACCCTTAATGGAAATCGTATCCTCAATGGTATCGCGGGTGGTTCCAGCAATATCCGAAACGATAGCTTTCTCCTCGTTTAAAATTTTGTTAAGTAGTGTCGATTTGCCCACGTTTGGCTTTCCGGCAATGGTAACGGGGATACCCGTTTTAATAACATTTCCCATTTTAAATGACTCTAGTAGCTGGCTGGTTTGTTCTGCAATGCCATCTACAAGGGTTAGCAGCTGGTCTCTGTCGGCAAATTCAACATCCTCCTCGCTAAAATCGAGCTCCAGCTCAATTAGCGATATAAAATGAAGAAGTTGCTCTCTGAGTTCGGCAAGTTTACTTGAGAAACCGCCCCTTAGCTGGTTCATGGCAACCTTTCGGGCCGCCTCGCTGTTGGATGCAATAAGGTCGGCAACGCCCTCGGCCTGCGATAGATCCATTTTTCCGTTCAGAAAAGCACGTAGCGTAAATTCGCCCGCTTGGGCTGGTGTTGCTCCGTTAGCAATTAAAATTTCGAGTATCTGCTGCTGAATAAGCGTTGAACCATGGCACGATATTTCAACCATATTTTCGCCTGTGTACGATTGGGGTGCCTTAAATATGCTTACCAGAACCTGATCAACAATTTTGTTGCCATCAACGATGCTACCATGGTGTATGGTGTATGGAGGTTGTTTTGATAGCACTTTACCTTGTTTTGTTGGCCTAAAAACTTGCTCACAAATACTTATGGCGTTCTTACCACTAAGCCTTAATATGGCAATAGCACCTACACCTGGAGGAGTTGCAATGGCTGCAATGGTTGTGTCTGTATTCATTATTTTGGTAAAATTCGTTTCGCTTTGTGGTGTAGCTTAGTATTTAGTTTTCTTCTCAAATTGATTCCACTTTTTAAAGGCAGCAATGGCCTCATCGTGTATAAGCTGTGTGGTTTTAATTGACCTTTTCTCAGCTGGTAGCGCCAGCTCACCGTAAATAAACGAATCATCGAAACCAATGTTTTTGGCATCTAGCTTTGTGTTTCCGTAGAATATCTTGTCAATCCTCGCCCAATAAATTGCTGCTAGGCACATGGGGCAGGGCTCGCACGAAGTGTAAATTGAGCATTCGCTCAGGTCGAATGTGTTAAGCTCTTTGGCAGCTGCTCTAATAGCCATTATCTCAGCATGTGCCGTTGGGTCGTTATTGACGGTAACCCTATTGGTGCCAGTGGCTATAATTTTTCCATTCTTTACAATTACTGCTCCGAATGGTCCCCCGTCTTCATCTATATTTTTTATCGAGAGCCTAATGGCCTCGCGCATAAACTGCTGATGTGTTTCATTCATCTATATTATGTTTAAAATTTCTCCAAAAATCGGAATAAAATAGTTATAAAACCAATATGTATTACAGCCATTTGATGGAATGTGTTTTGTCCCCACTAAAAATAATCCTGCAATTAATAATGCAACTCAAAATTAATTTAGCCCGCATTATTCATCAAATTTGTAAAAGATGAATGCAAATGCGGATTACCCCGACATAGTCGAGCCCAATTTTGGATAACAAAATGGGTTGTGAGACTTAGTCGCTGCCGGAGACCCCCAATTTATTCATTCAAATAATTGAGGTTAGGGCTTATTTCCCTTTTACTGCAAACATGAAATTTACTACTATTGTTTTGACTTATTCTTTCAATTTTGATAAATTGCACACGTTGTATAAATTTATCGCCTGTCGTTAAAGGTAATTACCATGAAAAAAATAAATTTTTTCTTTCCCCTTATTCTTCTCTTTCTGCAGATTATTGCCTTACCGACTTATTCTCAGGAAACCCTAATTAGTGGCAGCGAGTTAATTGAAAAGATGCATGCGAAGTATGCCGATAATTGGTATCGGCATATTACATTTAAGCAGAATATGTTTAGATACAAAAACGATAGCTTGGTTAGAAACGAGATTTGGCTGGTTGCCTATTCGGCTCCGTCAAAGCTGCATTTACGGTATCTCGATTTTAACTCGGGTAGGGGATGGCTTATAGCAAACGATACGCTATACTCATACAACCATAATAAGCTTAAGGGGAAAAGGCCAAGACTTCATGAGCTTATAATACTAGGTTACGATGTTTATGGGGTGTCGCCTCAGGTAACTATTCCCAAAATCAAGCAAAAAGGATTCGATTTATCCCGTGTTATCCAAACCGAGATTAGGGGGAACAGAGTTTATCAGGTTGGTAAACCCGATAGTTTGTGTTTTTGGGTACATGCTGATAACCTACTGTTTTATGGAACTCGGAGGGTTAGTAAGAACGGTACTCGAGATATATTTTACGAGAATTATAGGGAAATGTACGGTAAACCTGTGGCCACTGAAGTACAATACTTTGAGAATGGGCATATGTATCTGTACGAGAAATATTTCGATATAAGGTTACCGAGCAGTTTGCCTGCGGATTTTTTCGAGCCAGAGAATTTTGATAAAACGCGCTGGTAAAGGCTTAATCTAGTATGCTTCTTTAGCAAACTTTTTAGCGTTTATCTCAACCTTTAAAATAAAGAAGAAGTTCTTTTCATCGAGTTGCAGAAAGTGATAGTTGATTTTCTCTCCAGTTTTGCGTACTATATCTATTAGGCCAAGGCCAGCTCCCCCTTTTTTAGACATTCGCCCCTCTTTTATTTGTTTCTTGTACATCTCCTTTAGTTCATCCTTGGTGGCGTTGTTAACTGTGTTTAGAGCATCTTCTAGGTCGGCTTTATGCTTTCGTGCAACTACATTTGATGTGATAACGTAGTAGGTTTCATTCTTTTTTCCGATAATAAAAAGTCCACTTCCAATATTTCCACTTCGTATCTCGTCGGAGTGTTTATTCATGTTCTGTAACGTTTCAACCATAACATGGTAAACTTTGCGTTGCACCGAGCGCTCCTCGCTCTGTTTTTCCATGTCTGTTTCGGCCATGGAGGTAAACATTTTGGTTATCTCATGGCTAAATTCGCCTAGGTAAACCAGCGAAAATCCGTTTTTTATCATTTCATCGTAAATATTCGAAACGGATTTAATAAAGTTGAATGTTAGATTCATAATGTTTTGATAACGTTAATTATACCAACTTTTTACTTTGATATTAAATCGAACTTAAGGTACATTACATTTTTGCTAATGTAGTAATTATTAAAAACATTTTAAGTTTAGGCTGATAGTATTTATGGTGATAAATGATTATATAAAATAAAGCGTCGACAATTAATTTTGATTGTCAACGCTTTAAAACTTTGAAGTATTGTAGTTAGAGGAGGGGATAACCCCTGAGTTTATAGTCCTAAATATTGTTTTCCCTGCTTAAACCTTATATCAACAGGGATATTTAGGTTGTTAATCCTATCCAGATCGGCTTGTAGCTCCTCTTTAATAAATCCCATTTCATTGAGCATCCTATTTGCCCCTTCGTAGTCGCCATTTCCTTGGATTACAAGTATGCTTTCGGCAAGCGAGTGCATTGCTTGGGTCATCTTATCAAAATCAACCTTATAGGTTCCTGTTTCTGGGTTGCGTGTAAATGCTTCCTGCTCTTGGAAATAGTAGAATCTCATCATGTTTGCCTTGCCATGAGCCGATGCTGCCCCAAAGCGAACCGAGCGGAAAATACCAGCCATAAAGGTAACGTAGTTATCCATTAGGTCTTTCTCCCCAAGTTCGCCCATTTCAGCCAATTTCGATACCATAAATAGCCCTAGGATATCAGCTTTATTCTCTTCAATAGGGCTATAGGTTTCTTTAAGGGCAGAGCGAACAGTTCCTTTCCCATTGATGGTATTCTTAATACCTAAACCATGCGATACCTCGTGGAACATGGTGTTCTCGAAAAACGCATCGAAAGTAACGTGTTTTTGCTGCTCCTCATCAATTACAATTTTACTGATGGGCACTAAAATCTTATCGAACTTATAACGCATCGAGTTTTTTAGCTGAAGCTTGCGGCTCCCCTTCTCAATATGTACGGTTGGATCGTTGGGTAGGTTTATGGCAATGGTTTTACTACCAGCGTTACAGTCGCCGGCATAAAAAACCGCATCGTAAACACCCAGGTCGCTACCGCTTCCAGGAGCCTCGGCTTTATACTCGGGTGCTACTGGTAAGCTTTGCTGTAGAGTTGGTAGTAGCGCAGCAAAGTGCGATATTTTTTGGCTCCACTCTTGGTCTTTAATCAGGATAAAGGCCTCGTGAGCCGCTTTGTAGTTATATAGCCTGTCCTCGTAATTTTCAATGGGCCCAACAATAAAGTCAATATTATTGGTCTTCATATCCATCCATGCCATATCACTAGCTAAATAGTCATTGGTAAGCAGAGCTTCAGCGCGTAGGGTAAGGTAGTTTTTCAACCCCTCGTCCTCGGCAAGTTCAGCCGCTTGGCGAAGTAAGCCTGCTGCCTTTTCGTGTTGACCTTTGTAAACCTCGTTGTATGGTACTGCCTCTAGCGAACCCTCGGCATTACGCTTAATAATTGTGTAAAGGCTCGTTTTATCTTCTGCTGCAAATGCCTCAAACTCCTCTGATGTCATATCGGCAGGATAAAAGTTTGCGCCCAGTGGTTTTTCGCCATACCCTTCAACAAACGGAGCATTGTTTTTTAAACGCTCCCATGGTCCGTAGTTTATGTTGATAAAGGCCTTGGTGGCTTCATCGTTTATAGTAGCTAAAAGTTCATCTTTATCACCAAAGGCTTGAAGCCAAAATATATCGTCCATAATTTGGGCTGCATCAAAAAGCAATGGTAAAATCTGCTTTTCTTTGGCAGAAAGATGGCTAATATCGGTTGTTAGCTCAACCTCAACAAAAGCATCAACTTTATCTTGCATTTCAGAATCAGTTTTGCATGAAGTTAAAAAAACAGCCAGAGAAATTAGGGTAAAAAAAATTATTTTTTTCATTTTTTTCATGTTTTTAGGTTATACCTAAATTGAGCGATTTGTGCAAAAAAAGATAAAAGATAGTTTGTTTAATACCCTGATAATGTGTAATTTAAAGGTGTCAAAACTAATAAATAACACTTCACCATTTGGGTGCACAAAACTATC
>JAQVYY010000047.1 GCA_028708425.1 Bacteroidales bacterium
CCGCTAGCCAAGCCCTCCCCTAAAAACTAAACATTTGTCATTGACAAAGCCATTTCTATTTTCAACGGTTTTGTCGAACATACGTTTCAGAGCGAAACGCAGTGAAGCGAAGAATCTATAATGTTTATCTTTGTTTTTATCGGACAATAGTGATAACTTTTTTCAAAAGCAGGACAAGGCAGATCTCGAAATTTTAAGAAATCAACTATTCGATTTTTATTATACAAACACGAGTATTAATAAGGAGTATGAACCACCAAGAATTTTCAATAAAATAATTAACATATTGGCATTTAAAAAGAAACTAAAAGGTACAACCCGTGGTACAGTTTCTAAATTCACACTACCCATTGAGGAGATACGTTACAATAGAATTAATTGGCGAGATATTGGGAAAGATAAAGGGATAACAAGGGAAGAGTTTGAAGCAGCATTGGGGAAAAATGCAGAAGTACAAGGGTATTTCAAATACAATATCCAAAAGGCTAAAAGGTTTGTTAAAAAAATCCACCCATTTAGCGAAATTCACAGATTTAAAGAATATCCTGGCCTTCAAGCTCATCATATTTTTATGGAAAGCGAATTTCCTGAAATTGCGGACTCACCTGAAAACATTATTATTCTCACTCCAAATCAACATTTTTATAGAGCTCATCCAACAATAAAACCTCTGTTATTGATGAACGTTATCAAGCAATCTGCCTAATCTCAAAATTAGATTCTATTGAAATAAATTATCGATTAGGTGAAAGTGATTATTCTATAGAAGATTTCATTAACGTCTTGAACACAGGGTTTGCAACAGAACATTTCCAAATTGGAATGGATTTCGAAGAGATAAAACATCAAATTATAACCCATACTTCCGCACGAGCATAATCAAAGATTTTAGAAAATATACTCAACCAAATTTTGGAACTCTAAATCAAGTACAATTGCAAGATCTTTCAAAGTGGCACGGTTTGACCGAAAAGGGTGGCACCATTAGACCGAAATAGCCAGCCATCAGGTATAGGCATTTAGCCCAAATTATTCAACCGAATAAATTGGGGCTTCCGACAGCAACTCTGTCGGAATAACCCCCATTCGCACTCATCTTTAACAAAAGATGATGAATAATGCGGGTTAAAAAAATGCAAAAACCTACTCTTACCTCTTCGCACTTCATAAAAAAGCGAAAAACCTTACTATCTTTGCCAGCAAACCCGAATATTGGTCAAGCTGCATGGGAAATCTACATAAAAGCACATATAAATCTGAGCCCGTTGATAAGGATACACCAAATTTTTGGTGTGCCATGCAGGACACGGTTCCTAAGGTTCTATCACAACAAGATACTATTCCCAAGGGTCAGGCACAACAAGATACGAGCGAAACCATACCCGAGGGCATCAATCCTCTTTTCATAATGATTGAAAGAAAATCGGCAGAGGTTGAGGCCATCAAGGATAGCATTGAAGCAAAAACCACCGTAGCTCGTAAACCCAAACCTAAACCTAAACCTAAGCAGCTTGACACTACCTGCTACATTTGTCCTGTAGGTCAACCACAAACCTTTACTTCGGTTTATAAAACGGCCAAATCAAAAAAGTTAGATCAGTTTACTAACCAGTATCTTTTCGATGCCGAGCACTATTTTAACCAGGTTGACGTTAATCGGCAAGTTTTTATCGAAACTCAGCCATCGCAAAACCATAGCCAACCGGTATCAATAAGCATTAAACCGTTGGCGCAGGATCAATCTCAAATGACATGGTTATTCTACCCAGTATTTAGCTTACTAGCCCTACTAATTTTCGTTAAAATATTCTTTGATAGGTCTTTAAAAGATATTTTTCGTAGCGCACTTTTTTTCTACAATGCTAAAAAGATGTTTAGGGAAAAACCCAGCGGGCTAAATAATCTTTTCCGCCTACTCGATATTTCTTTTTACCTATCCGTCCCAATTTTTGTGATTATTGCGTTAAATACGTTGGGTGTTAACATTGAAGTAGTTCAAACTTTTTATATAGGAGGTTATACCCTTATTGGTTTAGTGTTGCTTCGAATATTTCGTTTTATAACGGCTGGTTTAGCGGGGTTTATTTCAAATAGGGGCGAACAGCTAAAAGAGTTACATCTAAACCAGCTACTATACGCTCGAATTTTAGGTATAGTGTTAATCCCTTTAAATATTTTGGCTTTATATACCTTTGACCCTGTTCAACTCGTTGTGGTTTATGTAATTATTGCTATATCAGCCATAATCATTCTGCACCGGTTAGTTCGAATTGTTCAAGTATTTCTTTCTAACCAACTTTCAATGTTCTATTTATTTTTATATCTTTGTGCCCTTGAATTTATTCCTCTTTTAATAGTTTTTAAAGAGATTTTTGTGGAATAATGTGTTGTTGAATATAAAGATCTATAATCTTGAAAATCAAAACGATTATCGTTTCGCAGCCTGAGCCTAAAAGCGAAAAATCTCCCTTTTTTGACCTTATCGATAAGCATAACCTGAAGATAGATTTCCGTCCTTTTATTCAGGTTGAAGGTGTTTCATCTAAAGAATTTCGTCAACAGCGAATAGATATACTTGAACATACAGCTGTAATTTTTACTAGTAGAACTGCCATTGACCATTTTTTCCGTATGTGCGAGGAGATGAGAATAGCAGTTCCCGAAGCCATGAAATACTTTTGTATAACAGAGGCCATTGCCCTATATCTACAAAAGTATATAGTGTATCGTAAGCGCAAAATTTTTTTTGGGGAGGGCAACTTTGCGCAGCTTATGGATGTTATCACTAAGCACAAAACCGAAAAGTTCATGGTGCCGCTTTCGGATGCCCACAAAGCAGAGATACCCAAGCTGTTAAATAAAGCGAAGGTTAAGTATACCAAAGCTATCCTGTACCGCACTGTTTGCTGTGATTTATCGGATTTACAAGATGTTAATTACGATATTATCGTATTTTATAGCCCTAGCGGAATTAAATCGCTCTTCAAAAACTTCCCTGAATTTGAGCAGAATAGCACAAAAATCGCAGTATTCGGTCCAACAACAGCTAAAGCAGCAAAAAGCAACAACCTTAGAGTTGATATTCAGGTTCCAACACCTGCTTGTCCAAGTATGACGCAAGCGCTAGACGATTTTATTAAAGAGCATAACAAGAAAAACAAGTAAGAGGATTAACCTTTTTTACCTGTACTCCAAGCATTTTACTTCAGCATCTCAATAGCTAAAAAAGGTGCATTGTGCATAAAAAACAAGCTGTTAAAAAACCTTATGGGTTTCCCAAAAGCGAACGTCTTTGCAGTAAAAAAAGCATTGAACAGGTTTTCGCTTCGGGGCAGAGTATATTTACGTACCCCATAAAGGCGCTGTTTTACGTATCAAAACCATCCCCAAGCACTGCATGCTGCCAAGCACTGTTTGTTGTACCTAAGCGAAAATTTAAAAGGGCGGTTAGCCGCAATGCCATACGGCGCAAAATGCGCGAAGCCTACAGGCTCAACAAACAAATACTAACCCAGTGGTGCCTTGAGAGTAACGTTGAAGTAAAAATAGTGTTTTTATATGTTGCCTCCGATTTGCTTGAATTTGTGCAGATACAGGAATCAATAATAAAAATTATGCAGCAGCTAGCCCAAAAAGATGTTAAACCGTAGGAATGCGCAAAATACGAAGCATACTAGTTTTTATTTTGTCGTTACCCATTAAGGCTTACCAAATGTTTATAAGTCCTTACTTTGCGCCTACCTGTAGGTACACACCCAGCTGTTCATCATATTGTCTCGAAGCGCTAAAAAAACATGGCCCATTTAAAGGCTTTTGGCTTGGCTTAAAAAGAGTGCTAAGCTGTAATCCTTGGGGTGGCAGTGGTTACGACCCCGTACCGTAAATCCTCTAAATATTTTCTGATTTTTGCAGTATTTATGAGTTTGTAGGCATCTATTTGGTTTAATATTTGCTTACTTTGTTTTTTTGGTACAAGATTTATACCATCAACTTGCTCCTTCGAATTTAAGAAAACAGATGAACCATCCATGATTATGAGGTTACCACATATGCTAATAACTATTCCATGGAAGTTCCACCTGTACCTTTGAAAATAATAGAAAGATGAAATTCATTTCAAAAAAATTGAGAAAACCCCTGCTTTTAGTAGCCACTGCAATGTTGCTATTGGGTGTATTCTCGTTTAAATCGGTTGATTTTAAGCTTTCCAAAAGCCTCGATACATTCTTTGCATTTGTGCGCGAGGTAAGTATCTTTTACGTTGATCAGCCAGACCCCGAAAAGCTTGTAAAAACAGGTATCGATGCCATGCTGCAATCGCTCGACCCCTATAATCAGTTTATACCTGAGGAGGAGATGGAGAATCTCGAATTTCAAACCACTGGTGAATACGGTGGTATGGGAGCACTGATTAGGCAAAGTGATGATTATCCAATAGTTGCTGAGGTTTACGAGAATAGCCCGGCCCACAAGGCGGGATTAATTAATGGCGATAAAATAATCAGCATAAACGGCACTAGTGCCCACAAGCTGCCCGTTCAAAAGGTGAGTACCATGCTAAAAGGTGTTCCCAAAACCGACCTAAATTTGGTAATTGAGCGCTACGGCCAGGCTGATTCTCTTATCTTTTCGTTTAAACGTGATAAGATTCACATTCCCAGCGTACCATATTACGGAATGCTGCACGATAGCATTGGGTACATAAGGTTATCTAATTTTACGTCGAGTTCGCACAGCGAGGTTAAAAAGGCGCTAAAAGATTTAAAACGTAGCCACCATGCCAGTAGGTTAGTCCTCGATTTAAGAGGCAATCCAGGCGGATTGCTTAACGAAGCGGTTAAGGTTGTAAATTTATTTGTAGAGAAAGATGAGCTGGTGGTATACACCAAGGGTCAGATTAAAGATTTTGACCAAGAGTATAAAACCTCAACAAGGCCTATGGATGCTCAAATACCTCTAATTGTTCTGGTTAATAGAGGGTCGGCATCTGCTTCGGAAATTGTTGCCGGTGCGCTTCAGGATTTAGACCGAGCCATTATTATAGGTGAACGTACATTCGGCAAGGGGTTGGTACAGGCTACCCGACCGCTTCCCTATAATTCGCAGCTTAAAATTACCACAGCAAAGTACTATATCCCTAGCGGACGGTGTATTCAGGCGGTTGACTTCTCGCATCGCAACGAGGATGGGAGCATCAGCTTTATACCCGATTCGCTAATGTCCGAATTTGAAACGCAAAATGGTCGCCTGGTTAAGGATGGTGGTGGTATAACCCCTGATATTGAGCATAATATTTCGTCATATAGCAGGCTAACCTCTGTTCTGTATGCCCAAAACCATCTGTTCGATTATGCCACCCATTTTTATACTCAGCAACCCCATATTGCTAGCTCATCGGAATTCTCTTTGTCCGATAGCCAGTACAACGATTTTGTTGCCTTTTTAAACGAAAGAGATTTTGAATACGAGAGTCAAACCGAATACGTGCTAAACGAGCTTATAAAAGCATCAAAATCTGAACATTACGATAAGCTGCTAAAACCTATTACCGATAGCTTAAAGCTGGTTATTAGGGCGAATTCGGATAAGGATTTTGAGGAGTATAAATCAGAAATAAAGTTTCTGCTTGAGGAAGAGATTGTTGGACGATACTTCTTTCAGAAAGGCAAGGCTGAATACAATATAAACAACGACTCTATAATGGATAAATGCATCGATATTTTTGTAAACAGCAATAGGTATAATGATATATTGACCGGTTCTAACGAAAAAAGTATTGCGAGCTATCCAAAGCGACAGGAAACGACAAATTTTGTGCGTAAACCCCAACGTAATTTGGTGGCAAAACAAAATAGCTCGCCCGAAGTTATATCGTAAAAATATTAGCATTACTTAACCCCAATTATTCATTCGAATAATTGCTTTCTCCGACAACGACAAAGTTTCACAACCAATTTTGTTACCCAAAATTGGATTCAACTAAGTCGAGGTAACCCCTATATGCATTCATCTTTAACAAGTTTGATGAATGATGTGGGCTAAAGGCGACGTTTCTTGTCGAGGAACTTCCTGAGCACTATTCTGAAAGTTGTTCCCTTATTGATTTCGGAGCTATTAACAAAAAGTTTTCCGCCATGGTACTCCTCAATAATCCGAGTAGATAAAGAAAGACCTAAACCCCAGCCCCTTGATTTGGTAGTAAAACCTGGCTGAAAAATTGTTTTAAAGTGCGAACGGGGAATTCCCTTTCCAGTGTCAGTAATATCAACAAACACTACCTGAGTATTGTCAATTATCGAAATGCTTACCTCACCCTCCTGCTGTATGGCGTCAACAGAATTTTTTATGATGTTTTCGAGTACCCACTCAAATAGGGTCTCGTTTATGGGCACTGGTACATAATCCGATTCGTTAAAATGTTTTGTAAAGCAAATCTTTTTCGATACCCTGCCATCTAAATAGTTAACCATAGCATTAACCACTGACACCAAGTTGGTTTCAATAAGCGATGGGGTTGAACCAATCTTCGAAAACCGGGTTGTAACCTTCTCTAAACGACCAATATCCTTGCCTAGGTTTTCAACAAGTTCTGGTTCAAGATTCGAATCTTTTATTAACTCGAACCAGGCTAAAAGTGATGAGGTGGGGGTACCCAGCTGATGCGCTGTTTCCTTAGCCAATCCAACCCAAACCCTATTCTGCTCTGCTTTTCGCGAATGGCTAAAGGCGTAGTATGATGCCAAAATAAATAGCACAATAATAAGCAGCTGTATGTAGGGGTAATAGGTTAGCCTAACTAGCGTTGAGCTATCGTTATAGTAAACAATATTTTTACTGTCATCCAGAAGCGTTACCACTATTGGATTTTTAGACGCCTTCATGCGGTTGAGGTACCGTTTCGCTTTCTCTTCGGTATTAATTTTTTTGGGGTTAATGTTGATGTACGACAGGATGCTATCACGCTCGTCGGTAAGCATTACGGGAACGGTGGTGTTGTTTTGCAGAACTTGAACAATTAGTGAGAAGTTCTGGATTGAGTCGGATAGGTCGGTGATAAGCGAAATTTCTCGTATGGCTTCAGCCCAAACCTCAATCTTTTTTTGCTCCTCAAGGGCAAGGTCGTTTACCAAATTGTTGGTAATAAAAAGCGAGGTAAATCCTATGGCAATTGCCGCAACTAGCAGCAAAATTTTCCATCGTTGTTTTACTAGGTAGGGTTCCAATAAGGCGAGTTTTTAAATGTTATCGATAGAATGATAACTAATAATATTTCGGTTTAGTGTTTAAGCAGCAATTAAAATTTTTAGGTGCTACTCCCATTCAATGGTAAATTTTGGCTTTTTAGTAACCGAATCCTTTTTTGCTGAGTCGGGTTTGTTTTTTTTGAATGAGAATTCATCACGTAGGATATCTCTAATCACTTTCCCCTCATTCCTAAGGTTTTGCTTTAGCGCTTCACGCGCCGAGGTTCTATCGTACGATACGTTTAAATCGTTTTTGTTACCCTCTATTTTGAGGTATAGCTTTGCCCTGCCCGACCCGTCGTCGTCAACCTCTCCAAACTCTAAAACCTCCCTTTTCTTTTGGCTCGCTTTTCTGAAAATTACATCTGATAGGTATAGCTGGGTTAGGTATTCGTAATTCCCGTTAAAGCCATGAGTTCCCATAGCTTTAAGGTTGAGTGCCGATGACTTAATATCCATTTCTGGTATGGTTAGCATACCGTTACTAATACTAAACGAATTTTCGAGAGTCGAAAATTTGATATCCTCTAGCTCCTCAACAGCAATAAATTTCGATAGGCTATTCAGCTGCTCAACATCCACTAGTCTGCCGTTCTGTATTTTTATATTTCCGTTAGCTTCAACATTTTCGGTTACCACCTTTTGGCTGACTATGGGTGCCGAAAAAACCAGCGACCCCTCTAGCTCTCCCATAATGTGCTTGCTGGTTATAACATCCTGCTTAAAGTTTTTAAAAGAGTAGAACAGGTTGCTGATATCAATATTCTCAGCATCTAAATCGGCTGTAAGGTCTTTTTGGTTCTGTGGGTTGGCTGTAAGCTCTAATTTTCCAGTGATTAGCCCGCCGCAAGCCCTTGCCAGCAGGCTTTTACAATATAAGTTTTTTCCCTCAATAAGAATATTAGCGCTTAGAGGAACTGCCCTAAATCTATGGTGAACAAAATTATCAATAAAAACATTGGCCGATAACGATTCAACCCTATCCCAAGTAGCTTCTTTATCTGGTTCAAGCTGGGTATTAGCTGATGTGAAATTTAACCATTTGGTATTTAACGAATCGAGCGTAATATCAGCATTTATAGCTGTTTTTTCCTTTCCAAATAAAATGGCCGATGCCTGTTTTGCGTTAAAACGGGCCTCAAAAAAGGAACCAAAAAATAGTCCGTTTATGTTAGCGTTACTAATATCCTGGTTGTTAATGCTTACTGAACCCGAAACCTTTTTGAGGTCGGGTACGTAACCAACCTTCTCAAAATCAATATCGGCCAGCTGCAAATGTCCGTAAAACTTCGAGTTTTCGAACGACTCCAGGTTTATATTTTCAATGCTATTCAGTAAGCCTAACGCCTCAAAACTTCCCGAAACAGCTCCTTTTTCAACGGGTATTGTAGCGCCCCATTCGGCTATATCGGGTAGGTTAACGTTTTGGTTCACCTGTACATGATACAGTGGCGAGGTAAGGTTCTTTACCCTAATAATGCCGCTTACATTCGATAGGCCCGATGACAAATTTAGCTCGCTAATGTTAACCTCCGATGTTTCGGGTGTGCCCAGCTTTCCGTTGTTAAATGTTCCCACCATTTTATTGAATTTTAACGCCGGTTTGTTTGGTAGCTGCATGTTGAGCCCAATTGTATAGAAGTTAAGGTTGATAAGGTATGGTTTTTCGGTTTTGGTAAAACCATCAACGCTAAGGTTGAATGCGATATCCCCTTGCGTTTTGGTGTTGGGGGGAAGTTTTACATGGTGTTGTGATAGGAATCCGATTAGCTGCTCAACATCAAAGTTGTCGCTATTTACCGAGAGGCTTACCTGCGAACCTAGCGTTCGGCCAATATTTCCCGACACGTTTAAACTGATTTTGCCTAATACTCCCTGGCTTGGCCATACCTGAATGTCGGTTTCATTAATCATAAAGGTTGTATTAAGGCTCATTTTTTGATTCTGAACGTAGTGGAATGTTCCTTGCCTTAATATACCAACAGAGGTTCTTATTTTGGTGTCGAGCAGCAGCTTATCGCTCGAAATCTCTCCGCTTAGCTTGGCATTTTCTATTAATCCTTTAAAAATCCAACCAGTATGTAAGTCGATATAGCTCAGATTGATGTTTTGTAAAACAAAGGCATCGAGGTTAAAAAGCCAGCTCGATTTGGTGTTCTCGTTTTTTTCGAATATTTCAAAATTCCCTTTGCCCTTATTATCAAAATAAAGGTTTATCCAACCATCGCTAATGATACATTTTTTAATGTTAAAATCGTTCTTAAGCAACCCTTTAAAATTAACCTTAATAGTAACATTATCAATTGATAGTAGACCCGGTTCAAATTCGGGGGCACTTTCAATGCTTCCCTCAAAAATTTCTACATCGGTAAGGCTAACCGATGCGTAAGGAAAACCTTTGAGCAGCGAGACATCAATTGCTTTTACGCTTATGTGAGATTTTAAATTCTTGTTAATAAACTCTAGTGTACTTGCCGTTATCTGGTCTTGCAGCAGGTAACCAGCTATGCCTAAACTTATGGTAAAAGCCAGTACAAAAGATAGCAAAAACAGGATAATTTTAAATACCAAACGCATAGCAAATGCCAATTAAACAAAAAAAATGTGGTGTAAAAATAGCTATAAAACAATTAACCCCAATTATTCATTCGAATAGTTGCTGCCTCCGCCAGCGACTATGCCTAACAATCAATTTTGCTGCCCAAAATTGGTCTCGACCATGTCGGGGTAACCCGCATTTGCATTCATCTTTGCCAAATTATGCAGGTTAAGAATGTTGTACTGCAAACATAAAAGAAAAACTACGGCTTTAAAAGGTTACAAAGCTACATTTTCACAATAAATGTGAATGGTTAAAAGTTCATTTTAAGCCAATTATTGAAAATCTAAATTTACTTCTTTGGTATCATTGGTGTCCGGTTAATATTTATAGATTCCTCCCTACGGTCGGAATGACAGGGCGTTGAGTTGTATTTGGGAGGGGAGGGCTTGGCTAGCGGCTTCGCCGCTAGCCAAGCCCTCCCCTAAAAACTAAACATTTGTCATTGACAAAGCCTTTTCTATTTTCAACGGCTTTGTCGAACATACGTTTCAGAGCGAAACGCAATGAAGCGAAGAATCTATAATGTTTAACTTTGTTTTTACTGGACAATAGTGTTTTGTTATATGCTGATACAACTTTTCATTATACGATTTCTAGGGCTATGAGGTTTCTTTCACCCGAACTATTTATCAAATTTGGTAAAGATTGAATTTAAATGCGGGTTAATGTTCAAAGTTTAGGGTTAAAAGGGTATGCGGTCCGTAATATTTTGTTTAAAATTGTATTTGCGATAAAGCTGTAAAACCTGCAACTTTTTCAATAAATTTAGTTCTCTTTATAAACTTAAGCTGTTGATGAAACGCACCCTTTGCTTAATGCTACTTGTTGCTTCAACTTTTTCCTTGGCTTACCCTCAGGTTACCGAGGTGGCTTTACCCAACATGTTGTACCCCTTTACTTTTCAGCAAACGGATACAACGCAGCTGTGGGTTGGGCTTAGCGATGGTAACAACGATGGTGCGTTGGGGTATATCCGTAACGGAGAGTTTTATCAGGTATCGGGCAGCAACGGCATTCCTAATGGTTCGTACCACACCTCCATAAAGCTAATTGACGGCAGCATTATTTTTGGTGGTAATTTGGTGGATAGTAATGGCAAAGCTTTTCTGGTATGGATTTCGGAGAATAGGATCGATACCATACATATCCCTTTTAATTTATCCAGAACATTTGTTAACTGCTTAGCCATAGCTAATAAGTTTGAAATATGGATAGGAACAGCAAGCGGTTTGCTTGTTAACAAACGCGGCCAGTGGTCGCGTTTTACTACCCAAAACGGGTTGCCCGATAATTTTATTACTGCTATTCATCAGGACTATAGAGGGATTGTATGGATAGGTTCCGAATCGGGATTGGCTTTTTTTCAGGATAATGCTATTCACGTACTACCGCAAAACAATAGGGCTATAACCTCGGCAACAACTATTTATAGCGATAACAAAGGTTACGTATGGTGTGGCTCACGCTTCTCATCCGAGGGGGTAAGCGTTTACAATGGCGAAATATGGCAAACCTTTTCGGGTAGGCACGGCCTGTTCCACAATTCGGCAAGCACTTTTTACCAGTCGCCCGATGGTAAGCTGTGGGTTGGCAGCTGTTACCATCGGTCTAGGGGTGGGCTATCGGTTTTCGATGGCACTGAGTGGCTGGGCTACGGTTCGCCCCACCCCCTTGCAAAACCATGTGTTGATGCCATAATCGCCGATAGCCATAATCGTATTTGGATTGGAGGTTCGCTTACCCATCGTAAGGGTAAGGGAATTACCGTTTTCGACGGTACTGAATGGCATAAAATTGTGAATCATCCCCAGCTAAAAGCCGAGCGGGTAATATCATTCTTTCTCGACCTAAACAGCTGTTTATGGGTTTCATCAATGGAGGGCTTGTATAGCGTTAATTCCGAATTTAACTTACCCTAAAATACAATGTTTTGGCATCAATAGAAAAAAAGATATTTAAACACAGCATACTGCTCCCTGCACTATTCGTAGTGGTTCTTTGGTTAGTGGCAATTATAGAGCACACCTTAGGGGTAAGTTTTCATCATCTCGGCACGTATCCACGTACCCTAAAAGGGTTGCCCGGAATTTTGCTCACCCCTTTTATTCATGGCGATTTTAAGCACCTGATAGCAAATTCGGTTCCTTTACTAGTAATGGGTGCTGGTACTATTTACTTCTATCGGGCACTTAGCTATAAAGTATTTACTATTATTTGGATTGCCTCGGGTATTTGCCTGTGGATTGGCGGTAGGCCCAGCTATCATATAGGTGCTAGCGGATTGGTATATGGGCTTGCAGCGTTTCTGTTCTTTAGCGGAGTGTTTAGGCGCGATACACGATTGGCTGCCATATCGTTGGTTGTTATTTTTTTGTATGGTGGAATGATATGGGGAGTATTCCCGTTATGGCCAGCCATATCGTGGGAGGGTCATCTTTTTGGCGGAATTTCTGGATTTGCCTGTGCAATTGCCTACAGGCATCAGGGCCCACAACGTAAAATATATAGCTGGGAACTAGAAGATGAGGAAGAATTTCTCGATGAAGAGCCCGCTGAAAATAGCCATTCCAGCTCAGGAGAGAAAGATATTAACTACACAATAAAAAGTTAATAATTCAAAAAAAAGGAAAATACTCAAATTCATTTTTTACATTTGTAAAAATTATTGAAACTATTAAATCCAAATTTATTTTACTATGGCAAAATATAACGAGAACCAATCAGCTTCGAATAATATAAACCTTATAGGTTTAGGCACTGAAATTCACGGTGATATCATGTGTAACGGCGATTTAAGAATCGATGGGAGCATCGTTGGTAACATCTCGGCAAAAGGTAAGGTTGTTGTTGGTGAAACGGGTAAAATTAAGGGAGAAATATCCTGTAAAAATAGTGATGTGTCAGGACTAGTTGATGGCAAATTTATCGTTACCGAGTTGCTTGCTTTAAAAGCAACAGCAAAGGTTATAGGCGATATGAATACTGGTCGCTTGGCTATTGAGCCTGGAAGTAGGTTTACAGGTTATTGCGATATGAATGTTGAATCGGGTAGTAAAAATGAAAAACCATTAGCCTCAGCTCCTAGCGCACCCGACAAAAAAGCCTAATTTTTTGGGTCATGGATACATCCGCTTCGATAAGGCGTTTTGTAAAAAAATCAACCATTCATTTTTTGGTTTTAGGCTTGATATGTGCTGCTGTGTTTTACTTTGCTGCGCAGCAGCACTATTTTAGCATGGTACCCATAATTTTTATCTACTTTTACATAACCAGCTTAATAAGCTACTTTATTTTAGTTAAATCGCATGAGCTACCCACGGGCAAATTTTATACTCGATTTTTAACAGTTTCCTCGATAAAGTTTTTGGGCTCGCTCGCATTTGTTATTCTTTTTATAATTTTTTCGCCAGATTATATAGTTCCCTTTCTGGTGATTTTTATCACTCTCTACTTCATTTCTCTTATTCAAACAGTTAGGGGGTTTCTTAACTTCACAAAACAAAAGAAAAAGGGTTAAGCATTGCTTTGCATTTTAAAGTTATTATATTTGGGTTTGCCGTCAACTACTGAATTTAATGAATAGGATAAATATCTTTTACCCGCTCCTGTTAGCAATTGCTTTGCTTGCATCTACTTCTGTATTATCTGCAGAGCTAGATACTTTGCAGCAAGAGCAAAGCCAAGGGCTTAACCAGGAGGTTTCTAAAAAAAAGAAGTTTGATGCAGGTAAGTTTCTCTTTGGTCACATTGGCGACTCTCACGAGTGGCACATTGCCACTATTGACGAGACACACATAACAGTACCATTACCTATAATTTTATATAGTCGCACCAAGAATAAACTTTTTTCGTTTTGGTCCGCTAAATTTAATCACGGGCACAGCACGTATAAAGGGTTTAAATTGGTTACAGAGGGCGATTTAGAGGGGAAAATTGTTGAGGTAAACGATAAGGGACAAACGCTAGATTTGCCATTGCCACTCGATTTTTCGATTACGAAGAACGTGGTTGGAATTTTTTTCTCAATAATTATTCTATTGCTCGTTTTGCTTCCGGTAGCACGTAAGTATAAATCGAACCCTCATAAAGCTCCAACAGGAACACAAAGCCTTATGGAAAGCTTAATTCTATTTGTTCGAGATGATATTGCCAAGCCATCAATAGGCGAAAAGCACTACCTAAAAGTTACACCCTTTTTACTTACCCTCTTTTTCTTCATCTTTCTTAATAATTTACTGGGGCTAATACCTATTTTCCCAGCTGGGGCAAACGTAACCGGTAATATAGCTGTTACAATGGGGTTGGCCTTGATTACTTTATTTACCATATTTTTTTATGCCAATAAAAACTTTTGGAGAGGTATTGTTAACCCCCCAGAAATTCCTATTTTTTTAAAATTGCCTATTCCCATTATGCCGGTTATTGAAGCAGTTGGTTGGATTATTAAACCCGCGGTTTTAATGGTTCGTTTATTTGCCAATATTTTGGCTGGGCATATGATTGTTTTGGTGTTTTTTGCCCTAATATTTATTTTTGGGGCAGTTAATACATACTATGGCTACGGTATTTCGGTAGTTTCGGTTCTGTTAACCGTTTTTATGACGTTTGTCGAACTGCTTGTGGCATTTATTCAGGCTTATATTTTCACCATGCTTAGCGCAATCTTTTTGGGCATGGCAACCGAAGAACATAACTAATTACTAACCATAAAAATTTCACAACATGACAACACTTCTTATTTTATTACAGGTAGCAAATGTTGCTATATACTCAAACGTTGCAGCAGTAGTAGGTTCAGCTGCCATAGTATTTGGTGCATCGTGGGGTATCGCAAAAATTGCATCTACGGCTCTCGAATCAATGGCTCGGCAGCCCGAAGCAGCTGGTGATATACGAAGCAGTATGGTGGTTGCAGCGGCTCTTATTGAAGGGGTTTCGTTTTTTGCAGTTATCGTTTGTGCTTTAGTTATCCTTCTTTAATCACAAAACTGTTAAGCTATGGGTTTAATTACTCCCGATTATGGACTACTCTTTTGGATGATACTATCCTTTGCGATAGTTGCATTTATCCTCAAAAAATATGCTTGGGGGGCTATACTCAGTATAATAAAAGGAAGAGAAAATTACGTTTCTCAATCACTGCACGAGGCTAAAATTGCTCGAAATGAAGTAGAAAACCTTGAGGATAAGAAAGCTGAGGTTATTGCTAAGACACAAGTCGAAAGGAACGAAATTTTGGCCCAAGCTAACAAAGCTGGAGATAATATTATTTTAGAAGCTACGGCAAAGGCCGAAAAGCAGGCAAAGAGTATTATTGATAGAGCAAACGAGACAATTGCTCGCGAAAAGGAAGTTGCTCAACATGAGGTTAAGCAGTACGCATCGGCCATTATTCTTCAAGCTACTGAACGAATATTGCGTACGGAGTTAAAGGGTAAGAAGGCTTTTGAGCATCAGATTAACGCAATTATCAACGAAATTTCAGCACAAAACTAAGATGAATCAGGGAAGGATTTCGGCTAACTATGCACGTGCACTTTGGGAGTGGGCATACGAAAAAGGTTTGGCCGCTCAGGTGTATAATCAATCTGCCGAATTAATAGAATTTATTAATCAAAACCCTGATTTTACTCAATTACTTAACTCCCAGAGCGTTTCCATCAGCAAAAAACAATCTATTTGCGAAAAGGTTGTAAGTAAAATTGCACCTGATCTGACAGGAATTATATCGCTTCATATAAAAAACGGGAGAGAGAGCAACTTGGGTCTTACGCTTCGTCAGTACCAAAAAATTTACCGTGAAAAAACAGGTATTTCAAAAGTAGTTGTTGAGAGCGTAGCTTTGCTAAGTTCCAAACTGGTTAATGACCTCAAGAGGTCATTACATGATAAGTTTAAAAAAAGTATTGAAATTGAGCAAATTGTTAACCCCGATTTAATAGGAGGTTTTACCCTAACCATTGACGATAATTACCTGGATAAGAGCGTAAGGGGAGAGCTCGAAATATTTCGAAAAAAATTAGTGGATATCATTTAGTTAGTACTATAAGGAAGCAATATGGCAGATATTAAGGCATCAGAAGTTTCGGCTGTTTTAAGAAAAGAGTTAGAGGGTATTGACCTTAGGACAGAATTTGAGGAAATAGGAACAGTTCTTCAGGTTGGTGATGGCATTGCCCGCGTATTTGGATTATCAAATGTTCAGTCTAATGAGCTGGTTGAGTTCGAATCGGGCGTTATGGGCATCGTTTTAAATCTAGAGGAGGATAATGTCGGTATCGTACTTTTGGGCGCCACAGAGCTAATAAAAGAGGGGCAAAAAGTTAAACGAACCAAGCGTATTGCCTCAATACAGGTGGGTTACGGCCTGCTCGGAAGGGTAATTAATACTTTAGGAGTACCCATTGACGGCAAAGGGCCAATAGCTGGCGAAACCTTTGAAATGCCTTTGGAACGAAAAGCACCAGGTGTAATATATCGACAGCCCGTTTGCGAACCTTTACAAACGGGTATAAAGGCTATTGATGCCATGATACCCATAGGCAGAGGTCAGCGAGAACTTATTATTGGCGACCGCCAAACAGGGAAAACAGTCATTGCCATCGATACCATTATTAATCAAAAATCGCTGTTTGAAAAGGGTGAACCAGTATTTTGTATATATGTAGCTATAGGTCAAAAAAACTCAACGATTGCCCGAATTGCTAAAACGCTCGAAAAGCACGGTGCGTTAGATTACACCGTTATTGTTTCGGCAACAGCAGCAGAACCTGCCGCTCTGCAGTACTACGCTCCATTTGCAGGTGCAGCCATAGGTGAGTTTTTTCGCGATACAGGAAAGCATGCCCTGGTTGTTTACGACGACTTATCGAAACAAGCTGTTTCGTATCGAGAGGTTTCATTGTTGCTACGTCGTCCGCCGGGGCGTGAGGCGTACCCAGGTGATGTTTTCTATCTGCACAGCCGCCTGCTTGAGCGGGCCGCCCGAATTATTAACTCCGATAGCATTGCCACCCAAATGAACGATATCCCCGAATCAATTAGGCCAATGGTTAAGGGTGGAGGTTCGCTTACCGCATTGCCTATTATTGAAACGCAGGCAGCCGACGTTTCGGCATACATACCTACCAACGTAATTTCTATTACCGATGGACAGATATTCCTCGAATCGAATCTCTTTAATAGCGGGGTTCGCCCAGCCATTAACGTGGGTATATCAGTATCGAGAGTTGGTGGTGCGGCTCAGATTAAATCGATGAAAAAAGTGGCCGGTACGCTAAAACTGGACCAGGCTCAGTACAGAGAGCTAGAGGCTTTCTCGAAATTTGGATCCGACCTGGATAATGCCACGATTAACGTGCTTGATAAGGGGGCTAAGAACGTTGAGATTTTGAAACAGGGCGAAAATAGCCCGGTACCCGTTGAGGAGCAAATAGCTATTATTTACTGCGGCACCATGGGACTGCTAAAAAGCATTGAAGTTGAAGATGTTAAGGCTTTTGAGAGGGAGTTTCTGGATATTTTAAGGGTAAACCATAAAGATATACTAGAGTCACTTGCATCGGGTGTGTTTAACGATACCATCGCCTCAACCCTTACCGAATTGGCTAAGGAAACAACCACAAAATTTGCACGCTAAAGATGTCGCTTAAAGAAATACGTACTAGGATTAGTTCCATTGCTTCGACGCAAAAGATAACCAGCGCCATGAAGATGGTGTCTGCTGCTAAATTTCATCGAGCACAGGATACGTTCTTTCGATTTCAAACCTATTCGCAAAAGTTAAATGATGTTTTTCTTCAGGTTTCGGGAGCGGCAGATGGTTCATGGGTGGATAGATGGTTCAACGAGCCTCAGCAACTGAAACGCATTGCCTTAGTTGTACTTTCATCCAACTCTAGTATGTGTGCTGGTTTTAATCAGAATATAGCAAAACAGCTAGCGGATTCGGGGTCTGAAATTTTTCAGGATATTTGGAATACCGAAAATGTTCAAATTTTTGCGCTAGGCAAAAAGGGAGCACAGCTGCTTAATAGAAAGGGGATAGAAACCTGTTTTGTTGATGAAGAGATTGTTCATACTACTAATTACGATAGCGCTATAAAATTTTGTACAGAGAAGCTGCTTAATCCGTTTGAACAGGGTACGTATGACGCTGTTTATATAGTGTATAATGAGTTTGAAAACCCTGCTGTTCAACAACCAGCTATTAATCGATTTTTACCCTACGTAAAGCCGCAAGAAGAGACAGATGGTAGGGATAGTAGTTTTGAAGTTCCGGAAATAACCTTTGAGCCAAGCAAAAAATCAATACTAGAAACGATAATACCCATGGCGCTAAAAACCTTTTTCTATGAAAAAGTGCTCGAAAATGCTATTGGAGAACATGGTGCTAGAATGACAGCCATGCATCAGGCCACAGAAAATGCAATAGAACTTAGTAAGGAGCTTAAACTTCAGTATAATAAGGCACGACAGGCAGCCATTACCTCAGAAATACTCGAAATTGTTTCGGGTGCCGAGGCGCTGAATGGTTAGCTCAACTATTTTTGTGCTACACCCTTTTTTAATCCTATGCTAATCTCTGCAATATCTTCCGAAACATTAATAATGTAGTCGCCCAACTTTTCGGCCTCCGAGAACAGATCGTTATATATAACCCCTGCTTGGTACTTATACTTCTCTTCTTCCACATTTTTAAGGTGCTGCTTGCGTAGCTTATTGCGAAATTTATTAATGTTATCCTCTGCTTCGTAGGCCTGCCCTAGATTTATTTCGCTGTAATCCTGTTCAAGATTATGAAGCATAACCCGATAGGCCTCATCGGCCAGTTGAAATATATGGTTTAGGTTATCGCGAACCTCCTGATTAAACCAAATATTCGCTTTTCGCTTTCTGCGAAGGGTTTTAGCCAGGCTGTAGTTACTATCCGAAACGCTCTCAATATCATCAATTATATTTAACATTGCCCTTAAACGTCTTGAGCTTTCGTCGCTAAGGTGGTAGGTTGATATTTTGGTAAGGTAGCTGGCAATCTCCACTTCAACCCGGTCACTAATATCCTCATATTTCTCTATTCTTTCAAAAATTTCATAGAAATTTTTATCGTTTGTTTCAACAAAGAGTTCCTTAAAAAAACCATACATTTTATAGGTTCGCTTAGCATAGGTTATTATCTCCTTTTTGGCCTGAATAAGCGATAGTTCGGCAGTTGATAGAAGCCCTATGTTAATATGCTGTAAGCGAAATTCCTCCTCTTCGCCCTCGGGTGAGGGTATAATACGGGTAACAACTTTTACTATTAATGGGGTGGCAAAAACTAACACTAAGGTATTTATGATGTTAAAAGCCGAGTGGTAAATGGATAGGGCAATAGGTACACCCTCTGGGGTTTGGAACGGATCTAATCCGCCCATTTTAACGGTAAAGTGTGCTACTGTGTTGGTGAAAAAATTAAATATTACAAGCATCCAAATCACACCAAACAGGTTGAATATAAGGTGTGCCAAGGCCGTGCGTTTTGCCGAAACATTTGCAACAGCCGCCGCGAAGTTTGCCGTAATTGTTGTTCCAATATTTTCGCCAAGCACCATGGCGGCTGCCAGCTCAAAACTAATCCACCCGCTATTACACATAATTAGGGTAAGGGCCATAGTTGCGCTGGATGATTGTATTATTACCGTTAGTAATGTGCCAATGCCAACAAATAGTAGTATTGAAAACATCCCGTGATCCGTATACTTTAGTAAAAAAGATAGGACTTCAGGTGTTTCGCTAATATTTGGAAACGAATCTTTTAGAAAGTCGAGCCCCATAAATAGTAGCGAGAAGCCGACTAGCAGTTCACCCCATGATTTACGGCTATTTTTCTTGCTAAAAACCAACGGAAGTGCTATACCAATAAGGGGAAGTGCAATGGCACTAATAGAAAATTTAAATCCTAGTAGTGATATCATCCATGCGGTAAACGTGGTACCAATATTGGCACCCATTATCACGCCAATTGATTGTGTAAGAGATATGAGCCCAGCATTTACAAAGCTTACCAGCATTACCGTTGTTGCCGAACTCGACTGAACTACCGAGGTTACAATAAGACCAGTTAAAATCCCCATAAATCGGGTTGAGGTCATTGCGGTTAAAATGGTTCGCATCTTATCGCCTGCCACTTTTTGTAACGACTCACTAAGCATTTTCATTCCGAAAAGGAACATGCCCAATGAGCCCACTAGGCTTAAGAATTGCATAAAACTATAGTCCATATCAAAAGATGTTTGAACAGGTAAGCCACAAAAATAGCTAAACATATTTAACCTAACTTTAGGTGCAATGTTAAGTTAAAGCTAAGTTATTTAACCCTAATTATTCATTCGAATAATTAGGGTTTCCGACAGCGACTATATCTTGGCAACCGCCTTTGCATTCATCTTTAACAAAATTGATGAATAATACGGATTAAATTGTTGTTACGTGCTAGCGTGCTTGGTTCACGTTGCGCAAATTTGTTACCTTTGTGGCTTAATTTTCGGCTTATGATTTTTGCTATTACCACACCTTCGGAGGCAAAGGCATAAGTGGGCCCTGAAATAATTTTTTATATTATAAAATTTGTACCTTTACTTTATCAACCAAATAAAACTACAGCTAAAATGTATAGCATAGAAGAACTTATTGATGTTGTCGACAAAGGAATCCTCAATGTTAGCATACCCCATGAACCCAGCCGACTGTACGAGCCCATTAGGTATACTTTAGCCTTGGGGGGGAAAAGGATTAGACCCGTACTGGTTCTGGCTGCATGTAATGTGTTTTCAGATTCGATTGACCAGGCCATTTACCCAGCGCTAGCCATTGAGCTATTTCATAACTTTACGCTTATTCACGATGACATAATGGATAACGCTTCAATACGCCGAAATCAGCCAACGGTTTTTGCAAAGTGGGGACAGGATATTGCCATTCTAAGTGGTGATGCGCTTAATATTTTAGCTTATCAGCTTGTTGCAAAAACCGATAAGGAGCACCTTGTGCAGGTACTTACCACATTTAATAAAATTGCGATTGGCGTTTGCGATGGTCAGCAGCTCGATATGGATTTTGAGAAAGCCCAATTTGTTACCCAGGATGAATATATTAACATGATTGAGCTCAAAACCTCGGTGCTGCTTAAGGGTGCTCTCGAAATTGGAGGCATAATGGGTAATGCGCCGCAGGCTGATATTATGAGGCTGGGCGAATTTGGAAAAAACCTTGGCCTTGCATTCCAGCTCCAGGACGATCTGCTCGATACGTACGGTAATGTCAACACGTTTGGGAAAAAGATAGGTGGTGATATTGTCGAAAACAAAAAGACCTTTCTAACAATTCAAGCATTTTCGATGGCAAAAGGGCAGTCGCTCAAGCTATTGAATAGCTACTTTAAAGCACAAAATATTGACCCCTTGGTAAAGGTAAAAGAGGTGCGTAAAATTTACGATGAGCTTGATGTAAAAACAAAGACCGAAGAGAAAATTAAGGAGTATTTTGATAATGCATTAAATGCACTTGAAAAAATCAATGTAAATCCCGAAAAAAGAGAAGTACTGAGCTCTTTGGCAAACAAGATAATGGGTAGGAAAAACTAACCTATATCTACAGGTTTTAGTATAATTTTATGGTTATAAAGCAATTGAACTTCCTGCCTTACATCTTATTGTCAGGCGGGTTTTAACTTGTATTTGGCACTTTTGTTATCAAAAAACAAAAGTATTGAGTTTTCATACTGAGCCTAACCTAGAAAGTTATTTTTTTATGTTAATTTTTCGCCGTTTTGTTTATAAATAAAAACCACAAAAACATCTCAACATGAACTACATATCAAAAGAGAAACTATTCTCTAAAGACTGGTTTAAATCGTGGAGCCTCCTAGTTATTGGTGCTTTTATTCTTGCATCGGGTTTCGTTTTTTTTATTGACCCCCACCGTATTACGCCTGGTGGAGTATATGGAATAGGCATTGTTGTGCATTACCTTACGGAGGGGATATTTAGTTGGGCTCCCGAAGGATTACCAATTGGAGCTGTTGGACTAGCCCTAAATATTCCGCTTACTATTATTGGTATAAAGGTTCTTGGGCCACGATTTGGAGTAAAAACGGTGGTTGGATTTGTATTAACCTCGGCTTTTATCGACCTTTTGCACTACCTTACTGGGTACAACCCCCTTGTTGATGATGTTTTACTTTCATCAATTTTTGGAGGTGTTCTTATAGGCTTTGGCCTGGGGCTAATTTTTAAAACCAAAGCTACCAGCGGTGGTTCCGACATTATCGCCATGATTATTGCAAAATACACCCGCATATCTCTTGGTCAGCTTATGATTTATGTTGATTCAGTCATTGTCCTATTGGCACTGGTTGCATTTAAAGACTGGAAAATACCCCTATACTCTTGGCTTGTAATTTATATTACGGGTAAGGTGATAGACATGACCATACAGGGGGTTAGCTACGATAAGACCCTGTTCATTATCTCGGACGAATATGAGCAAATTCGCGATAAACTTATTAATGATTTAGAAAGGGGCGGTACCCTGATTAAGGGTGTAGGTATGTACAAAGGACAGGAAAAAAAGATTATTTTTACCAACGTTAGCCGAAGAGAGGTGTACATAATAAGAGAGCTAATTGAAAAAATAGATGAAAAGGCATTTATTACAGTAATTGACGCCAACGAGATTTTAGGTAACGGTTTTAAACCAATTCGTGATCAATAGTTCCTAGCGCATAGCATAAAAAGGGGGAAAGAGGGCGTTTAAAGGCTTTTGTGGCTCTTTTTTACGGATGTGGGTCTTGTTACCTAATGCTCGGCTTAAATAGCCAAATTTACCCCATAAAACAGGTTTTTCACAATGAAAGGAATAGTATTAAAATCAACAGGAAGTTGGTACACCGTCCAGGATAAGGACAGCAAAATTTATAGCTGCAAAATTAGGGGTAAACTAAGGCTAAAATCATCGCGAAACACAAATCCGGTAGCCGTGGGCGATAAGGTTGTTTTTGATGTTGAGGATGATGGTGTAACCGGTAATATTGTGGCCATTGAGGCTCGAAAAAATTACATAATTCGCAAGTCAACTAATCTTTCGTGCGCAGCACATATTATAGCGGCTAATATCGATCAGGCCCTGCTGGTTGTAACCATCGATTTTCCAGAAACCCACACCATTTTTATTGACCGTTACCTAGCCACAGCCGAGGCATACCGAATACCTGCTATTCTGCTTTTTAATAAGGTAGATTTGTATACCAGCGCTGAGCTTAAGCAAAAGCTAAATCACTACCTGTCCATCTACAAACCTTTATACCCCTGCCATACTGTATCGGCAATAACAGGCGAGGGTATTGGTAGCATAAAAAGTTTAATAGAGGGTAAGGTGAGCCTGTTTTCAGGAAACTCTGGGGTAGGCAAAAGCACCCTAATTAACCTTGTGGAGCCATCTCTTAATCTGAAAACAGCAGACATTTCGCGCTATCACCATAAGGGAAGGCATACCACTACTTTTAGTGAAATGTTTCCTTTAGAAAATGGAGGTTATATAATTGACACGCCTGGAATTAAAGGTTTTGGGCTGGTGGATATGGACAAACGAGAAATATTTCATTTCTTTCCAGAAATTTTTGAAGCCTCCTCGGGGTGCCAGTACCAGAATTGTACACACGACCACGAGCCCGGGTGTGCAGTAAAAGAAGCCGTTGAAACCAGCACCATAAATCCCTCAAGGTACTATAGCTACCTTAGCATACTCGACGATCACGATACGAAGTATAGGTAACGGGTGGCGGTATGAAATGTAGCGGAGTGCGGAGCTGCGTTTTCATTCCACAGTAAAAAGCTAAATTGGAACGAAAAGTAACCGATACTGCTTAGAAACCAGCATTTTTCTACACCCGTTGTTATGGGCGACACTATCCCGTAAAGTGTGTAAGTATACATCAGAGGGTTTGACTTTATAGTTGAACCCTTTCCGCAAAAATAGTCAAAAATTGATTCAGAATCAATCCCCAGTTTCTGATCGGCCGGGTCCAC
>JAQVYY010000048.1 GCA_028708425.1 Bacteroidales bacterium
AATCTTCTTTTTTCATAATGAATAGTGTAAGTAATTTTATTAAAATAAAAAAATTAATCAGGGGGTTAAAAGTCTAGACTTTTAACCCCCTGATTAATTACTTACACAGTTTATGGGATACTCCCGTGGAAAAGTATCGCCTTACCTAAATGAATTGAACGCTATTTACGAATTCTTCTGCAGATTAAACTTTGAGATATCGACCACCGACAGAAGGCATCTTTCATTATCTCCAGTAACAACTCCCTCTAAATACACAGAAGCTAAAGGTTTGCTATTGTAACCCAACCGTATTTTGCACGATTCTTTTGCATTGCTGGTGTAAATTCTCTTGAAAAAGTTGTTGAAAACTGGCCTTGACTCCTCTGAAATAAATAGCTTAAAATTACTGTCTATCAAGCTAAAGCGTTTATCTCCTAGCATTTCAGCTGCCGTAAAATTTAGCTCGCAAATGGCACCGTCTGAGTTGAGGGTAAGGTAGCCCATGGGCGATAAATCGAATAGCAGGGTGTACTTTTTTAGTGCCTCTTCGGCTGTATTATATGCCTGACGAAGCTCATCATTCTGCATTTCCAGCTCAATTTGGTGTACCTGCAATTCGTGAACGAGTTTTTTTAAATCAGCTTCTTCCTCTGCAAAGGTACTCTTGTGTTGCTTCGTTTCGAGCAGCTCCTCGGCCTTTTTGCGCAACATTTCGATATTCGTAAAATCTAATTCTTCGCTATGCATAGCTTTATTTTTTTATTGTAAGTATCACTCCCGTTGGCAATCTTTGATTGTTAAAAATGACATTAACATCCCATTCAACTTCTATTTCGTGTGATTTTGCTCCAAGTACCGTCATTTCTACTTTATTCGTTTTTATCTTTTTTAGTAGCTGGTTTAGCTGTTGTTCCGTTGTGCGCCTTAATGGTTTGGGTACGAATAATTCGGTAAAATTTTGATTGATTACCTCATCGTGCTTCTTCGCAAAAAATGTTGCAGCCGCTGAGCTAAATTCCAGTATTTCCCAATCGGTTGATAATTTAACGATTACATCGCTGGTTGAATTTAAGAGCACTCGAAGCATATGGCTTGCTTCATTCAGGTTTTCTTCACTCTGCTTTAAATCCGATGTATCTATAAAAGTAATAACCAGCCCGTCTATCCTGTCATCGTAGGTGCGGTAGGGCATAATGCGTGTAGAAAACCACCTGCCGTCCTTGGTTGGAATTTGTTTTTCGGTAAATATGAGCGTCCGCAAAACCTCAAAAGCATCTTCAGACAAATCAGGGTAAATAAGCTGGGAGGTTTGATCGGTAAAGGGTCGGCCGATGTCGCTTTTTATGAGCTTAAAAATTTTGGTTGCCTGGCTGGTATAACGGCGGATGTTCAGATCCTTGTCGAGGAAAAGGGTGGCAATATCGGTGCTGTTTAGCAAATTCTTCATATCGTTGTTAACCCGCGAGTAGTCATTAACTTTCGACTGTAGCTCGGCATTTACGGTTTGTAACTCCTCATTCAGGCTTTGCATCTCCTCTTTAGATGTGGTTAACTCCTCGTTGGTCGATTGTAATTCCTCGTTGGTTGATTGCAGCTCCTCGTTGGCCGATTTTAGCTCTTCCTGCGAGGTTTGCATCTCTTCCAAAATGTTCTGCACCTCCTCGCGTGAGCGCTGTAACGCTTCCTCAAGTTCCTTTTCCCTGATACTGGTATTGGCTTGCTTGCCTTTATATGCAGGCGTTTTACTATCTACTGTTTTGGCAACATCTGTAAAAACTATTAATATTTTACCAAGTAAAGCTTCCGGTTTACTAATCCAATGGATATTAACGTTTACTGTAATCGTACTTCCGTTTGTGCCAATTTTAACGTTTTGCAGTGTTTCCGTTTCCTTTTTCGTAATTACTTTTCTAAAGGCAATGGCAAAATCGTTTTGTAAGCCCTGCCGCAACATCGCAAAAATATTAAAGTTTGCTTTCCCCACGGCAGGTTCCAGGTATTTTCCTGTACGTCCGCTAATGTATAGAATGTCGCCATTTTCGTTTACCAAAACACCGGCAGGTGAAAATTGATGCAGCAGCAGCTGCTCGGCAAGCGTTTGGATATTCGCTATGGGTTTATCCATTACTATATTCTCGTTACTGGTCATTTTTGACCGTGAAAAGGACGAAGGGAAATCGAATAGTGCCGGGTTCTGTATTGAATTTATACGTTTGTGAATTTTTAGGCTAGAATTTTGGGGTGTAAAAAGATGGCTTTGCGACCCCAGCGTTTCCGAATTACCCAGGAGCAAAATTCCATCGGGGTTAAGGCTGTAGAAAAACAGCCCGAGCAACTTTTGTTGCAATTCCGAATCCAGGTAAATAAGCAGGTTTCGGCACGAAATAATATCGATATTGGTAAAAGGGGGATGCATAATTATGTTGTGCTGTGCAAACACAATGCTCTCCCTTATTTCTGTATTTATACGGTACCCATCATCTGTTTTGGTAAAAAAACGGCTCAAGCGTTTCGGCGAAACATCGGCCTCAATATTTATCGGAAAAACTCCCTTTCTGGCCGTTTCAATGGCATCGTTGTCAAGGTCGGTTGCAAATATCTGCAGGGTTAGCCCGCCGTGCGGATTAATCCGTTCTATTACCTCCTTAAATGCAATGGTCAGAGAGTAAGCCTCTTCTCCGGTAGAACAACCGGGTACCCATGCCCTTACTGCTGTACCTGTTTGGTGTTTGTCAATTATTTTTGGTATAATTTTTTCTTTTAACTTATCCCAAACAAGGGGGTCGCGAAAAAAACTGGTAACACCAATCATCAGCTCCTTAAACAGAATGTGCACCTCTTTTGGATTATCCTGTAAAAAGCGAACATAGGAGTTGATTTCGTTAATTTTATGTACGCTCATCCGCCTTTCGATGCGGCGGTAAACCGTATTTTTTTTGTACAGCGAAAAGTCGTTTCCGGTGTGTGTGCGTAGTAATATAATAATTCTATCTAACGCGCTTTTACTAACTTCTCCCGCATTCGGATCTAATTCGACTGTAGGTACATGGTTAATAAACTCAGTCAGTTTTAAATAGATCTCCTGGGGAGATGCAATTATATCAGCAAATCCCGAATTAATAGCACTGCGTGGCATGCTGTCGAATTTTGCGGTTTCGGGTTCCTGTACTACTACAATTCCGTTTTTTTCTTTAATGGTTCCAATGCCAATGCTACCATCGGAGCCCATACCCGAAAGGATAATGCCAACGGCATGTTCTGTTTGGTCGTCGGCCAGCGAACGGAGGAAAAAATCGATGGGAAGGCGCATTCCCCTAACTTCTGTAGGCTCAAACAGATAGAGTGCTCCCTTTAAAATTGACATGCTTTTGTTGGGCGGAATAACGTACACACAGTTGGGCTGCACCTTCATCCTATCCTCTGCCAGTAGAACCTCCATTTTGCAAATTCGCTGAAGCAGCTCGGGAAGCATCCCTTTTTGTGTAGGATCAAGATGCTGAATAACAACATAGGCCATTCCGCTATCGACAGGTACGTTTCCCAGAAGTTGTTCCAATGCTTCTAACCCTCCGGCCGATGCTCCAATTCCGATAATGGGGAAAGGGGAGATTTTTTTAGCGGAGTCTTTTTTATTGGATTGCGAGGTTGGCTTTGTTTTCTTGGTTTTCAATGCTAATCATTTTATAATACACTTTTTATCAAACCACAAAAATAGAAGTGTAATGTACACTTTTATTACAAAATTTTAGGAATTATTTACATAATTCCCACATTTTACGAATAATTCAATTAGCCCACATAATTCATCAAATTTATTATAGATGAATGTAAATGCGGATTACACCGCCTTGTCGAACCCAATTTTGCGTTTGGCGGGGCGGGTATAGCCTATTTTTCTTTATGGAAAATACGATGAGAAATATATTGAACAAAAGATTTTATTGCCTTTGGGTTTTGGGCAATTATGTTGGTAATGCTAAATTGCAAAAAGGCTCCTAAAAATTTTTTGAACTTACTATCCGACCGATCGGCAATAGCTACTTTAGACACATAACCAGCTGCAAGTCCAACGGCAGTGCTTAAAAGGTTATCAAGAAGGTAAGGGGAGGCGGCAATATCTTTTAAGGTGCTTTCGATTAGGTTAGCAGGTTTTAGGCCTTCATAAATTTGATAAAAATCCTCTTTTATCAATTTTAACTTGATAGCCTGTTCTGCTTCCAGCAATTGGATAGCCTCCCCTAGTTGGGTGTTGCTAGATATATTTTCCATAGGATTCTATTTAAGTGCCAGTTTAATAATATAATCGAAAATTCCCCTTTTAATCCGATTGTGCATAAAGAGGTGTACGATAAGTCCAATAATTCCATAAAATGCAGCAACTACAAAAAAACCATAAATGATATTCTCTAATATTTCGCCCAAATAAAGGGCCACACCCAAGCTGAGGAAAAGCAGGAATATGGTTAGAATTAATAGAACAATGAGACGTGGAATTAAAGAGGAAATCACATCTGACGTTTTATTAATTGCCTTTAGCTTTATTAGATTCAAGCTTGTTTTACCATAATCGGTAGCATTTTTCTTTAGCGATTCAATAGAATCCACAATGTTTTTCATAGTTTCAGGCATGATACTGTTATTTTTATATGGGGTTTTGTAAATTCCTGTGGCTTACCTCTATTTAGTATTTACAGATTCTTTTGGTGCGCAAAGCTTCGGCTTCAATTTTTCATAAACCCTGACAAATCGAAACCAGACGAAGGGCTAATCACTAACCGTTTCATTCTGCGATACGAATTAATCTTTAAGCTCCTGGGAAGATGCTTGTATTTTTCCTCCTTCAGCTTCGATTATACAAATCTGAAACTTTTTCTCACTTCAACTGCTGTTATTCTTTTTTAACCTTTTTCTGGTTGAGGTTTTTTCTCTTCTGCGTTATTGGTAGCGTCTTCCTTTGCCTTTTCAAATTTATCGGCCGTGTCATCAAGTAGGTCATCAAATTTTTCTTTTACCGAATCGTACAAATCTTCACCTTTCCTTAGAATTTTTTCTCTGGTTTTCGATCCTTTTGCAGGGGCTAATAAAACGCCTGCCAATGCACCAACGGCTAAGCCTGCCAGTACGCCTAATGCAACTTTTCCTGAGCTCATAGTAGTTGTTTTTTTTTATTTATTTTTGTAATAATCGACTTCTTACTATCGCTACCGCAAGTTACACAATTTTTACGAATATGTTACATTATTTGCCCTTTTTTAACCTGCATTACTCATCAAATTTGTAAAGGATGAATGCAGATGCGGGTTACCCTTACCTGGTTGAGCTCAATTTGGGGCTACAAAATTGTTTGTGAGGCTGTGTCGCTGTTGAGGATAGCAATTATTCGAATGAATAATTGGGGTTAACCGATGATTCCGTTATAAGCCTATTTACAAAAATCAATAATTTCTATTGAGAGGGTGTTACACAACCCTTGGAATATGTTACATAATTCACACATATTATATCGGGAACTGATGAGTTTTGGTTCAATCTTTCAAACTCTAAAATCGTGGGTAGAACCTAAAAAAAACGCCATCCAACTGTTTTACAGAGGTTTCTGAAGACAAGCGATAGTTGAGAAGGGCTCGTGTTTTTACATCGGTCAAAAATCTTGTTCCAATATTTAGTGGCTTGCAAGGCTAATTAACCCAACTTATTCATCAAATTTGTTAACGATGAATGTAAATGCGGGTTACCCAGACATGCTCGAGCCCAATTCCTGTTTTCCGCATTGGGACACCTAAATACAATTATTATGTGTAATTAATACACCCAATATAGTTATCCTAATTTTTATCTTCCGAAGAAAGGGGTAAATCAAATATCATTATTTTATTTTGCGGAGCGTAGCTCAGCCATCTTAGTAGAAAAATGATAAACACCACATTTGAGGGGCGTAGCGCTGAAATAAATGATGATAGCATTCAATAGGTAAGGTTATGATGACAGGGCTACGCCCCTTAATCGAACTTTGGTAATCCCGTTCTACGAAGATAACAGGGCTAGCACCCCTCTTTTCTCATTGTTTTTTGAGAATTGTTTTGATTGTGTATATTGGTGGAGCCTGCTGCTGGTAAACTGAACAGACACAGTCTGAAACGAACGGGGTTTGAAAAAAAATTGGTGCTGGTTTCGGGGCATCCACCGAGTAAAAAACATAACGACTAGTATACATGTTGTTTTAAATCCCAAATAATTGATAAATTTGATGATAAATTAACCCGCATTATTCATTAAATTTGTTACAGATGAATGCATATGCGGGTTACCCCGACATGGTTGAGCCCAATTTTGGGTAACAAAATTGGTTGCGAGGCTTAGTCGCTGTCCGAGACAGCAATTGTTCGAATGAATAATTGGGGTTAAGGTGCTGCCTCACATTAATAAATTTTGATTTTGCACGATAAAAGCAAACATACTGTATCAGAAACCGATAGGTTTTGGCTCGATCTTGATAATGCGGCAAAGATATTCCCGTCCGTAATTACAAAGGAGATTACCGCCGTTTTTAGGATTACCGCAATTTTAAAGAATCCTGTAAAAATAAAACCTTTACGAAAAGCGGTTCTTCTTGCCGAAAAACGGTTTCCTTATTTTAGGGTGCAGCTCAAGGAGGGTTTTTTCTGGTACTATCTCGAACACCTTCCGCAGCATATTCCCATCGAAGTGGATGAGGAACCTTACTGTAGGAGATTTCCGAAAGGAGGGTTATTGGTAAGGGTTCGGGTAAAGAACACCACCATAAATATCGAGTTTTCTCATATTTTAAGCGATGGCGGTGGGGCAATTGAGTTTTTTAAAACCATCTTGGTGTTGTACTTCATGGAGTGTGGGGTTAAAGTTCCCGAAGAGTACCAGCTAATCGACCCAGCCGACCAGATTACGGAGGAGGAGTACGAGGATGCTTATAAGCGCTATTTTAAGGAGGATATTCCGGCAATGGTGAAAAAATCGAAAGCGTTCCACCTTCCCTTTTCGTTAAAGCCTAAGCCTCGCCTATCTACCATGAGCGCTACCTTTTCGGTGGAACAGATAAAGCGGGTAGCCAATGCCAAAGGGGTGAGTATTAACGTTTATCTTGTATCGGTTTACCTGTACACCTTGCAGATGATATACGAAAATATGGTAACGTTGAGCAAGCACAAGCACGACAAAATACTGCGTGTGCAGGTCCCCATTAATTTACGAAATATTTTCCCATCGAAAACCATGCGCAATTTCTCATTGTTCGTAATGCCCGAAATTGATCTGCGCCTCGGTCATTATACTTTCGATGAAATAATTAAAACCGTTTTTCATCAGTCAAAGCTTGAAACGGATAAAAAGCTGATAAATAAAAATATTTCACGAAATGTAGGCAGTGAGAGAAAAATATATATCCGTGGAATACCGCTATTCCTAAAAAGTTTAATTCTACGGATGAAGTACTATTCGTTGGGTACCAGCCAGTACAGTGGGGTTGTTACAAATTTGGGGAAAATTGAATTACCCGAAGAAATAGGCAAGCTGGTTGACCGTTTTGTTGTTATACCACCACCGCCCAATAAAATGCTTAAATTAAGCTGTGGTGTAGTTGGCTTTGGAGATAAGCTGGTGCTCAGCTTTGCGAATATCACCACTTCAACAAAATTTGAGGAAATCTTTTTCCAATTTATGGGTGAACAAAACATTACTTTTGAATTGGAAACAAACAAATAGGCTGAAATGATACAATGTCCACACTGTGGGGTAGAGTTAGAGAAAAATGCCAATTTTTGTTCTCTGTGCGGTGAGCCCCTAATAGACGAGTACACCGATAATTTGGTTTATTTAAAATCCAGAAAGATATTGCAACAGGAAAAGCAACGAGCGGATTATCATAAGTTAACCGAATTACAGAAAAGAAAAATTTCCTGGAAAATTTCGGGAGCAATCCTTATACCTGGTATAATCCTAACCCTGGTAATCAACTTGGTTGGCAATCAAGCCACTCTATGGTCAAAATATCCTGTAACGGTTGGGTTGGTTTTGTTTATTAATATTACGCTATATACTTTTTTACACCGTAGGGGTTTGCTGTTTGCAATGCTTAGCTATCTGTCAGTTGCAGCTCTTCTGTTCCTACTAGATATTTATGCCAGCGAGAGTAACTTCGACTTGAAATGGGGGTTGGCGATGTTGCTGGCTGCCTATGTAACTATTATTGCTTTAATCTATAAAGTACGAAGATTAAAACAGAAAGGGTTGAATATTATCGCCTACTCAATACTTGCTGCTGGATTGTTATGCGTTTATACCGATGGCATAATTTCGCTCTACTCTTGTGGTTCCCTTCAATTTAAATGGAGCTTGATTGTGATTGTTTCAGCTCTGTTTGCCTCCGTTGCTTTATTCTATATTCATTATAGGTTGAAAAGGGTAACCGATTTAAAACGATTTTTCCACGTTTAACCGCTATTTGGCGATAAACCTATCGAGGATAGGTATGCGGGTTAATTTAATAACACTCTTTTTCACGGACGTAAAAGGTTAAAAAACTAGTACCATTCAATTTCCCAATCTCTTATTGCAAATATCCCCAAAGTTTTTTACCTTAGATGATTATTAACTAATATTTTAAGCTATGAAACCTATTAAAGCATTGTATCCAGTATCCCTTTGGCTAATGAGAATCGGATTGCTCTTGTTTGCCTATACTGGGCATTATAATACTTTTATCAAATTTAATTTTGGTAAAGGTTCTTTTTATGTTTCAGCCATTTTCTTAATTGCAGCTGTATTAATATTTATTTCTGGTTTTCTTCGTAAGGCAACACTGGCTGTTGTATCAGGTTTAGCCCTAACACTAATATCCATTTATAAAATAATAGTTAATTTGGATGGCGGCCTTAATTCTGACCTAGTTATATATATATTAATTGCTTCCATCGCCTTTCTTTTCCTTTCAAAACCAACAAGCAAATAGCTAGCTTACTATAAAGTAAAATGCTGCAGGGTTACACCTTGCAGCATTTATTTGTGAGTTTTCCTGTTTTGAAGAGAGTACCTGTTCTGATTTTTTTTACTGTTTCTTATGGCTTCAAGTTAACCCGCATTATTCATCAAATGTATTAAGGATGAATTCAAATTCAGGTTAAGGTTGATTTAGGAATAAAATCGTTGTAAAGATAGAGCCAAGCTCTTAGCTGTTAATCAATCTCTTTAATGAGCAGGATGTAAGCCGGGAAGTGATCAGAGTATCCACCTAAATACTGACCCCCTGCGTGGGTACGTAATGGGTAACCTTTAAATCGGCCAGATTTTTGTTGTAAAAAGCTTTTGTTAAATACATTAGCTCTATAGAAACGGTAGGATGAAAAGTCCTTTCCCATCAGGCTTTTGCTCGGTATCACCATGTCGAAAAGGCTCCAGGTATCACGCCATGCCAACGTTCCTATGCCCTTTTTATGAAAATCGTAAAATGGGTTATACAAATCGCCTTCCTTAAGTTTGCTGGCATCGGGTTTTGCTCTAAGGTGCTTCATCACGCTTTGGTTGTCGGGGTTGTCGTTTAGGTCGCCCATGTAAATAATCTTAGCATTGGGGTTAATGCTAAGTACCGAGTCGATGATGTGCCTGCCAAGGTCAGCGGCAGCGTTCCTTAGGGGCCTGCTGCGGGTTTCACCGCCGCTTCGCGATGGCCAATGGCTAACAACAAAGTGAAACTCCTCGCCGTTGAGCAATCCAGAAACTAGTAGCTGGTCTCTTGTGTAGAAATCATCCATCCCCTCAATGGTAAGCCTGTGGCTGTTGCTGTTTGTTACCTCAAAATAATCGGGTTGGTAAAGTAATGCCACATCAACCCCTCTTTTGTCGGGGCTATCGTAGTGTACAATCTGGTATTTGCGCCCGGCAATCGATTTTTGCTCTACTAAATCCTCCAGCACTGCCCTGTTCTCAATCTCCGAAACGCCAATAATAGCAGGTCCATGGGGAGTAACATCGGTGCCAATTTTTGAGATAACCTCAGACAGGTTCTCAAGTTTTTCATAGTACTTCTTAGTGTTCCATTTGTTTAGCCCCTCAGGGGTGTAATCCGTATCATTAACGCCAGGGGTATCGAGCGTGTCGAACAAATTCTCGAGATTATAAAAAGCGATATTTACCACCTTGTACTGTTTCTCTTTTTGGCTAAATGTGATTATGGGGGTAATCAAGAGCAAGGCTAGGGTAAGTACTTTTACAAAAGATCTTCTATCGCTATACATAGTATTATGGTTTTTTTTTAGTTGATAAAATAAATCGAATACCAGTTTTCGTAAAAATATTTGATAACCAGGGTAATGCGATTTTTGAATTGAGTTAAAAGGGCTGTAAAGGTAAAGATATTTTTACAATTTCTGCGCTATGTCAACAATAATATCTATTTTTGATGTCTTCGATTTTTTAAGAATTTAGATGTAATTAACGCTTTTTTATAGTACGTATGAAAAAAATTCAAGGACTAACATTTCTGTTTCTTTTCGCTGCAGCTATAGCCAGTGGACAAACAGATACAACAACAGTTGCTACCGATGATGAGTTTGTTCCTGTAATTACGCTATCGGCTACCGATTTTGAGGGAGACGATGAAGCGCACGATATCTCTGGCTTGCTTCAGGGCTCGCGCGATATATTTTTATCTACAGCAGGGTATACTTTTGGTTCAGCAAGATTTAGGATTCGTGGATATAATTCCGAGAACTCGTCGGTGCTTATTAATGGGGTGCCAGTAAATGACCCCGAAACGGGTCGTGCCTACTACTCTACCTGGGGAGGGCTTAACGATGCCATGCGCAATACGGTAAACTCAATAGGCCTGGCCGCATCGCAGTATGCTTTTGGCGGATTTGCCGGGGTTAATAATATCGAGCTAAGGGCATCGCAGTATAGGCCCCAAACCAGGGTTACCTACTCCTCGGCCAACCGTAGCTATCGTAATAGGGCAATGTTTATTCACTCAACCGGTTTGGTTGACGATAAGTGGGCAATGACTGTTTCTGGCTCAAAACGTTGGGCTCAGCAGGGTTACTCCGAGGGCACATTTTACGATGCCTATGCCTACTTTTTATCAGCTGAGCGAAAGTTTAATAACAATCACAGCATTGGCCTTACTGCATTTGGAGCGCCAATGAAAAGTGGGCGTCCCGGCCTTACGGTTCAGGAAGCCTACGATTTAACCGGAAATCAGTACTATAATCCCAACTGGGGGTACCAGAACGGGGAGGTGAGAAACGCAAGGGTAAATAACTATCACAAGCCCATGATCCTGCTTACGCATTACTGGGAACTTGAGAATACCTCAATCAATACAAGCGTTACCTACTCGTTTGGCCGGGGAGGCAATACCGCCCTTAACTGGTACGATGCAGCCGATCCAAGGCCCGACTACTACCGTTATCTTCCCAGCTACTGGGCCAATGACGAGTATATGTTTGGCCACGTTACTAATCTTTGGCAAAATGACGACGAGTATAGGCAGCTCGACTGGCACTCATTCTATAAGGCCAACTCAAAGAATATGTATGGTGCGCCTGGGGATGTTGTGGGTAATCGTTCAAAATATATTATCGAAGAACGTAGGAACGATCAGAACCGATGGACATTCAACACGGTGGCTCGCAATCAGCTAAACAGTAATATCCTGCTTACCGGAGGGCTAGATGTTTCGCTTTTTAAGGGATCTCAGTTTAAGGTGGTTAACGATTTGCTTGGTGGCGACTGGTGGATTGATGTTGACCAGTTTGCCGAGCGCGATTTTGCCGACGAGAATTTGTACCAGAATGACCTAAATAACCCCAATCGCCTAGTGCAGGTTGGCGATAGGTTTGGGTACGATTTTGTTGCAAATATTAATACAGCAGAGCTTTTTGCCCAATCGGAGTTTAGCTATGCCAAGGTCGATTTTTTTGTTGCAGCAAATTTATCGAATACCCAATTTTGGCGTACAGGTAATATGCAAAACGGTCGTTTCCCCCATAACTCTTATGGCGATTCGGAGAAGCAAAAATTTTATAACTACGGTATAAAAGGGGGTGTTACCTATAAGATTACAGGGCGGCATTACATCGATTTTAATGCCGGTTACCAAACCCGTGCGCCCTATTTCCGTAATTCGTACATCTCATCACGGGTTAGAGATCATGTTGTTGATGGGCTTAAGAGTGAGCAAATTTTTGCAACCGATTTAAGCTATATTGTTCGTGCGCCCAAGGTTAAATCAAGGTTTACGGTTTACTACTCCGAGAACACGGACCAGGCATGGAACCGCAGCTTCTATCACGAGGGTTACAGAACTTTTATCAACTACATTATGACCGATGTTGATACTCGGAACGTAGGGGCAGAGCTTGGCGTTGAGGTTAACGTTACCCCCGACTGGACGCTAAACGCGGTTGGTGCCTGGGGACACTACACATACAATTCGCGTCCCAATGTAACCGTTGCCCGCGACAACGATTTTGAGATGCTTGCCGAGAATAGAACCGTTTACTTTAAAAACTTTTTTATTGGCGGTTTCCCTCAAATGGCTGGCTCGGTGGGGACCCGTTACAACGCGCCTAGGTACTGGTTTGCTGGAGCCAATTTCAACTATTTCGGAAAAACCTATATTGATATTAACCCCGATCGTAGAACCGAGGAGGCTCTCGATGGTTTGGTGGTATCCGATCCACAATGGGGGCAGCTGCTAAATCAGCAAAAGCTGAACGACGGCTATACCCTCGACTTTTTTGTTGGAAAATCGTGGAGAATTGACCGTAAGTACTACATACGCGTAAACCTGAGCGTTAGCAATGTGTTAAACAATAGGGATTTAACGGTAATAGCCTTTGAGCAGCTACGTTTCGATAATCGTGATATTGATCGTTTCCCGCCCAAATACGCGTATATGTACGGAACTAACTATTTCTTAAATGTTAACTTTAGCTTTTAAATAGTAAATTTGATATCATCATGAAAAAGAATAATAAATATATAGCTCTACTTTTATCGGCTCTTGTTGCTGCGCTAAGTTTCGGGTGCGACGATATGGAGCTTGATACACCCCCCATAAAAACTATTGATGAGAACGCAGTGCTTACTATTGCCGATTTACGGGAAATTTGCCCAGCTGGTTCTCAACACACTTTTGTGGGCGATAGCATTGTATTTGGCGTGGTAACCATGGATGAATCGTCGGGGAATATCTACAAAAAACTTTACATACAGGACGTTGAACAGGCTGTTGAGCTTAGGCTTACAGCTTCGAGTAGGATACGTGAGGGAGATTCGATAAGAGTAAATTTAAAGGGGAGTACCCTTGGATACTATAATCTGCTTTTTCAGGTAGATAGCCTTGATCTCGATAATGTAGTTGTGCAAGCATCCGGTTTAAATAAAGAGCCAGTACTTGTTACAATAGCCGAACTTGAGGGAATGAATTTTTCTACCGAGTATCAATCGAAATTAGTTAGAATAGAAAACGTTCAGTTTAAGAGCGGTGAGCTTGATAAAACCTATGCAGATGCTGCAAATCAAACAGATAAAAGCAGAACGCTTCAGGATAGTGTGGGCGATGAAATAATTGTTAGAACCAGTGGTTTTGCTAGTTTCGCTGGAACTCAGGTTGCACAGGGTAGTGGAACAATTACAGCTATTGTTACCCAGTATTATGAAACTCGCCAGCTGGTTATCAGGCGGCTTAGCGAGGTTGAACTGGATGAAGAACGGTTTTAATTTTTTAAAATAAAAGCTATGAAAATAGATAGGATAATAATTGGTGTGCTGCTGGCTGCAGGAGTGTTTTTTTCTTTTACAGGTTGTATTAAGGATGAGTTTGAAATACCTTCAGCTCCCGAAATACCCCTTGGCCACGTAATGACCATCCAGGAGCTTAAGGGCCTTTGCCCCTCTGGTAATACCCATAAGTTTGTTGGCGACACCTCGGTTGTTTTAGTAGTAACAATGGACGATAAGTCTGGAAATCTATATAAGGAGGCGTATGCCCAGGATGCAAATGATGGAATACTTGTTAGGCTTACCTCACCGGGCGGGTTGTATAAGGGCGATTCAATTTATATTAACCTTAAGGGTACAACGCTAAAGTACTACCGTAGAGTTTTTCAGATTGATTCAGTTTCTGTTGACGATAATATAGTGAAAAGAAATGTTGGGGTTAGTATTGAGCCCGAAGTGGTTACAATTGCCAATATTAATAATTTAGATTACGAATCGAGATTAATAAAGTTGGAGAACGTGCAGTTTGTTGAGTCAGATACTGCTAGTACATTTGCCGATGCACCTAACCTTGAATATGGTGAACTTACCATTCACGATGAGAGGGGTAATGCTGTAATGTTAAGAACAAGTGGTTACGCAAAGTTTGCAAGTGAGAATGTGCCCAACGGAAGCGGTTCGATTATTGCCATTGCAGGCAGATACGATGATGTAGCGCAGCTGGCAATTAGAACAACGAAGGAGGTGCAGTTTGACGGGCCAAGGTTTACCGCTACTGGGTACACTGGTTCGTTTGATGATCCATACCCTGTAATATATGCAATACAGAATAATTCGGGAAGCGAGAAGTGGGTTGAGGGTTACCTTGTAGGAGTTTACGAAACTAACATAGATCCATTTACTCCATCTTTTACAGCACCATTCAATACCAACTCAAATGTTATTATAGCCGATAGCCCGGACGAGACGAACATCTCCAATTGCTTAGTTGTGCAGCTTCCGTATGGCGATATTAGGGCCGCGGTAAACCTTAGGGATAATGGGGCAAATCTAGGTAAACAAATCAAGCTTAGGGGTAATCTTCTTTCATACTTTGGTTCACCAGGATTGAAAGATACTGATGGCTACTGGCTCGATGGCACTGGTATTAATCCCGATGATCAAATAGATCCTTTCTTTGAAGAGGCTTTTACTTCAACGCTAGGAAGTTTTACAGCGCACAATGTGCTGGGCTCACAGATTTGGGAATGGGGTAATTTTGATGGTGGATGTGCTGTTATTTCGGGCTTTGATGGCGGCACAAGCTATGCGAATGAGGACTGGCTGGTATCTCCCGAAATAGATCTTGCCTCTAGAGCAAATGTTAACCTCACAATTCGCGAGGCGATTAATTTTATTACTAGCTACGACGATATGAAGGTTCTTATCTCAACCGACTACGATGGGGTAAGCTTGCCAACGGAGTCTGGCAGCTGGACTGAACTTACTGGGTTTGATCGACCTGCAGGCAACAGTTGGACTTTTTCGGAAAGTGGGTATATTGATATCTCACAATACGATGGGCAAAAAATATACATAGGCTTAAAATATACAAGTTCTACCACCAAAAGTGCTACTTGGGAGGTAGGTGCAGTTAGATTAACCGAAGTAAATGAATGAAAGTAGGGTGAATTGATGTGTTATATTGCAAAAGGCTCAGGTTGCAACCTGAGCCTTTTGCATATTTTTGGGCATATGCTTTAGTCTTTATCAAATATTTTAGCCCCAATTATTCATCCGAATAATTGGGGCTTAAGTCCCGACATGCCGCCCACCTGCTTAACAGCAACAGTGGCCAGCACGATGCTTCCTGTCATGGCGATGACAAATTGAATGGAATCGGTTGTGGAAACACTCATGAGCCCCGACAGGGAGGAGTAAACCGCAACAAATACCAGTAGTGTACCAACCAGCAGCATATTTTACCATAGCCAGTTGCCAGCAATCCCTTGTTGTGCAACAAGTTCGGTTACGGCCAAGGGCGTGTTAGCAGCAAAAGGGGGTGGCCACCATGTTAGTGCCTGCTATGTACCAGGGTAAATTGAGCCCGCTGAGGAAAAAATCGCCTTTGCTTTGTCCTTCCCTCTTGGCTAGACAAATGCTAACGCCAATGCTTACAACCATATTGCATATAATTATTGTTCAGTCGACACCTGAAATAGTCATACTGTTTAAAGTTTTAAACTGATATTGAACCTTCCATCGATTTCTCGAGTTCGCGGGCGTGCTCCAGAAAATTGGTTACAGTCATTTCCTTGAAGTAAAGCAAACCATGTGTTGTTCGTATCCGGGGACTCTCATTCTGGTAAAAGAATGGTTTGCCTAGTAGTAGTTGAATTGCCTGCAGTTGCTCAACCCATATTTGCTTGGATAGGTCGCTGAATTTACCATCGAGCATGTAGCTGGGAAACGATGCGTCAACCTGACTTCGGTAACAGTTGGTAAAGGTACTGTCCATAATACTCATGGCATTGAGCGATACAGGAACGATGTGGCTCGCCCTGGAGGGGTGAAATCTGTACCAAACGTTGCGGTAACCCCAAATCTTCAGGTTGCTCAGGTCAGTTTCTTTTCCCCATTCTCTAAGTGCCTCGGCAATAGCCTGCAGCACCTTGTAGTGCGTATCGGGCCCGCTTCCCTCGGGGTCGAAGGCCAGGCTAACCACAGTGGGTTTGATGGCGCGAAGCTGCTGGAGAATGGGCTCCACATCGCGTTGGAGGTTGGGCTTTTCGGTGAATATATCGCCCGTGTAAAACCCTAAACGCAAGTGGTGGATGTCCTCAGATGTCATTCCAAAGCAGGCCCAAACCAGCTCCTCTTCAAACTCGCGGATAGTTCCCTTAAGCATTTGAATTTTGGGAGGGTCTTTCTCGCCATCGTAGCTGTTTTGGGCAATGGATAGAATTTCGTGTAGTTGGTCCCTAAGCTGTTGCTTACTCTTCACTTCCCAAAATTCTAGGATGTTTCGAACCAACCTGTGAGAAAACGCTCTTCGGCGCTCCTCGGGGTGCCCCGATGCTACCTTCATAAGGTAGTGGTAAACATCCTTGTCGCGCTTATATTTGTATCCCGTTTCGAAAAAGTTGGGATACTCAACCATCTGTATAAGGCCTTGCTCTAAAAAAGACAGGGTATCCTCAAGCATCGATATCAGGAAGTTGTTGGTTACAGCCGTGAACCCCGAGGTCATTATGGCAAAATGAGAACGATTTGTTTCCTCACGAGTGAGCCTATGGATATAGGGTAGTAGTCCGAGCAGAATATCGTCGTGATGAGGGCCTGTGTGATAAAAAACCTGATCCTTAAGCGGTTGCATTCCCCTCTCAATTTTTGATTTCACCGACGTGATAACTGTTTGCACCGTGTTGTGGTCAAGGTTTGGAATGAGTCGGCAGTAGTCATCCTTTTTTAAGTCCTCGATGGTTAACCTGTCGGCGTACCTGTTGATTTTTTTACATAGATCAATAATTGCTCTATCGGTTTTTTCCTGATTCCAGGGGCTACCCCTGTAAAAGTGATCCACAGAGTCCTTTAGCTTGCCAGCGGCACCACGGGTTATGTAGAAACGTGCATTTGGCAACTTCGATAAAACTGATGCAGGGTAAAGGTTCGATGGCTCTTTCTCCAACGCATCGCTAACCATGGGGGCTTTAGCCTCACCGGCTGCAAAGATGATGGCTGTTACGTTGGGATTGTAGGTAATGCTTTCTAGGCCAAGGGTTATAATAAGCTTGTTTCGCGAAATTTCAATACCCCCTAAATCACCTGCTGCAACTGCTTGAGTCTCAAAATTTGTGACGGTTAATCGGGTCGATGAATGGGGGTCGGAACCTCGTGTATTAAAAGCAATGTGCCCGTCGGGGCCAATGCCCCCAAGAAAGAAGCCAATGCCACCAAGTGCCCTTATTTTTTTCTCATAATCAGCACACCAGTTGTCAACCAAAAAGAGCGACTGCTGCTGAAGTTCCTCGAGTTTTGTTTTGGGGGATCGGGAACGCAGACTCAGATCAACCGTTCCACTGGGAAAAACTTCTTTATAATGCTTCCCTTCGGCCAGCATAATATCTTCGCTATTAATTAGCAGAGCCTTAGCCATATCGAGACCAAAGCCTTCTATGTAGAACTTTTTTACGTAGTGGTAAAAACTGTTATGCTGGGCAGGGTTTATGGGGTAAAATTCGTCAATTTGCACAAAATGTAGACCCCTAAAATCGGGTTTGTGGTTGATGTTGAGGCCGTGTTGCTTACGAAAGTTTTTTGCCTCTGTTTCGCCCCAATTGTTGAGCAGGTATCTAGTCCATGAAATAAAGTGTTCGGGGGTTTTTCCGGTTGGCAGGCTTATTATTCCATTGGGATTCTCGGAAACCCACTCGAGAAATCGGAGGGCGGAGAGCAAACCGAGCTTTGGAAAATTTTCAACGGTAATATAGGGAATGTTTACCTTGTTTTTTCTGGGAACATTACAACTAAAGGCCTTTTCAACTGATGTATATTTTGATATTCTCATTATTTTTAATGTTTTATAATTGTCTTGCTAATTATAGTTAATTGTTGGTTGTTTTACTCCTTTACTCCATTTTTCTTGTTTTTGCTGCAGCTGTACCGTTTCGCCTTTATATACAAACCATGCCTCAAAAATCATAATCCCAATGAATTACGAGGCGGCTTCAGCTCGATAGCTCTCAATATTTATGAGGTATAGGTATAACCTGTCAATTTTGAGGTAGCCAAAACTGCCAACAGCCACCTTGGATAAGAATTGGTATTAAACAGCAAATATATAAAATGCCAAGATATGTAAAAAGTATTCTCTTTACAGGCTCAGTAAGTAAGTTGTAGAAACTAGGTTTTATGGTGCATGTTTATTAACAAACGGCTCACTTCACATTTAACTAAATCGATTTAGTTCGAAATTTAGCAATATATTTTAGATCTAAAAAAATAAAATCATTGGTGTCCGGTTAATATTGATAGATTCCTCCCTACGGTCGGAATGACAGGGCGTTGAGTTGTATTTGGGAGGGGAGGGCTTGGCTAGCGGCGAAGCCCTCCCCTAAAAACTAAACATTTGTCATTGACAAAGCCATTTCTATTTTCAACGGTTTTGTCGAACATACGTTTCAGAGCGAAACGCAGTGAAGCGAAGAATCTATAATGTTTAACTTTATTTTTACCGGACAATAGTGAAATAAAATGTACGATTTGAAAATAATACTTACACTAGCATCCGAAAGTCTGTTTTATTAAAAGCTCGAAGAATACCTTATTTTTGAATTCGACAAAATACTTTATTAATATGGGACTCTTCAGGCGAAACTAAAATAACAATAAACCTCTTATCCAACAAATTTTAGATCTGGTACCCCGATGGATTTTTGTTAGCTGCATCAATACCCATCGAACCGATAAGGGGTGCAGTAAATATAAGACATACGACCAATTTATGGTCCTAACTTTCGGACAGCTTAATAAGTGCCAGTTTTTGAATGGCATATCGGCTGGAATAGGCGTGAGCGAACTCTTTATTAGCGACCTTAATTTACACCAAAGCCCAGCCTGTTCAACCATGAGCGATGGGAATAAAAGGCCTGATTGGCAAATGTTTGAGAGCTTGTATTATCGTTTGTTGAGCCATTATAAATCGGTTCTAAAAAAGCACCACAAAGCGCACGTCATAAAGGAGATTAAGGACAAAAGCATTAAGCTTATAGATAGCTCAATCATATCGCTATGCCTTACCATAAATAGTTGTTACAGTATAGTAATAAAAAGTTACATCATTCACACATCTTCGAGCGTATCGCGACGTTGGCTTTTGAGGTTTTTATAGTGGCTGGGAGTTAGTCCGGTAATCTTCTTAAATTGATTTGAGAGGTGGGCAACGCTACTGTAGTGCATTTTATATGAAATTTCGGTAAGGGTTAATTCATCGTATACAATTAGCTCCTTCACCTTTTCAATTTTATGTGCCAGATAAAAACTTTCAATGGTAGTGCCCGTTACCTCTGAAAAAAGGTTGGACAAATACGTATAGCTATGGTTTAACTCTTCGCTTAGGAAATCTGAGAGGTTAACCTTTATTTGCTCATCGGCATAGTGAACCAATTCAATAATTACATTTTTTATCTTTTCAATAAGAACGCTCCTTTTATTGTCCATCAGGAACAATCCGGCCTCTTTCAGCTCTAATTTTAATCGATCCAGCTGTTCAGGTTGTACCTCGTCAATGATATCAACCTCGCCAATTTTTACATAAGCATATTTTAGCCCGAGTTTTTCTAGCTCGGCCTTTACCACCATTTGGCAGCGAATACATACCATATTTTTGATGTAAATTTTCAATTCCCTATACAATAATCAGGGAACTAATATACAAATTTATTTGGTCCCATAATGAAGCTGTGGGCGATCAAATTTTCAGCTCACTATACCAGAGGCATATTATACTGATAAAATTAGGGGTCTCCCCCAGCGACTAGGTCGGGGTAAGCCGCATTTGCCATTCATCATTACTAAATTTGATGAATGATGCGGGCTAAACCCAAACGCACAATAATAAAATCGACCCCATTCGGCTCAGGCTGCACCTACCTATACCCTACCCTCAGAAAATTTATTTTGCAGGAAATTAGAAACAAAAAAACATTGCGCATGTAGCGCAATGTTTTACGATTAACTATATGTAATTCGCTATTTATTAGTTCACTACGCTAGTCAATATCGATCCGTATAAAAGTCCCGTCCATTTCAAATTCAAGTTCAATATTATTGTTTAGCTCAACCTGCTGGTGCGTACGCTCCAGCTCCCATCCAATAATAAAGTTGTCGGGATAATTTTGCGCAACATAATCGAGGATGGGCTGGGGTATAACCGAGTTGGGCAACTGCGTAACGCCCTCAATGTCGGTAATTTCATACTTATTATTGAATTCCAGTCTAAAGTTCCCCTCAAGTAGTATTTCGTAGGTCTTGGTGAGCCCTTCCTGGTCTAAAACACTTTGAACTATGGGGTTGTTTGGAAAATGCGTTGAGATGTATTCCGTTATCTCAACGGGTAGATCAATTGTAGGAATTAGCTCTTCTTTTTCACAGCTACTCATTGTTGCGAGTAATGTAAGCATAACTAGGGTTGTTCGAATTAAATTTTTCATGGCTGTAATTTTTATTGGTTTTTGTTTTTAACTATGATTCCATCTTCAGAGAAAATAAGGTTAATCTCATGATCCCGTTTTTCAAGCTCAACGCTGTACGTTTCCACATTGTTTTGGGTAATCCTCTTAACCTCATCAATGCGATATTTTGGAAAGTCGGTTTTGATGGTATTCTTTACCGCCTCAGGTAATTTGCTGCTCGATATGTTCTCGGTATAACGAATTAGGCTGCCCGTATTGGTAAACCAGGCCTCAAAATCGGTAAAAAAGCCTACCTCAAACTCAACATTGTACTGGTTCCCTTTAAGTTCCCATTCTACATCCCTAGCTTTTGGGAACTCCTTTATAAAGCTGTTTATAACTACCGAGGGAACCTTGCTTTGCGGTATATCCTGTGCGCCAATATAACCTGTTCCTAAAACGATTATGGCGACTAGTTGGATTGCTGTTTTTTTCATCTATGTGTTTTTTAAGTGAGTTTATAACACAAATATAGGGTACAAATCTGGAAAGAATTTGGAATTTAACTTCCTGTAACGATATTTTTAAAGTTTACCGTAAAACAGTGCTTGTTATCGCTAAAATTATAGCCAATATCAATGCCATAACTCTCGCAAATTACCTTGCAAATGGCCAGCCCAAGCCCCGTGCCATCGCTTTTGGCAGCATCCTTATGAAACCTATTGAACATGGTTTTCGGATTTAGGGCAACCCCACTCGCCGTGTTACAAATAATTAGCTCTTCAGCAGTAAACCGAAGGTGAATAGTCCCTCCCTTGGTACTATGCACCATGGCGTTTTTTATTAAATTCGAAACAAGCATCTCGGCTAAAAACGCATCCATTTTCACCTCTAGCTTGGCCGATTCGTCAATGCTTATCTGAATCTCTTTAAAATCGGCAAATTCCTGAAAATTCGATTTATACTCTACAGCAATGGAATTTATGCAAACCAGCTCCTGCTTCGAAAACTGCTTGTTTTCAATTTTTGCAAGCAGCAGCAGGGACTTGTTAAGTTTGGATAACTTTTCGGCCATGCCCACAACCTTGGCAATTACATCGGCATCGTTATTATTTAGGTTATCGGACTCTAGTAAAAGTTCTAGCTTATTAATAATGATTGCCAGGGGCGTTTGCAGCTCGTGCGACGCGTTCTCGATAAACTGCTTTTGCGAGAGATACGTTTCTTTCGAATGTTCAATAAGGGCATTGGAAGCCTTTTGCAGCTCGGTAAACTCCTTAATATTGGTTGATACATCTATTGTAGAGTTTTCATGGCTTAACCGATAGGCCTTTAGCTGGTTCAGAATGTCGTAAAAAGGGTTCCACACCCTGCGCAAAACAACATTATTTACAACCGCAATGGTAAAAATCAGTATCACAAACAGCCAAACTACGCTCCAAAAAGCATCCTCTACAAGGTCGTCCTCCTCAACCAACGACGAAATAACAGATAGGCTGTAGAACCTCCCCCTAAATTCAAATGCGCTATGCAGAATACGCACCGGTTCTAAATCGTCCTCGTTTACCCTATACATTAAAGTATCCTTATAGATATCGGTAAATTGCAGCGCGCTAGGCTTTGAAAGAGGTCGAATTTTGAAATTATTCCCGCCAAATTCTTGCTGAAAAAGCAGCGTTGAGTCCGACTGGATCTTATTAATAATCAGTATCCTGTTATTGTCTAAACCATCATCAATGCTATCCCTAATTTCGTCCTTTAAATTGAAGTAAAAAACAATCGACCACACCCCTATAATAAGCAGGAATGCCAGGGATAGATATGCAAGGGATCTATTTAGCAGCTTCATACCTCAACTAATTTATAACCAACCCCATAAATTGACTCTATGGTTATGGTTGCCTTAGATTCGAGTAGCTTTTTACGTAGATTTTTTAGCTGGTAGTAAATAAAATCAAAGTTATCGGCCTCATCAATGTTATCGCCCCAAACATGCTCGGCCAGCACCGTTTTTCGAACAAGGCGGTTTTTATTAAGCAGAAAATACTTAAGGATATCGAACTCTTTACGGTTTAGGTGTATAATATTATCATCTACCTTAAATAGCCTCTCGTCAAGGTCCAGCGCGATGTTGCCAATCTGAATGCTGTTTGTACCCTTTAAATTCTTTCGGCGAAACACCGCTTTTATGCGAGCGTTGAGCTCGGCAATATGAAACGGTTTAGTTAAATAATCGTCGGCACCTAAGCCCAGGCCGCTAACCTTATCCTCTAAAGAGTTTTTGGCTGATATGATGATTACATTTTCTGATTTACCAAGCTCCTTCAGCTTTGTTAGTAGATTAAGTCCACTTCCGTCGGGAAGCATAATGTCAAGCAAAATGCAATCGTAGTCGTATATTGATATTTTTTCGTCGGCACTATCGTATGTAGCCGCCGTTTCGACCACGTACAACTCTTTTTCGAGCGATTCAACGAGGGTTTCTCGCAGCTCTTTCTCGTCCTCTATAATCAGTATTTTCATCTGTTTATATTTTCATTTTTTAGTACATGTTTTTTTACTGCGTGAACGCTAAGAGATTCAAAATTTCATCTTCATGCTCTATGGCAATAGTCGTGTGTGCTTAGCGTTGAGATCAG
>JAQVYY010000049.1 GCA_028708425.1 Bacteroidales bacterium
TACCCCCTATATACCCTGTAAAGATAAAATCAACTCGTCAAAAAAACAACCTATCAAAGAACTTATTTTGTTTATTTTATTAATGATCAGTATTTTGTGCCAGTTTGTTAACTAAACGACATTGAATGATATTTCATCAAATATAATTTCTTATATTTGATACTGATTAGTTGCCAAATTGTTAAACTATAGAAAGTTCGATTACCATAGTCTATAGTAGTCGTATTATTTAATAGATGTATTGCATTTATGAGTTGAACGCAGCAAAACAAAACTAAATCCATTAAAAAGCATTGTTGGCGGGTATACAGCGTATTGAATAAAAAGAATATTTTGAAGAATGCTTTTCATATAACTTTCACGATTAAAAATAAAAATGACATGGACAACAAGAAGGACAAAATGAAGATGGAAAACCCTATGGATAAAAATAATTTGGGTGATCCAATTCCAAGTAGAAATCAAAATAAGGGAAAAGATCCTAAGCTGAAAACCGCAGCAGGCGCTCCGGTAACAGATAATCAGGATACCATGACCTCTGGTAAACGTGGGCCTGTTTCTTTACAAGACACCTGGTTTTTAGAAAAGATGGCGCATTTTGATCGCGAAGTTATACCCGAGCGCAGAATGCATGCCAAAGGATCTGGTGCATTTGGAACATTTACGGTTACACATGATATTACTAAGTACACAAAAGCTGCTATTTTTTCAAAAATTGGCAAAAAAACCGAAATGGTCGCTCGTTTCTCAACCGTTGCCGGTGAAAGAGGGGCAGCTGATGCAGAAAGAGATATTCGTGGGTATGCACTAAAATTCTATACCGAGGAAGGCAATTGGGATTTGGTAGGAAACAATACCCCCGTATTTTTCTTTAGAGATCCCATGAAGTTTATTGACTTAAACCATGCCATTAAAAGAGATCCACGTACCAATATGAGAAGCCCAAATACCAATTGGGATTTCTGGTCGTCCCTGCCGGAAGCACTACTGCAGGTTACCATTATTATGGGCGACAGAGGAATTCCTTCATCTTTCCGGCATATGCACGGATTTAGCTCCCATGCGTATAGCTTTATTAATGCTAAAGATGAGCGGGTGTGGGTTAAGTTTCATTTTAGATCACAGCAGGGTATAAGAAATCTAACGGATCAGGAAGCAGCAAAGGTAGTTGGAATGGATAGAGAATCTCATCAGCGGGACCTTTATACAGCCATTGAAAAGGGGAAGTTTCCTAAATGGAAAGTCTATGTTCAGATTATGACTGAAGCACAAGCAGATGCCATGAAAACCAATCCTTTTGACCTAACCAAAATGTGGCTAAAAAAGGATTTTCCGCTAATACCGGTAGGAGAATATGAGTTAAACCGGAATCCGGATAATTATTTTGCTGACATCGAACAAGCCGCTTTTAATCCTGCCAATGTAGTTCCAGGAATTAGCTTCTCTCCCGACCGTATGCTGCAAGGGCGACTGTTCTCTTATGGAGATGCGCAACGGTATCGTCTGGGTGTAAATCATCATCAAATACCAGTAAACTCACCCAAAGCAGTTAAAAATCCACACAGCTTCCATCGCGACGGGCAGATGCGTGTGGATGGAAATCTGGGAAGCGAATTACATTATGAACCCAATAGCTATGGAAACTGGACGGATAACCCAAAGGACAATCTGCCGCCAGAAAAAGGTGGGGATGTGTATAGATATGACTTTAGAGAAGATGATTCGGATTACTTCACACAACCCGGTCTCCTCTTTAGAGCCATGACAAAAGATCAACAACAGGTACTGTTTGATAATACTGCAAGAAATATGGGCGACTCAACGCTACAAATAAAGCACCGGCATATTTACCACTGCTACCAGGCAGATCCTGCATATGGTAAGGGAGTAGCAGCGGCCATGAATATTTCAATTGATGATGTGGATCTGAACCTGCCAAAGAGAGATTCTCATGAAAACCAGCTCAAGGCCAACAATATGCACCCAGAATTAAACATACCTACTGCACCGGCAGACCCCGGAGTTGAAATCGATACCAACACAAAGGATTATATTGATCCTTTAGATGACCCGTGGTTGCTGTAAAATTACAGATCAACATTTTTTTGGGGAGAGTTTAGATAAAGTGTGTTACTTTTCTGAACGCTCCCCTTTCAGCAGGATCACTTAACAACAGAAGTATTTAATAAGTGGGTAGCACCTGGTAAAATGATTGGCGAATTGTAATAACAAACAATGCGGTTACGCAACGCATTGTATTCCAAGATAATAACAAACCATTAAAAAAACAACAGAATGAAAAAATTGAAGACAACATACATGGGAATCGAGCTTGATAATCCGATAATATTAGGAGCATGTAGCATGTCTAATGATACTGACAATTTATTGAAAGCTGAAGATAATGGGATAGGAGCAATTGTTTTCAAATCTTTATTTGAAGAACAAGTGCAGCTGGAACGACTGCAGCTGGAAGAAAGGTTAACGGAGTATGACAATGTTCATGCAGAAATGATTACAACACATCCTAATATTGAATTTTCTGACACAGAAAAGCACCTGGTACACCTGCGTAAAGCAAAAGAGCGCCTTTCAGTTCCATTAATTGCCAGCCTTAATGCTGTAAACCAAAATTCGTGGCTCGAATATGCTAAGGAACTGGCACAAACAGGTGTTGATGGGTTGGAACTGAATTTATACCAAACTCCAACAGATTTTGATAAGGAGTCGAAAGAGATAGAAGATTATCAAATCAACATTGTCAAAAAGATTAAGGAGACCTTATCGCTACCAGTGAGTGTGAAACTCAGCTCAGAATACACCAACGCATTGTCTTTGATAAAAAAAATGGATGCTGTGGGTGTTGATGGTTTTGTTCTGTTTAATGCATTCTTCCAGCCCGATATCAATATCAATTCGCTTAAACACAAACGAAACTTCAACCTAAGTAAAAAAGGAGAATACCGTAAAACATTGCGATATACCGGTATGCTTTACGGAGCAATTGAAGCGGATGTATGTGGTAGTCGTGGTATTTTTGATGGAGATGATATTATCAAGAATATTTTATCGGGTTCGGCATGCGTTCAAATGGTTAGCTCTTTATATAAGAACGGTTTAGAGCAAATTGGTGTTGTAAAAAAACAGCTATCCGAATGGATGGAAAAGAAAGAATTTAGCTCTATCGAAGAGTTCAGGGGTAAGATGGCTCAAAAGAATTTAGCTCCAGAATCAATGGTTTATAAAAGAACTCAATATATTGATTTACTGATGAGATCGGATAATATTTTTGGAAAGTAACCCGCATTATTCATCAACTTTGTAAAAGATGAATGCAAATGCGAGTTACCCCTAATAAATCTCACAACCAGTTTTGGGCAACTAGATTGGTTGTAAGACCTAGCCGCTTCCGGAAACCCCAATTATTCGAATAAATAATTGGGGTTAAGCATACCAAACAGGATTCCGATCCCCTTACCAACAAAAATGCACGGGCATAATTGTCCGTGCATTTTTGATTCTATAAACCTAATCCCAACTATTTATCTTTACTAAATTTGATGAATAATGCGGGCTAAATTAAAACCCAACTTCCTCGTCGCCACCCATATCGTCCATAGGATCAGAACCATTGGAACCTCTTCGCCTGTCCCTGAAATTATTTATACGGAAGCTGGCGGTAAGGGTAAATATTGGGGTACTTGGATTCCACTCCCTATAGGTATAAAAACCGTCATCTTGAACTGTAGACTTATGCCCCATTGTACCAAACACATCGCGTACCGATAGGGTTAAAGAGAGCGCATTTTTAAGAAAATCCTGTTTTAATGCCAAGCTGGTTACAAAAAAGCCTTCGCTAGTACCCTGTGCTGTAACCGTTGGACTATTATACATGCCCGTAAATTGTAATCGGGTAAAACGCGCAAGCTTAAAGTTATTATTCATTCGGGCATTCCAGTTAAAGCTCTCGGCCGAATAGCTTCGACCGCTAAATTCGCCCTCCTGCTTATAGTCATATATATTACCCATGAGGTCGAAGTGCCACCAGCGTGCAGGGTCGAACCCAACCATAATTTCGGTTCCCAGCGAGAATGATTGCCCCACATTTGCAAACGTGGTTAAAAAGATGTTGTCGTTATCTTCATAAATGCTTCGTAAACGCTCAATCTTGTTATTGGTAACCCTGTAGTAAAGATCAACCGAAATCACATTCTTTGTAAAACGCTTTTGGTAGCTAACCTCATACGATTCGATGTACTCGGGAATAAGATCGGGGTTTCCTATCCGTATGTTATAGGCATCGCTCCAGGTATAAAAAGGCTCTAAATACCAACCTCTTAACCTTTGCAAGCGACGGGTAAAGCTGGCCATAATCTCTTGCTCGGCAGGCAGATTGTACGAAAAGTGTGCCGTTGGGTAATAATCCCAGCGATTAAGGTTAAAATCGGTAGTCTCCCCAACTAAATCAATACGCCTATCGGTATACTCAGTACGAAGCCCCAGCTGATACCCAAAATCGCCGCGTTCGCCACCAAGCATGGCGTAAACCGCATGTATATTGGTTTGATAATTAACTTCTTTAGAAAACGAATCACTAACCATAAACAGTTTCTCTTCTATGTCGTAAATACTCATGGTATTTGACTCATCCGATGAGCGTAAATTCCCCTGGTACCCTGTCTCAAACTTACTCGATTTACCAAATGGTAAGGTATAGTCAAGTTTAAAAGTAAGCCTATTGCCTGGGCTTTCACCAATCGATTTTTGTCCGTCATAAATTAAATCTTTAGCATCGAATAGTAAGTTTTCCGACTCTTCCGAAAATTTATTACTACCCAACGACACCTGAGCTAAAATGTTATGATCTTTAGTATCAAACTCTTTACGATAATCCATGGTAACATGATGAAAAAATCCACCCCGCTTACTATCCTCGGTACTAGAGTATTCTCGCACGTCGTTTGGTGTTGGCGAGTTCCATTCCTGATAAACAAGGTCGGAAGAACCGCCCCTGCTTCTATCGCCAAACCGATAAGCCACGCTCAAACTATTTTTTGCGTTGATGTTGTAATCGGCACCAAGCCTAAAGCCCCATGAGTAGCCTCCCCTATCAAACTCACCTAAGCTATAACGGTAAAAGGTGGTATCGTTTCTATAGGTTTCATTCCTATTTATCGATTCGCCAAGCATTCCCCGACGATTATAGTCGGCACCAACCAAAAAGTTAAACTTCTCCTTACGGTAGTTAATAATAAAATCGCCTCCATACCTATTGTGCGTCCCTCCGCTGGCGTTTACAACGCCGCTCATCCCCTGCAACCTGTTGGTTTTCATTATAATATTAATTATACCAGCCACACCATCAGGGTCGAACCGAGCTGAGGGGTTGGTAATAATCTCAATATTTTCAATTTGGCTAGCAGGAATTTGGTTTAGCGCATCGTTGGCATCCATAATGCTGGGTTTACCATCAATTAGCAGGGTAAAGCTACCGCTTCCCCTAAGGCTAACATCACCCTCGATGCTCACCGTAATGGACGGAATATTCTCGAGCACCTCAACAGCCGAACCCGATGAGGATGTGTGGTGCTGACTAACATTGATAACTTTCTTATCAATTTGATACTTCATGGTGGGCCTATCGGCCACAACGATAACCTCGTCAATATCTTTATTAGATGAAACGAGCAGAACTTGGCCCATATCAAACGAGCGCAGCTGAGGTTTTACCTCAACATTACCTATTCGTTTGCTGTAGTAGCCAATAAAGGTAACATCAACAAAATATTTACCGGGTTCAACCCCATTTATTTTAAAGAAGCCTGTCTCGTCGGTAATAGTGCCTGTTATTAAAGTATTATCGCTTGCTCGTACTATCGAAACGGTAGCATACTCCAGTGGTTGCCTACGTAGTGAGTCGTAAACAAATCCTTTAATTGCTCCAGGAGCCATGCTCTCGGCAGGGTCAACTGCAAAAACATTGGTCAATATGAGCAATGGGAGCGTAAAGGTAAAAAACGTTTTAAGCATTATTTTTGGTTTTCAAATTAATAATCTAATTATTGTACTGGCAAAAGTATAAATCGATTCTGTAGAAATACTGTTGCAATTCTACAGCAAATCTAATCCTCCTATCAAACAGCGTTTGTTTGGAATTGTTTAGCTCTTGTTAGCCCGCATTGTTCATCAAATTTATTATAAGATGAATGCAAATGCGGGTTACTCCGACCTAGTTGAGCCCAATTTTGGGCAACTAGATTGGTTGTGAGGCTTAGTCGCTGTTGGAAACAGCAATTATTCGGACGAATAATAGGGGCTAACTTTCTTCTGGGGTAATGGTAAAAGTGTGGTGGTGATCGGCAAAATCGTAGGTTATATTCAAATGGTTCAAATCGCAAATCTTCTTAACCAAAGCAAGTCCCAAACCCAACGACGTTGTATCATTCTGACTTCGAATAAAACGGTTAAATATTTTTGAAGAATCGAAGGATAACGGCTCCCCATAGTTAGAGATGCTTAGGTTACCATTGCTTGTACTAATGCGAACATGATGCTTAGCAGGCGTATATCGTAAGGCGTTTTTAAATAGATTTTTAAGCATTACATCAAAAAGCAGCGGGTCTAGGCTAAGCGTATGGTTCTCGTCAAAATCGAGCTCAAGCTGTATATGTTTCATGTCGAACATCTCCTTGACGGTCTCGATATGCTTCTGAATAATGCTATAGGTTTTTATATCCTCTACCCTGTTGTACTCGCCATTCTCAATTTTTGTTAGCAGATTAAGCGTGCTGCCCAAATTGGATAGATGCGTCGATTCATCGTATATTACCTTAACTGCAGATGCGTACTGGTTCATCAGCTCCTCATCAGCCATAAACACCTCAGTTTTGCTGCGAATAATGGCGAGCGGGGTTTGCATTTCGTGAGCCATATTCTCGGTATACTCTTTAAGCTTCTTGTAATCGCCCTCTATTCTGCATATCATATTTTGGACCAGCATCTGCATCTTAATAAACTCCGAGGTAGATGTTTTAACCTTTGGTAACTTTATATTATCCCCAATTTTATACCGCGACATTAATCCTAGTAGCTGATGAAATGGGCGAAATAAGAAACCCGACAGAAAAATGCTAAAAAGCGTGAGCATAAGCGCCAACACAACAAAGGTATTTACAATGGTATGCAGAACTACGCTGTGAAACTTATCGAAATCGTTAATGTTTTTATACATCGTGTATAAAAAACGTCCTTTACTGGTATCAACCAGAATGGTTTTACCCCGATGCAGCATTGGGCCATCCATCTGGTTAAGCTCCATAATCGTATCGTTATACTGAGGATAATTATCGGCTAGAATACTCGTATTCCCCTCAACCCTAACTAAACCATTTACTTTATCCAAATCTTTATCACGATCCTTAATATAGCTAACCAACCGTCGCTCCCGGTGTTTAAAGTACACCTCGGTATCCTCGTATAAAAGATTATTTGTGCTTCTGGTTACAAATATGGCGGTGGTAAAAAAGGCTACCGATATAAATATCAGGTAAATAAACGTTGTTTTGGTTAGTAACCGTATTGCTTTAAACTTCATGGCTTAGCATTTATTTCTTTTCTGTAAATTTGTATCCCATACCGTAAACCGACAAAATTTGCCCCTGACTATCAACTTTCTGCAATTTTTTACGCAAATTCTTTATGTGGTTGTAGATAAAATCAAAGCTATCGGATTGGTCGGCATGATCGCCCCAGAGATGCTCCACAATACTTTCCTTGGTAAGTACTCTGTTCTTGTTGTACATAAAGTACACCAACAAATCGAACTCCTTGCGGGTTAGCTCAATGGGTTCGTCGTTAACCAGCACTTCAAACGACATTAGGTTAATGGAGATATTACCCAGCTCAAGCAGGTTGTTGCCATCGGCATTTTTGCGGCGTAAAATTGACCTTACCCTAGCGTTAAGCTCCGCCTTATGAAAAGGTTTTGTGATATAATCATCGGCACCTAATTCTAAACCCGTAACCTTATCCTCAATGGCGTTTCGGGCGGTTACAATCAGAAAGCCCATATCCATTTTATTGGCCTTAGCCTCGCGTAGTAGGTTTAGCCCACTCCCATCGGGTAGCCCCAAATCGAGGATAACCAGATCGTACGAGTAATCAAAAATTTTTTGCTGGGCTGTTTTTAGGTCGTACGCCACCTCAACCAGAAAACCATTACCGGTAAAAAAATTAACCAAGTCGGATGATAATTCAATATTATCTTCAACTATTAACAACTTCATTTTATGGAATTTGACAACAAATATATAAGCTAATCCTGTAGAAATTCTAATGTACAAAACTATTATTGCTTGCTAACAGTAAATATGGCTGTTTGCCCTTGGCTTTTAGTCGTTGGCTACAGGTTATTAAAATTTTGCATATCAATTTATCGGTAGCTTCGAGAACCTCGGCTACCAAGGTGCCTGAGGCTCTCGAAGGCACCGGGCAAAACCACGTTAACCATTCTAACACGCACATTTTACAAACTTTTAGCTTTATGAACTTTCTACTTTACAAACTTTTAACTTACCCCACCCTAAACAACATATATTTCAGAAAACTTCTTATTTTTGAGCATCATTAGCTAAACCACAATAAACAATGAACTCATTTGGAAGGATTTTTCGCATTTCAATTTTTGGCGAATCGCATGGACCAGCCATAGGTGTTACCATTGATGGTGTGCCAGCGGGCATAAAACTAAGCATTGCTGATTTTACACCCGACTTAACAAGGCGAAAATCGGGCGCCCCAGGCACAACTCCACGCATTGAAAGCGACACCCCCGAAATTATTTCGGGATGGTTTAACGAGCATACCACAGGCGCACCCCTAACCATTCTGTTTAAAAATACCAATACCCAATCGAGCGATTATGGTAATATAGCCAACACGCCTCGTCCCGGGCATGCAGATTTTGCTGCTCGCAAACGGTTTAAAGGCTATAACGATTACCGTGGCGGAGGGCATTTCTCTGGTCGCCTAACACTAGCCCTAGTTGCTGCAGGAGTAATTGCTAAAAAAATAATTCCAAACATTAATATACAAGCTAAGCTGTTAAAAGTAGGTGGCAGCTCTTATATTGAAAAATCAGTAGTTAATGCTGTAGCAGAAAATAATTCGGTGGGTGGTTTAATTGAGTGCCAAGCAAAAGGAATACCCTTAGGGCTAGGCGAACCATTTTTCGACTCGGTAGAATCGGTAATTAGTCAACTTGCCTTTGCTGTGCCAGCAATTAAGGGCATTGAGTTTGGTTCGGGGTTTGCAGCAGCAGCCATGAGCGGCTCAGAGCATAACGATTTAATAATTGACAAAACTGGTAAAACAGCCACAAATAATGCCGGAGGCATTACCGGCGGGCTAACCAACGGAAATGACCTAGTTTTTAGGGTTGCCGTAAAACCAACCTCAAGCATTGGTATTAAGCAAAGTACCTTTAGCCTAGAAACAGGGAAAACTGAAGAGTTAGTAGTAAAAGGTCGCCACGATGCCTGTATTGCTCTGCGTGTACCTGTTGTTATTGAGGCAATTACAGCAATTGCATTGGCTGACTTTATGCTTATTTCAAATTCGATAAACTAAACCTTTCAACATGATACGTAAACTATTGGCAGCACTAATTCTCCTTGCTTTAGTAAGCAGCGCCTCGGCACAAAGAATAAGCTACCGCGATGCAAAAAAAATCTACACTGATGAAAAGGTTGAGAATCAAAAATACTCGCCAATTGCAGCAGGTGTGCTCAGCTATGTTTTTGTAGGTTCGGGGCATATCTATGTTGGCGAGCCCCTTAGGGGATTATGCTTTTTTACTGGCCAGGTAGCTTCGTTAACATGTGGTATGGTTGGATTGCTTATGATGTTGAGCGAGCCAATGTATGAACCCGACAGCCCCAATTACACTAGTCACTATACAAACAACTCAATAAAAGGCCCAACATTAATGATATTAGGAGTAAGCGCATCAATATTAAATCAGGTATTTAGCATTATTGATGTGGTACACGTAGCCAAAGTGAAAAACTTTGCCTATAGCCAACAGAACCACGTTTTATTGCAAGCAAAACCGTTTTTTGAGTATGCTAACCACGGTACTTTGAATAGCAAACAGCCTACCGTGGGGCTTTCGTTGTGTTTAAAGTTTTAACATCCTAGCCTACCAACCCGCATTATACATCAAATTTGTAAAAGTATGAATACAAATGCGGGTTACCCCCACCTAGTTGAACCCAATTTTGGATAACAAAATTGGTTGTCACACTTAGTCACTGTTGCAGGCAGCAACTATTGGGATTAATAATTGGGGTTAAACAAGCTGCAAAACAACGAGTTTCATTGGCAAATTATGCAATTCGTAATATAATAGCAACATCAAATGATAAATGTTTTGTAATTTAGCAACCAAAATAAACTATTTAGGCAATGACACCCACGCCCACTTTTTTTGAGAGCAAAAATACGCTAACATGTAACGGCGAACTTTTAGACCTAAGCGACCCCGTGGTTATGGGAATTATTAACATTACCAACGACTCGTTTTACCATGGCAGCCGGTTTAAGCAAAAACGCAGAATTTACAACCGAGCCAAACAGATAATTGAGGAGGGCGGAAAAATAATTGACATAGGCGCCTTTTCAACCCGACCGGGTTCTAATCCAGTTTCCGAAGATCAGGAATTACAAAGGCTAAGCAAGGCCGCTGCAACTATTCGCAAACATTTCCCCTACGCTATTATATCGGTTGATACCTACCGTGCATCGGTTGCCCAAAGGATGGTTAATGATTTTGGGGTTAACATCATTAACGATATCTCGGCAGGCGAAATGGATAAAAATATGTTTACCACCGTTGCCGAGCTAGGTGTTCCCTACATCGCCATGCACATGCTAGGAACACCTCTTTCCATGCAAAACAATCCGCAGTACGATAATGTTATTAACGCCCTTTTTAAATATTTCACCAGTAAAACTGAAGAGCTCAAAAGGCTCGGAGTAAACGACATCATATTGGATCCAGGCTTTGGCTTTGGGAAAACACTTAAGCACAACTATGCTATTCTGAATAATCTAGAAACATTTCGAGTGTTTAACCTACCCTTACTAGTAGGTGTTTCTCGTAAATCGATGATTTACCAACCGCTCAACACAGAGCCTAAGTCGGCACTTAATGGAACCACAGTTCTAAATACCATCGCTCTTTTAAAGGGTGCTAAAATACTCAGGGTACACGATGTAAAAGAAGCTGTTGAAGCAATTCAGCTAACCCAAACCTGCACAAGCGAGCAACTAAAAAACAGCTAATAAACCAAACAATGGATCTCATCCCCCTTTTCATAAGCATACGCATACTCGACATAATTGATATCCTGCTCGTTGCCCTTCTTTTATATCAAATTTACGTACTAATAAAAGGCACGGTTGCCATTAATATATTTATGGGGATTTTTTCGCTCTATATTTTTTGGCTTATCGTTAAAGCTCTTAATATGGAATTACTAAGCAGCATCTTAGGGCAAATTATTGGGGTGGGTGTAATTGCTCTAATTATAGTTTTTCAGCAAGAAATAAGGCGATTTTTGCTCCTAATCGGTTCCCGTTACTTTTCAAAAAACAGATTTTCCATAGAAAGGCTTTTTCGAATAAAAACCGAAAAATACGACAGCCCGGTCAACATCGAAGCCATTGTTAAAGCTTCCCGAAACCTTTCGGAGCAAAAGGTTGGAGCCCTAATTGTTATAACCAAAGAATCGAACCTAAAGCTATACGCCGAAACGGGTGATACCATTAACGCCGAAACATCGAGTAGGCTTATTGAGAACATTTTCTTTAAAAACAGCCCCCTACACGATGGCGCCATGATTATCCAAAACAATCTGATATACGCCGTTAGGTGTGTACTTCCCCTATCCGAAAACCCCGACCTACCTGCTAGTTACGGCCTGCGACACAGGGCGGCTATAGGTATTAGCGAAATTACCGATGCGCTGGTTGTTGTTGTTTCCGAAGAAACAGGCCGAATATCATTTGTTAAGAACGGAGACATTGACCTAAATATCACCCCTGCCGAACTACGAGAGGCACTTGAAGATAATTTACTTAGCAGCTAGGTAAACAATCATCCTTGTTTCGTAGCACATACCCAACTATTTTTCCCTCTTCTGCCAATGCGGTAAAATGAAGAATACAGACAGAAAAATATGCTTCATCATTTTGAGCTTTATTCTAAAAATAAATAGGTTGTTTTTACAAAAAAACATTACGCAATAATTGTATTAAATTTCAATAGTGCTACCATGAGATGGTTAAATTTGACTGGACAGATTTCAACAAAAATAAGTTAAAGCATTGCTAGCTGTGTTCTTCTTCTTTATAAAAAAGAAGAGAAATAATTAGCCCTATTTCTAAACCAGACCCCCAGTAGAATTGTTAGTAGTGAATAAGTTAAACGCTTTAAAACTGAGCTAAACAGGTTTTTAGTAACCATTTCATACACAATAAGGAATAAACTAATGAACCATCTGTGCTAAAGGCGATAACACATAGAACTATGACTACTCCATGGATACTCCATATTTTCCTTTGAAATTAAATAAACAAAAATATGAAAACATCAATAATTATTGGGTCCACAGGGCTTATTGGGTCAAATCTTCACGAAATATTAAGCAAAAATTCAGCGCACAGCAAGGTGTACGTCGTGTCCAGAAGTGTTCCCGGTAACCTAAACGATAAGTCAACCCATATTCCCTTTAATAATGGCGACTACTCAATTCCACCCAACGTTAAATATGCATACTGCTGCTTGGGTACAACCATGAAAAAGGCGGGATCAAAACAGGCATTCCTTAAGGTTGACCTTGATATGGTTGTTGATTTTGCAACCAAAGCCAAAGCTGCTGGTATAAACCGATTTGCAGTAGTTAGCTCCATTGGGGCGGATACAAAATCGAAAAATTTCTACCTAAATACCAAGGGCAAGGTCGAAGAGCAGCTTAAAGAGGTAGGCTTTGAGCGCTTGGTAATTGTGCGCCCTTCGCTACTACTGGGCAAGCGAAACGAGAAACGGTTTGGCGAGGACATGGGTAGGGTGCTATACTCGGTATTCAAGTTTTTATTTATTGGTCCGCTTAAAAAATACAGAGGAATTCAAGCATCGGATGTGGCAAAAGCGATGGTTGTTCTGGCAGAACATGGACTGGGAACAGCAATTGTTGAATCAAATATTCTACAGCAATTGAGCCAAAATAAAAAAAATTCAGAGCCAACCTAAGTAAAGTTACAAGGTTTTAGCGAACATTATACAGCCTTACACATCTCTATACTATGCAAAAACAAAGGTGCAAGAGGAAATACTCCTCTTGCACCTTTAAATAGCAGTTTGTAATTCTAACTACTTATTATCGTTTTACAGGTCTAAAACCTAGGGAACATACACCTTACCAGTTTCTTCATTTATAAAAAACCATTCGGTTGATAAGTTATTATGATCGTCCCAAATATGAACTTTATTTCCATTATTATCATTTTTATTGTCTTTTAAGCAAACCACCTTGCCGCTCTTGTGGTAAATTTTATAGCGCCCATTACCCAAGTGCTTTAAATAAAAATGCTGATTTGGATTTTTACTATTTGTTGTCCATCCGTGTACAGGTGTCCCTTTAGTGGTTTTCCCTCCTGCAATATCCAATGCAAAATCACTATCCCACGCCATGTGAATTACGTAGTATGCCTGATCTTTTGGTTTATAAAAATTAAATGTACGACTATCCTTTGGGTATGTCTTGTAACTAATCTCCGTTTTATTCCCTTTCTTTTTCCACTTTCTTGAATCATCTTTTGGAAACTGCAAAAATCCCTGAGTAGGATTTCTATCCTTGCTCATTGCCGATTGTATAAGATAAGCCCCTTCGGGTGCTTTATCGCCCTTTACCGGAACATCACCTACCGCATTCTCTCCTTCTGGTAATATTACGTTACCTCTAGTATCGAGCAAATACCACTCGTTATGCGCACCATTATGATCCCTCCAAACTTGTACATTGGTTCCATTAGCTGCCGATTGGCTTTTTAGGTTAACAATTGTTCCCTTAGGAGTATAAATTTTATATCTGCCTCCACCAAGGTGTTTAAATAAAAAACGTTGGGCTTCACTGTAATTAGCGTCCCAAATGCCTACATTAGTTCCATTATCTGTCCTACCCCCTGCCACATCAACACGCAGGTTTCTGTCGTTGGCTGGATAAATTTCATAGTACCCATTCTGCTTTGACCTTACCAGAGTAAATCGTTTAGTAGGAGCATTGTCTAGTGCCCAGACCCTGAGGTTATCCCCTTTTTTTGCTGAACTTTTACCACCGGGCAATTCCCAGTATCCTTGGTTTGATCGTCCTTTATGCACAAACGATTGGATAGTGATTTTTTTACCAACAGGCAATACTGCCCCTCTACTTGGCTGAGCAACTAGGTTTAAACTCATAACCATACTTAATGCTACAATAGCAATACTAAGCAATGTTCTTTTCATCATAATGACTAAATTTAATTTTTTTTGCTACTCTTTTCGATTTTCGCATCATCTCGCCATGATCGTTTATTTGAGATTGCCTCACATGGTTTTAATTTAACAATCGTGTTTTTTCGTATTTTGAAAACTAAGCCCTTATAAACTTTTGTACAGGTATTGCTATAAAATAAAAAAACATCATCGATGATGTTTTTAATAATACTTACTATAATATGTGTACTAATACTCATTGTTAATGATTTTGTTTCGATAAAGGCATACATATACCATACCAAAAGTTCTGTTCTGAAAAACAACATAAAAAAAGCTGCATAATATTACACAAAACCTTCAGATCAAATTTTATATAAAGCTCTAAAATACAAAGGGCTTACAGCCTGGCTTGTCTTTTAATTTTTTAATAAAAAAAATTGCCAAGAAGTTAATTGAATTTTCCCTGCCAAGTTGTTTTTTTGTGCTAATTTTGTTCTCTTATAACTAACACACAAGTTGAATGACAACGTTTAGCGAACAGTTTTATAAACTAATCTCGACCCGTCAGAGCGACCGGGGATACATTGTTGATAAGACCATAGAAAAGGAGAAACTCGACAGGATTTTAGAGTCGGCACGCATTGCACCCTCTGCCTGCAATGCTCAGCCCTGGAAGTTTATTGTGGTCGATGATGAGGGGATTAAGAATAAGCTTGCCGACACCACATCGAGTAGAGTGCTGGGAATGAATCACTTTACCAAGCAAGCACCGGTGCACATTGTAGTTGTAATGGAGGGGGCAAACCTAACCTCCAACTTTGGCAGCTTGGTTAAGCGCAAGCATTTTCCGCTTATTGATATTGGCATTGCAGCCGAACATATTTGCCTTGCTGCCACTGCCGAGGGGCTTGGCTCGTGCATGGTTGGCTGGTTTGATGAGACGGCAGTAAAAAAATTGCTCAACATCCCAAAAAGCAAAAGGCCCATGCTAATAATAACCCTTGGCTACCCTGCAAAACCCGAAACAAGAGAGAAACGACGAAAGGGAATAGAGCAAGTGGTTAGCTACAACAAATACTAAACCTTGGCGCACCAAAAAAAGTATGGTTTTTTCTACTGCTACACCTAACACGCTTGGTATCTCCGCTGTTGTTCACATCGTTAATAGGAAATAGCGTTTTAAGTGAATGTTTACTATCCACCTATAAAACAGGGCTAAATCACAAATAGTGAGGATAATGCGTGTCGATTATAGTACTATTAACCTTTTAGTAGCTAATCTTATTCCATCAACCTCTATGGAATACAGGTAGATACCTTTGGAGAAGCTATTCGTTGAAATCTCTATTTTACCTGATTTATCTTCAAGAGCCCTTCCGTATACCCTAGTGCCTAGCATATTGTACATGGTGAAAGTTGCATTTAATGCACCATTAGGTAATGAGTAATCTACATATACAAGTTCACCTGCAACCGGATTAGGGTAAACCTTTAAATTAACATCCTTTTTGCTAAGGGTGATACCAGTTGGAGTTATTGAAAAGTTAACCAAAACGGCAACATTATCATCGGTATCATCCACATTAAAAACCTCATAGGCAATTTGTGCGGTCCCCGTATTTCCATCCGGATATAGCTGAACATAAAAAACATCATCTCCAGTAGTTTCACCTGCACCAATGGTATAGGGATTTGTCGACTCTTCTGTTTGCGGAGGAAAACAGCTACCAAAACAAAATGTATTGTAGCTACCCTCAATATCTGCCCTAACGTTTTTTCTTACTTTTACATCTATTGCCGATTCGGTGGTATTTGTAATATTAAGTATTACCTTAACATCATTATCCGAAGCCGTACCTCCAACACTAACCTCCGAGTTGCTAACATCCTCCCCGTTGTATAATAACTTTAAACTCTGAGCACTACTCAATGATATACCGCCCATTGCCAACGCTACAACTAAAATAATAGATTTTATTTTCATGATTTCTCAATATTTCAAATTTTCAGTACTGCAAAATTAGGTTTTTTTTAATAAAAACCAATATATTTGCGCAAATAATCTAAATCGTTTTAGAAAAGCTAATCCTATGAAAAAACTAGTACTACTATCAATTACATTCCTACTAGGAGCAACGGTTTTTGCTCAAAGTAAAATTGGAACAGAGTTACTTTCCCAAAACTTTAGCTCGGGACTTGGAGAATGGACCATTGATGCTCAAACAGGGAACTGGGGTTTATCCTCCACCGTCAATGCTGGTGGCGAAGCGCCTGAGGCAAAAATGAGCTGGAGTCCACAGTTTAATGGCACTACCAGACTTATTTCGCCAGTAGTAGATGTGAGCAGCCACTCAAACCTTAGCATTGAATTTAAGCACGCTATCGACCATTACAGTGGAAGCTACGACGTTGGACTGGCTACCCGATCGGATGAAGGCGCATGGCATACCGTATGGAGCCGAAAAGGAGCAAATGTTGTTGAAACTATCAGCCTGCCAATAGAAAACGAGGATTTAGGCTCAGCGTCATTTCAATTTTGCCTGTTTTTTACTGGGAGCTCTTATAATATAAATGCCTGGTATATAGATGATATTTTATGTTACGTTCCGTTTGAAACAGACTTAGCTGTTAATTCGATCGACAATATACAATATTCCCTTTTTGGTGATCGCAATATTGAAGCTACGGCTAAAAACGTTGGGATTAACCCGATTACCTCTTTTGATATCCAATATCAAATAGATGAAGGGAATGTAATTACTGAAAGCGTAACCGGCATTTCACTCAATGCTGGCGATAGCTACAGCCATACCTTTACTTCACTTTGGGAGGCCACAGCAGGCACCTACGATGTTAGCGTTAGTTTAACCAATATCAATGGCAATGGTGATGATGACGATATGAGTAATAATACAAAGGTAAAGAGCTTATCTCTAGCATCGCAAGCCGTTGCAAATTTGCCCTTATTCGAATCGTTTACAAGTTCAACCTGCGGCCCTTGCAACAGTTTTAACACGGGTACATTTACTCCTTTTTTAAATACACATGCTGGCGAGTTTGCAGTTATCAAATACCAGATGGACTGGCCTGGTAACGGCGACCCATACTACACTGCCGAAGGAGGTGTAAGAAAATCGTATTATGGTGTATCGGGAGTACCTAACCTATTTACCGGAGGGGTTAGTACCCCAACCAGCGCTGCGGGAGTAAACAGTGCTTTTACTACACAATCAGCAAAAGATGCATTTTTCGAAATTAGCGCCACTGCAGGTATCGTTGATGGCACTAACGTATCTGTATCTATAGATATTTTGCCCCATATCTCTGCAACCAATTTTACATTACATGCAGCAGTTGTTGAGCGCGAAACCACTGGTAACGTAGGCAGCAACGGAGAAACATCGTTTAAGTATGTTATGATGAAGATGCTTCCCGATGCCAATGGAACTGTTTTCAGCTCCACTGATGGCGAAACAATAACCTTTAACCTATCTGCAGATTTATCAACAACACACGTTGAAGAGTTTGACGATTTAATGGTTGTTGCGTTTATTCAGAATGATGATAACAAAGAGGTTTTTCAGTCTACAATGGTTGATGTAGCATTTGGTAATTTTGACTACTCCGTTACCTTCACTGTATTAGATGAAACAACTGAAGCACCTATAGAGGGTGCAACCATAAGTATAAACGAACAAACACTCACAACTACCGATGCGGGGATTGCTTCGATTATGCTGCAGAATGATTCATACGAGTATACAATATCAAAGGAAATGTACGAAAGTGTAGAAAATAGTTTAACAGTAAATGGTAGCGATATTGAAATTACTGAATACCTAACTCAAACAACTAGCGTTAACACTTCAGCACTATCGACCCTATCAGTTTATCCAAACCCCACTCAAGGAGAGGTAATTATTAAGGCCCCAACAGATGAAAATATAAACACGGTTAAAGTTTATAGTATCACCGGAGCATTGGTTTACAGCAAACAATACAGTACCAGCCTAAACGAGGTTAAACTGAACATTAATCAGCCTCAGGGTGTTTATATGGTTAGGGTAACCTTAAACAATGGTAATACCTCAATTGGCAAACTAATTGTAAACTAACAATGCTTAGGTGTTCGGTAAAATACATCTTGATTACAATGATAATAACCCTTAACTGGTTTGCCCTTTTAGGGCAAACCAGCGATGGGGTTGATATTACAAAGCATAATATTGGGCCTTATGCACAAGCAAATGCTTCGCAAGAGGTTTGGATGGTGATCGAAAATTTTTCGAGCAGTGCTTTAACTCAATTTGATGTGTTTTGCAGCGTGGAAGGAGGCAATGTATACAGCCAATCCTTTACTGATCTTGATTTGGGCAACTGGGAGCCTTTTCTTTTTAACCTAAATACCCCTATTGCGTTTAGTGATGCGGATAATATAACGGTTAAGCTCTGGCTCGATAATATTAACGGCACGCCATTGCAAGAAATTGATACCCTTTCAATCCCTGTAAGGGTCCTTTCAACAACATCCGACAGGATGGTTCTTTACGAGAGCTTTTCCAGTTCAAGCTGCTTAACGTGTGTTGAAGCAAACCTACAAATTCGAGAGTTAGCCAATGTATATAAAGAGCAAATGTTTGTAATTGGCTACCAAACCGACTGCTTTTCGGGCAACCCCATGTGCCTGCTGGCAAGCGAATACATCAATGGTCGCATGGATTTTTACAGTATAATGTCAACTCCCCAATCAGTTGTGAACCCCTGGTACAAAGGAAACTCCCAAAAATTCGACTCAAATTATATAGATGCTGAGCTACAACGTCCCTCTCCCATTGAGATTGAGGGGACATTCGCTGTATCCTCATCCGATATAGAGGTGGTTTTTACTTTAAACCCACATGCCGATATCGACCTTAACATGGTTGAACTAAAGGTTGCGTTTACTGAGGATGTTGTTTCGTTTGACGAACCACCAGGCGGCAATGGAGAGAGTACGTTTTACCACGTTCTACGTCGATTCAAAACTTTTTCCGCCGATTATTTTAAGGATATCGCCAATGCCAACCCTGTTACAATATCGTTTACCGAAGATTTTGCCGAAATTATTCCAGAGGTTAATCTCGATGAAATACGTATTGGACTCTTTTTACAAAACACCGAGACAACCGAGGTTATTCAAGCCGCAGAGCTCAGTAAAACAACCAGCGGAATTATACCCGAAATTACGGAAAAATTTAAGCTATACCCTAACCCAAGCAATGGGCCCATAACCCTTGAATTTACACCAACATCAACAACATACCGTATTGAAATAAGCAATAACCTAGGACAAAACATTTACTCAAGCACCATTAAAACTAAGGAATTTGAGAAAACAACAGCAAATCTATTGTTACACCATTTAAATCCAGGCATATATTTTGTATCACTAATCGGTTTAGATTCCGCATCAACCACAAAACTTATTTTGAAATAGCAATCATATCCATTTAAACCAAACAAAATGAAAATTCTATCATCTTTAGGCATTCTTTTTTTAGCTTTTAGCTTAAGTGCTAATGCGCAACAAGCAAAAACACTGCCCACTGCAACGGTTAAAACGCTCGACGGCAAAACAGTTTCAACTGCTACCTTCGAAAATGATGGCAAACCAATAATACTCTCCTTTTGGGCATCGTGGTGCCGTCCTTGCATTAAAGAGCTATCGGCCATTGCCGATTTATACGAAGACTGGCAAGATGAAACCGGCGTGAAATTGATTGCCATATCAATTGATGATTCCCGTACGGTAAATAATGTACGTCCACTGGTTAATGCCCGCGGTTGGGATTACGAATTTTATCTCGATAGCAACAGCGATCTCCGTCGTGCCATGGGAGTAACAAACGTTCCTCACACATTTATACTAAACGGCAACAAAGAGGTAATGTATCAATATACCAACTATACCGAAGGCTCTGAATATGAACTATTCAACCAAATAAAATCGCTTATTAAGTAGTCTTATCTTTCACTTCCTTATCGAATACAAATGATTAACTACCGCAATGGATTGGCTGGTTGGCTAAGTATAATTTTATTGATATTACTAATGCCATCGAGCTCTGAAGCCCAAAATTTTCTTGACAAAGGCACTATACAAGGTAACTTTTATAGCGAAGCAAACTACTACCTAAACGATTCAACAATTGCTACCGAAGAGGTTGCTGAATACATTAGAGCAAATATTTATGGAAATATTTTCTACCGTTATAAGGGTTTTAATGCTGGGTTAAGGTACGAAGCCTATATGCCACCGCTACTTGGTTACGACTCTAACTATGAGGGCCATGGAATCGCCCATCTGTTCTTAAACTATACCGATAGCCTTTACGAAATAACGGTTGGAAACTTCTATGAGCAGTTCGGAAACGGAATTATCCTTCGAGCATACGAGGATAAAAACCTTGGTATCGATAACTCGTTTAACGGGTTTAAGATGGTAACTCACCCCATAAAAGGGCTTACCATAAAAGGGATAATTGGTAAGCAGCGCTACTTTTGGGATTATAGCCCAGGTATAACCCGTGGGTTTGATGGTGAGTGGAATATTCTGCAAACGCTAGCGCCCCAATCAAGCACTACAATTATAGTTGGCGGTAGCGCTGTAAGCCGTTACCAAAAGGATAAAAACCCGCTTTACAATTTACCCGAAAATGTTGCCGCTTTTTCGGGTAGGGCATCCCTTTATAGCGGTGGTTTTTTCCTCTCAAGCGAGTACGCTCGAAAACTAAACGACCCAACCGCCACCAATAACATGATATACAAAGATGGTCAAGCACTTTTTGTTACCGGTTCATATTCAACAAAAGGGTTGGGCATCCTGCTCTCGGGTAAATATATTGACAATATGGATTTTCGCTCGAACCGCGATGCCACATCGAATGATTTAACGTTAAGCTACATACCCCCTACCACCCGCCAGCATACCTACAGCCTTCCGGGTATGTACCCATATGCAACCCAACTAACGGGCGAAGCAGGTGCAATGGCCGAGATAAACTATCTTATCCCTCGCAAATCGCTTATTGGTGGTAAATATGGAACCAATGTAACCCTCAGCACATCCATTGCTCATTCCATTGATAAAGAGAAACTTAACGATACGATTGCGATTGGTACACCAGGAACCAAGGGCTACACTGCTAAATTTGGTAAAATTGGCGACGAGAAGTATTTCCACGATCTATCGCTTGAGATAAACCGAAAAATAACAAGAAGGCTAAAAATTGTTGCCGGAGTAGCTCATCAATTCTATAATATGGAGATTATTGAAGGGCATCCAGGCGAAGAGCCAGTTAAGGCATTTGTTGCATTCACCGATTTTTCGTACAGAATTGGGAATACCCAAAATATTAGGATTGAAGTTCAGCACCTAAACACAAAGCAGGATAAAGGCAATTGGGCAATGCTGCTGGCCGAATATACCGTAGCGCCTAACTGGTCGTTTTCAGTAACCGATCAGTATAACTATGGTAACACTGTAAAGGAGCAGCGCATTCATTATTACTCATTAAACCTGGGGTATAATCAAGGCCCTCACAGGCTTGCCATTAACTTTGGCAAACAGCGCGAAGGCGTTATTTGCGTTGGAGGCATCTGCCGAAGAGTGCCATCGGCATTCGCAGGAGGAATTACCTTTTCAACAACCTTTTAGTGTACCAAAATGAGCTTAATAAAATTAGATAAGATTATGAAACGTATTGCAACTATCACATTAATGTTCGCTATACTAATATCTGCATGCGATATTATTGATGAACCGTATATAAACCAGCCCATCAACGGGGATGAAACAGGGGAAACAGTTCAAAAAGTATTGCTCGAAGAGTTTACTGGGCACAAATGTCCTAATTGTCCCGAAGGGGCAATTACCGCAGAGCAGCTACACCAGACTTACGGCAATAAATTTGTTGTAATAGCCTACCATACAGGCTTTTTCGCACGGCCTACAAATGATTTTCCTGAGGATTACAGAACAGAGGTAGGGAATGATCTGGAATCAAGCTTCCCGATTGAAGGCTATCCTGCTGGCATTATCAATAGAACTGAATTTAATGGTAGGCTAGTAAACTGCAACACCGCTTGGCCAAGTGCAACATCCGAGGCGTTGAATAATGTACCACGCCTGCAGCTTAAAATCGACCATACCTATACATCTAACAATGTTTCGGTTACAATTAACGCTAAGGCTTTATGTAATATAGAACCTTTAAAAATCTGTGTTTTTATAACAGAAGATGGATTGATTTCTGCCCAAGAAACCTTGGAGGGTGTTGTAGAGAATTATGAGCATAAGCATGTTTTTCGCATGTCGTTAAACGGCACATGGGGTACTCAAACCTTTGCAGAGGGAGCAGCCGTTGGCCAAGAGGAAACCATAACTGTACAGGGAACAATTGATGCCAATTGGAATGCAAACAACTTAAACATTGTATGCTTTGCCTACCACTCGGAAAGCGGGGAAATTATTCAGGCTGAAGAAAAATCGTTGTAATTTCTCTATCTTTACGATTAACCCCAATTATTCATTCGAATAATTGGGGTCTCCAACAGCAACTTAGTCGGGATACCCCGCATTTGCATTCATCTATCAATGTCGTTTAGTTAATTTAAGGTCATAATCGTTTGTAATTTATGCAGTAAGGTTTTTTCTGACGATGTTTTCTTTCATTTTTTCTATTTGGTCTCACTATCTCCCTTGTGTTGTATACAATAT
>JAQVYY010000086.1 GCA_028708425.1 Bacteroidales bacterium
GTCCAGTTAATATTTACAGATTCCTCCCTACGGTCGGAATGACAGGGCGTTGAGTTGTATTTGGGAGGGGAGGGCTTGGCTAGCGGCTTCGCCGCTAGCCAAGCCCTCCCCTAAAAACTAAACATTTGTCATTCAGAGCGAAACTTAGTGAAGCGAAGAATCTATAATGTTTAACTTTGTTTTTACCGGACAATAGTGATTTAATTTCAACAGTCACAAATATATTAATCATCTTGAGAAAAACAATGTTAAAGCAACCCGATACAAATTCATAAATCCTATAAAACAGCAGTATAAGTGGAAGTAGAATAAAAAAATAAATAAAAAGTGTTAAAAAACTTGTTAGTTAGTGAACATAAACTAACTTTGCCCGTTGTAATGTTTGTATAACTAAAACTTATGAAAATGAAAATTGTATCTTTACTTAAAATGATTGGGTTTATTGGAACAATTTTAACTTCAATTCCCCTCTTATATTTTTATATTAGTAATCAAGATCCTGAGAACCTCTTAGTGGTTCATCTTCATGTATGGCTAGGGGTTATGTTCATAATTTTTGCCATTGCAAATATGATTATGATTAAACGCACAAAAACCAAAAACAGCTAATACCATGTTAACCGCTCGACAGCAAGAAATAATTGAAGCATCGTTAGAACTAATCTCAACTATTGGGATACAAGGGTTTACAATAAAGAATCTGGCAAAAAAGATTGGCATAACAGAACCCGCTATATACAGGCATTACGAGAATAAGATTAGCATAATGATAGCAATTCTCGACTTTTTTAAAGAGCAGAGCGAATCGGTATTTGTAACGCAATTGGATGACTCGGACAGCTCTCTTGAACGAATAAAAAAAATATTTCAAGGTCACTTTAATGCTTTTGAAAAAAACCCATCGCTTGTAAACGTAGTTTTTGCTGAAGAGATTTTTAGAAATGAACCGATTCTGCAGGAGAAAATTGCCGATATTATGAATCGAAACAATAAAATTATAAAGGCTATAGTTGTCGAGGGGCAAGCCAAGGGTGAGATAAAAACCGAGGTTGAATCGAAATATTTAACAGTTGTAATTTTGGGATCATTGCGAATGATGGTAAAGAGATGGCAAATGGGCGGTAAATCGTTTAACCATAGCGAAGAGATTAGCAATCTATTTGACACCTTAAAAATCCTAATTGAGAATAAATAATCGACTAGTCCCTACCCAAACAGCTGCAATATTTATCAGTTTTTAGAACTGAAAAACCCGGGGAAAGCAAAATAATTACTAACGACAAAACATCTAAATACCCCAAAAAACGATAGGGGTTTATAAAAAACCCAACAAATAAATAGGCATAATTTCTATGCTTTTTTTTAGTTTTCTCAAGTTAGTTAATATTAACAAACATCGCATTATGAAAAGAATGACAAAGAAATACCTGATCGGATCGTGGATGGTTTTGATTGCCGTTGTGGCAATAACTGTCTACTTTACCGCAGCCATGAGCAAGAATGCTCGCATGGAAACCAACCTCGACGAGTACATGCCCAAAACGCATCCCGCCTTTGTTTACAGCGACCAGGCCGAAGAGTGGTTTAATATTAAGGATGGAATTCTTATTGCCATTGAGAATAAAAATGGGATATACAACTCGCAGACCCTTCAAAAGATAAAGGAAATAAGCGAAGACCTACAGGCAATGGATGAGTTTGATGACATTGATGTTATGTCGATATACACCGCAGATAATATAATTGGTGATGAGTATGGACTGAACGTTAAGCCATTTTACAAAAGGGTGCCCAAATCGGCTGAGGGACTTGACGAGATTCGCCAAAATGTTAGAACCAACGACATGACTTACGGGCGGTTTGTATCCGAAGATGAAACCGTGGCGCTTATAGTTGCCGGAATGCAAGACGGTGGTTTCTCACAGAAGTTCTATAAAGAAATTATAGAGTTTGCTAAGAGCTTTGAGAGCGAAGAGGAGACCATTTACGTGGCGGGCAGACCTATTGTAGAGGGTACTATGGCACTACTTGGCCCGGCCGATATGAAACGAATGGTGCCCATTGTTCTACTTGTAATAGGCGTTGTACTTTACCTTTTGCTAAGGAGCGTTAGGGCAACTAGTGCCACCTTGCTAAGCGTTTTTATTAGCTCAATTTGGGCATTTGGGTTAATGTCTGTGCTTGGGGTACCAATCTACTCGGTTTCAACAATGATACCCGTAATGCTAATAGCCATAGGCGTTGCCTACGGAGTATATTTCTACAACCATCTATCTAAATTTTACCTTAACAACCCAGATGGTGGTAGAACCGATGCGGTGCTTTACGTTATAAAGGTGTTAAAAACTCCGTTGGCAATGGCTGCATTTACAACCATTATTGGGTTTATATCGCTTCTGTCTTCGCAAGTATACCCCATAAAGTACTTTGGTATTTTTACTGCGGTTGGCATACTAACGGCGTTTATTCTTGCCCTATCATTTTTACCAGCAATGGTAATAATATTTGGATATCAACCTAAAAAAAGGGAAACTAAAACAACCTCAACAGAAAAAAATGGAATATGGGAAACGGTTAGCAACGGGTTGCTAAACAAGAAAAAACTTATCTATATTTCTGTTTTTGCAGTGCTGCTATTCTCTGCGTGGGGCATTCAAAAAGTTTGGATAAATTCCAGTTTCCTAGCCAATTTTGAAAAGGATAGCGAAATAGTGCAGACGGATAAATTTGTAAATAGCAAATTTGGCGGAACATCGACCCTAAATGTTATTCTAGAGAGCACCGATAAGGATGCTTTTAAGCAGCCTGCAAATTTATTGCTGATGGATGAGATGCAAGCCGAAACTCAGAAACTTGCACTAGTAGGTAACTCATTTTCTTTGGCCGACTACATTAAGCGAATGAATAAGGTTATGAATGCCGATAAGGATGAGTTCTACTCAATTCCACCCGACAACCAGATGATTGCTCAGTACTTGCTGCTTTATGAAATGTCTGGCGATCCGCAAAACCTTATTAAGGTTATAAACTACGATTACAATAGAACCAACATCACCTTTCAGCTTAAGGGCGACGATTCGAAAACAATAAAAGAGGCGCTAAGCGTAGTTAAACAGTTTGAGGATAGGTTTAACAAAAATGACATCACTGTAAACTATGCCGGATCGGGCTATAAGGCCCTAATTTTTACCGACCTAATTTTCGAGGGTCAAATTATGAGTATTGCCATATCGCTAGTTCTGGTTCTAATTCTGCTTAGCATCATGTTCCGAAGTGTTAAGGCAGGGCTAATTGGGGCCACTCCTATTGCTCTTACGGCAATATTTAGCTTTGGGGTAATGGGTGCGCTTAACATACCGCTAAGCACCACCACGGCGCTACTATCGAGCATAGCTATAGGAATAGGTATCGATTATGCTATCCATTTCTTGCAATACTACAAGGAGAATACTAGGGTTAAAGGCGACAAACTTTTGGGCCTTTACGCCACAATGAACCAAACGGGAAAAGCCATTCTCTTTAATGCTGTTGTGGTAATTTCGGGCTTTTTGGTATTACTATTCTCAGTTTTTCCACCAAACCGCAAGTTAGGAGCACTAGTATCAATGAATATGTTCACCAGCCTTGTTGGTACCCTAACCATTATGATGATACTGGTTTACAGCTACAATTTATTTATAAAGAAAGAGAGAAAGTAAACCACACAGAAATAGCTATGGGGAGATTAATAATGAAGAAAACAAGAGTAATAGTACTTGCAGCTGTGCTAGGGTTTGGTGTTTTACCAATAAACACTCAAGCACAACACATTGACTCCACAAGAATTGAGAGCGGGTTCTTCCAGTCTATAAGAGCCAATCAGGTTGACAGCTACATTACTTTTGGACAGGGTTTCGGGAACGTTGAGCCTCTTATTTTTGAGGGGTTAATCTCCCCTTACTTTTTGCTTCGAACCAGCAGAAACGCACGCTGGGGAGCAACCATATCACCAGCCATTCGGCTCCGAATGGAGGCCAAAGAATCGTTTCCAATTCGGGCACCTAGCTACATGCCCAACATAACATTCTATCATCAAATAAGCAGAGAAAATGACGATATAAAATACCTGTTTATGTCTCTAGTACACCATTCAAACGGTCAGGATGGTAATTTTAAAAACGACGATGGTACGTACAATGTTCAATCGGGAGATTTTTCAACGAATATGATAGAGGTAGGCGCATTTTTCAACAAAACGGTTCTGCCGTTTACAAATACTAGAGAGTACTTTCAATCTTCGGTAGAGTACCATCTTAATGTTGCAAGAAGTGAAGAGTTAGAAGGCGTTTACAGCTTCCTGCGATGGCACAATAACATCAGAATTTTTCGGTTTCCCCTTCCAAAATCGACGCTAAAATGGCTGGAAGATAAAACACAGCTGCCCGAAGTTCAAACAAATATTAAAACAACCTGGATGTTTGGCGATGTAAATAATGCTACATTCTTCGACCTAGCAGAGCACCTTAACCTCTCTTTCACAATATCATACCGACCACAGGTACTGAATGATGTTAGCTTCTTTGTTACGTTTTACACAGGCAAAGACTATTACAACATGCATTTTGCTCGTCGTATCCAAGTATTACAATTCGGGCTTCAGGCCTACGCAATTAAATAACAACTAACAATAAGGAGAACAAAAAATGAAAACAAGAACTTTAACCATGCTAATTATAGCATTCGTGGTATCTGCATTTGCAAACCAAACGGTTGCCCAGCTTACCGGACAGCAAATTATAGAAAAGGTTTACACCAACCCCTCGGGCGACGATACGCAGGGCAACCTCTCTATGACCCTTACAAATAATAGAGGAGAACAAAGAGTGCGAAACCTGAAACAATACATTAAGGATGATGGGAAAGTAGAGAAAAAGGTTATGTACTTCCTCTCCCCCGCCGATGTAAGAAACACATCGTTTATGAACTGGAGCTACGCCGATGGACAAAGCGACAATCAGTGGATATACCTTCCTGCTTTAAAAAGAGTTAGACGCATATCAAGCGATAGCAAAAGCGACTACTTTATGGGCTCGGACTTTACCTACGATGACCTTGGCGACAGGCACCCAAATCAGGATAGCCATAAGCTACTGCGCGAAGAAACCATTGACGGAAAAGAGTGCTATGTTGTTGAAAGCACCCCAAAAGAAGATGGATATATATATTCGAAAACCATTACTTGGGTTATGAAAGATAATTACCTGGGATTAAAAAGAGAGTTTTATGATGATAGGGACAGGTTGCTCAAGGTTTTAACCATAATAGACTTTGCCAAAGTCGATGGATTTTGGACAATTTTAAAAACCGAAATGCACAACGTACAACGCGATCACAAAACAACAATGGAGTTTACCGATGTGCAAAAAAACAAGGGCATACCTAACAGCCGATTTACTGAGCGTAGCATGACCCAAGGCAGCTAATAATATGCTTATTAAAATGAAACACCCATGACAATTTTTAGACACACACGAGCATGATTATTTCGCAATAACGTAACTTTGCAAAAAAAAAGAGCCATGACAGCGACACAGGACAAAATAGAGTTTGACCAAGTTATTGA
>JAQVYY010000050.1 GCA_028708425.1 Bacteroidales bacterium
GTTCAATTTTTCTAAATGAATGCTATTCAGGTTTTCGATGGGAAAACCTGTTTTCTTTCTAATTCGATAATATAGCCTTTTCAGTTTACTCAATATCTTTTGTTTTCGTAACCATTACCGCTAACGGATGAGGGTACGTTGCGTGCCCTGTCGGTTCAGGGCGGTTTCCGTATCCACCCGATAAAATTAAATTGAAACGGGATAAATTCCTAATCGACCAGCCCTGGGGCATGCGATGTACCCTTTGTTACCCAACGTAATTTTTTCAAAAAAGAGGATTCAGTCTTTCGAATAATCTCAATGAAATCTCTCTTCTATCCCCTATTTCCCTTTTCGATACTTTATCAGGTAAATTATGGGCAATATTCCAACTGTGTTAAATATCGCAATACAAATAAACCATGCCAAATGATTGTTTCTGGCTGATTTCCAAAAAGCCACCAATTTCCAAACGATATCCCATATCGTAAGTACTATTATCAAGTACATTGGAATGGTTAAGTTTTCACTAAATAGTTCCATTTTTTCTGTGTTTAAATTTAGGTTAATGGGTATTTGAAATATTGCTCTCTAAAATTCTGGAATCTTGTTCCGTGTGTGTATTCTAATTAATCTAGGATTTGAATTCAATCTGTAATTTGGCATGAATCATTGTGCAATCATTCTTTGCTCAATCTGTACGCATAGCTAATCCATAAAATCGTGTTTTTCCTATTTCAAGTCTAGTTAACATTCATGCGAAATTCAGAAGTCAAATGACCAGAGAATCGAAAAGAAATCAAGAACTCCTTTACATGGAGATTTCAAATTCGGGGTCATTATGTTGGGTAACGTTTTATGGTATGGTGTCGTGCGGGATTACGAAGCAATTTCCTATCAGTTTACACCGACTTTTTTTACGAGCCACAAACCCTCGCAACCCGCTGAAACCCGCATGCACTATACCATGTGTTGTGTAGCGTTATATATTCAGTCCCTCAATATGATTTTCTAATTTCTGTTTAAATACATTTGGCCAATATCCCATCCATTTTTCAATAATCACACCTTGTGGGTCAATTAGGATATATGTTGGAAATCCATTTATACCATAATCAGCAGAAATACCTGCAAAAGTTCCTTTGCCATCCGAAAGGTTAATCCAAGTGATACTATCTTTCTTTGAAGTTTCTCTCCATGAATCCTCATTGGTAACCATGTTAATGCCAACCACAGTTAAAATCTCTTTGTTATTTGAGTATAATTCTCTAGTTTCCGGAATTGCTTTTATACAAGGCCCACAAGCTAATGCCCAAAAGTCAAGTAAAATGTATTTCCCTTCAAATTCACTCAATCTGTGTTTTTCTCCTTCCGTATCATAGGCAATAAAATCCACCATTTTATCACCAATATTAGGAATCGGTTTATCCTCTATAATTGTTAATACACCCTCACCATAAAGAGTATTTTGATAGATTGTATCTAAATTATCATATACCGTTTTTATTCTTTTTTTACTAATCGTAGTATCAAATTTCGCAATGTTATAAAGCATCTCCAAAGCACTCTGACTGTTGGGGTTTTCTTCTATTAATCCAAATTGAATTTTACGACTAATTTGTCCAATTGAATCTAAGGATTTACGTATGCTTTTTGATAATTCTTTATCTTTTCTGTTTTTCATTCTCAACATGTATAAACTATCAGTAATTACTGACAATTCTCTTGTTTGGCTATGCAATCTATTCAATGCTTTTAATTCAGCATTATCACCTGATGCTACCCAAGCAGAAAGGTATTTTCCTGACCCTGTAATTTCAATCAATTCATGGTCAACCCATAAGTCACAACTACCAAAATAGTTATTCCAATCTCTCATGCTAAGATTCATTTTTGATGGTCGAGAATCTAATGTGTCAGTAAACTCAAAATATCCATTTATTATTGTATCTGAGTTAATCCTCTGACCCATATTATCATATTGCACGTAAAGGTCAATTATTGTGCTATCAGGAATTCCTGTGACAGTTCCTTTAATTAAATAAGAGTCTCTTTTTTCTTGACAAGAAATCAAGGTTGCAATTGCGAAAATCAATAAAATCTGTTTCATGTTATTTTGTTTAATGTTACGGAATCTGTTTTAATGCTACACAACTTACTTGTAACAACACAAAAAGTATGTTTTTAAAACTACCATGGGTGTTGTTAAAAGTTACCCAAAGGTAGTTTTTATTTTTTTAAATATCTAAATCGTCAAAGGGCGATTTTATTTTTTGTAGCGAGTTGTTCGATACGTGGGTGTATATTTCTGTGGTGCGGCTGCTCTTATGGCCCAGCAACTCTTGTATGTACGGTAAATCGGTGCCGGCCTCTAGTAAGTGCGTGGCGTAGCTATGCCGTAACCAGTGTAATGTCACTGGCCGCTTTATGCCTGTTTCTTGTAATGCTGTTTTAAGCACTTTTGATATTGAAGCCTCCGAGTACTGCGCACCCTCCACTTGTTCCTCAAAAAGCCAAACCTTTGGTTTGTATAGCTTGTAGTACTCTCGAAGCATCGTAATGGTTTTGTCCGATAGGGGAACAAGTCGATCTTTGCGCCCCTTCGAGTTGCGAATGGTCAGTGTTTTTCTCGAGCTACTAACATCGGTGGGTTTTAGCATAAGTAGCTCTCTTCGGCGCAACCCACAAGCGTAAAGTAGGCTCAGCATGGTTTTGTGCTTAATGTTTTTTGGTGAGCCTAGTATTTGCTTCACCTCCTCCTTGCTAAGCACGTTGGGTAGTTTATGTTCCAACCTCGGACGCTGTATCTTGTCAATCTCTATCTCGGAATTTACCACCTCCCTATAAAAGAGCTTCAATGAGCTTACTAGCTGGTTCTGATAGGTAAAGCTGTACCCTTGGGCTATAAGTTTAGTGTTTACAAAGTTCATAACATCCAAATTTGTAACCTTGTCCAGATCTTTATCGCCTATGTGTCCAGCAAAAATCTTTATCATTTCAATGTATGCTTTTATGGTGTTGCTACTGTACCTCTTATGGGATAGCCATTGCAGGTACTTCCCAATTAATACTTTGTTGCTTGCGGTTGGTGGGGGTACTTTGGTTATTTCTTTTGTGTTATATTTTTTTACCTCTTTTGAAGCTCCCTCCCCCAGGGCATCATAATCAACCCAGTGTCCCTTAAAAGTGGCAAAAACTGTACTTAGGTTAAAGTCGTCTTTATTTACATACCAAGCACGGTTGCTCTGACTCCAACGTGTACCGTAAATACTTTTTACTTTTGATATTAACTCAGGGTTTTTGGCGAAACGAATAAAAACAACATCGTTATCTCGATGGTGCCCAGAGCTTAGGATGATTTTTTTATAGCCCATTCTATATCGATTTTATACAGCTTCGCTCGGTCAGCCCCATTAATTAGTTAGGTGCCTAGCAAATTAATTTTAAAAATAGCTAAACTTTATTAAATGAATGGCATAATATTGAAAATTTATGAATCATACTTGTAATTTCGCATTATTCATCAAATTTTTAAAAGATGGATGCAAATGCGGGTTACCCCGGCATAGTCGAGTTCAATTTTGGGCAACAAAATTGGTTGTGAGACTTAGTCGCTGCCGGAGACCCCAATTATTCGAATGAATAATTGGGGTTAAGGTAGGGCAGTTTTACCCTTTTTGCGTTGGCAATACTCTATAATACAGTTTATCTCGATTTTAGATACTGTTTTTCTGTTGCAAACTAATGTGTTAATGTTAGTTTCTATACCGATATTTTTGTAATTTTGGTTTTTGTAGCACGTAGCTTAAAAATAATCATATATGCCCGCATTACTCATCAAATTTGTTTGAAATGAATAATTGGGGTTAGTCTGTTGTTTGTATTGCTTATAATAAAAAAATATCGTTATGAAAAGATTTAAAGCCGGAGTACTAACCGGAAAAGAGGTACAAGAAGTATTTGAAGCTGCTAAAACCGAGGGTTGGGCCTTACCCGCCGTAAACGTAACAGGAACCAATACCGTTAATGCTGTGCTGGAAACTGCCAGGGAGATGAGATCGCCAGTAATTATACAGCTTTCAAATGGCGGGGCTTCATTTTATGCAGGTAAAGGCTTGTCTAACAGCGACCAAAAGGCGTCCATTCTGGGTGCTTTATCAGCCGCTAAACACGTTCAAATTATGGCCGAGGCCTACGGGGTTCCGGTAATAATGCATACCGACCATGCCGCCAAAAAGCTTTTGCCATGGATTGATGGACTTTTGGATGCTGGCGAGCAACATTTCAAAGAAACAGGTAAGCCGCTATACAGTTCGCATATGCTCGACCTTTCCGAAGAAACATTGGAGGAGAACATAGAGATATCGGCGAAATACCTTAAGCGTATGGCGAAAATAGGAATGACCCTAGAAATCGAGCTGGGTATTACCGGCGGCGAAGAGGATGGAGTTGATAACACCGATGTTGATACTTCAAAGCTTTACACCCGACCCGAAGAGGTTGCTTATGCCTACGAGCACCTTATGAAAATTAGTCCTAATTTTACTGTTGCCGCCTCTTTTGGTAATGTGCATGGGGTTTACAAGCCTGGTAACGTGGTTCTAAGCCCCGAAATTTTAAAAGATTCACAGGCATATATTCAGCAAAAGTATAAAACCGATGTCAAGCCCGTTAGCTTCGTTTTTCATGGTGGAAGTGGGTCTGAAAAGGAAAAGATTGAGGAGGCTATTAGCTATGGGGTTATCAAAATGAACCTTGACACTGATTTACAGTGGGCTTTTTGGGATGGTGTTCGAAAGTACTCTGCCGATAAGTTCGATTACCTGCAGGGGCAAATTGGAAACCCCGATGGCGACCATAACCCCAATAAGAAGTATTACGATCCACGTGCATGGCTACGTAAAGGTGAAGAGAGCATAATTGAGCGACTGAAAATTTCATTTCACGATTTGAATTGCGTTAACAGAGGATAACTCTACTGATGAACCCTTCCTGAACTATTTATCATCATAGTCAGGAAGGGTTTTAAATTTTTAGAAGTATGAAGGGATTACTTGCAACCGTTTTACTACTCCTGTCAATGTCCATAACCAGTGCGCAAAATACAATTCGGGTTGAACCGCCAAGTTGGTGGGTGGGGATGGAAAACCCTGATTTGCAGCTTATGGTTTATGGTGAGGACATTGGCAATGCCATTAAAGTTGAAGTGGAGTACTCGGGTGTTGAGCTAGCTAGTTTTGATAGAGTTGACAACCCCAACTACCTATTCCTAAACCTTTGCATAAGTAAAGCTGCTAAGTCAGGCTATTTCGACATTACATTTTGGTATTCAGAGTCAGAATCAAGTGTTTATAGGTATAACCTAAACCAAAGGCGCGAGGGCTCGGCTCAACGGAAAGGTTTTGATGCCTCTGATGCCATGTACTTGCTCTTTCCCGATAGGTTTGCAAATGGCGATAGCGGTAACGATATTTTCGAGGGAATGCCTGATAGGTTCGATCGCAAGGACCTATATGCTCGTCATGGAGGTGATATCCAAGGGATAATTAATCATTTAGATTATATCAAAAACTTGGGCATGACTGCCATCTGGATAAATCCTGTTCTTGAGAGCAATCAGCCCTGGCAATCGTATCATCAGTATGCCATAACCGATTTTTACAATGTGGATAGGCGTTTTGGTAGCAACGAGCTATACCAACTGCTGGTTGAAAAGGCACACGGCAAGGGTTTAAAGATTATTAAGGATATGATATTTAACCACTGCGGCAGCAATCACTGGTGGATCAATGATTTGCCATCGGAAGATTGGTTAAACCAATGGCCCGATTTTACCCGTACAAACTATCGCATTCCGGCCATTTTCGATCCGCATGCTTCCGAAGCCGACAAAAAGCTTATGGCCGATGGCTGGTTCGATACGCATATGCCCGACCTAAATCAACGAAATGAATATCTTGCCAACTACCTAATTCAGAATAGTATATGGTGGGTTGAGCACGCTAACCTTGATGGTATAAGGATGGATACTCATCCCTACCCCGACAAGGAATTTATGGCTCGCTGGACGCGTGCGGTGATGGAGGAGTATCCTAACTTTAATATTGTTGCCGAAACGTGGGTAAACTATCCCGCTTGGGTTGCATACTGGCAAGCTGGAGCATTCAATAGGGATGGGTTCGATTCTGGAATTCCAACGGTTATGGATTTCCCGCTTTGCTACGCAATAAATAGTGCTTTTGATGAAGAGCCAGGTTGGGATACTGGTTTGCATAGGCTTTACGAAATATTAGCTCACGATTTTCTGTATGCCAATTTGAGCAATATCCTAATATTTCCCGATAATCATGATGTTTCCCGCTTTATGAAGCGTAAGGATATGGATATTGATCGATATAAACTTGCCATGGCCTTTCTGCTAACAACACGTGGTATTCCACAAATATACTATGGTACAGAAATACTGATGGATGGCGATGATGCTGAGGGGCATGGCGTTTTACGGAAAGAGTTTCCAGGGGGATGGGGCGATCATAAACGCTCTGCGTTTTCTGCTGAAGGTAGAACTAAAAAGGAAAACGAGGCGTGGAGCTATATGAGTACTCTGCTAAACTGGCGTAAAACGGCAACAGCCGTTCATAACGGCAAACTTGTTCAGTTTATTCCTGAGAACGAGGTTTATGTCTATTTCCGCCAGAATGAGGAGCAAACGGTAATGGTGATTCTTCATAATGGGTATCAACCCAAAGTGCTTAAAAACGAGAGGTTTAACGAGATACTTCAAGGCCTCTCAAAAGGGATTGATATAATTACAGGAAAAGAGTTGGTTGACCTACAAAAGATTCAGCTTTCACCCCGCTCTGCAATGGTTATTGAGCTGAATAAGTAGTTTGCATGCAAAAAATGCAAATGGTTATGGTTTTCAATTGCCGCACTGTTTACTCTGTGAGCCTAGAAGTTGTGGTTGTGTATTTTTAAAAACAAAAATTTAAATGTTATGAGTCGATTACGATTAGTTCTTATTGCAGTGTTGTTAACATCGTGCGGCGCTAGGGAGACTATTCCTAACTATGCGGAAAAATCAGAAATTTACGATCTGGCCTCGGTTGTGCAGCTTGCTAGTAGCGAAACAGAGATAAATCTTGATGATTATTTTATGGATGTAATGCTCATCGATTCAGTTGTTGCTCCTCCCATTTTCGACGTGCTTATGTCGGCCGATAAGAAAAAAGTAAGATTATTATCGCATGATGAGGCCATTCCCCAGCTATCGGAGCTAAAAGTTTGGGCTGACGGGGCTTGCTATTCACTGCTAATGCGAAAAAGTCGTAAGGTACCCGTGGAGTTTAGCTATCAACCGCAGGGTAAACAGCCTAAAACGGTTCAGCTTGCAGGACAAATAAACGATTGGAACCCAGCTAAAACTAACCTTCAGAATGACAACGGGGTATGGAGAACCAACCTACTGCTTAACCCTGGAAAGTACCATTATCAGCTTGTAGTTGATGGCGAATGGATACTCGATCCAGCGAATCCCAATACGGAGGATAATAATATAGGGGGCGTTAATTCTGTTTTGCAAGTGGGGGAGGGTAACACCGATTTATTGCCCTTTATTTTTACCGAGGGTTGTGCGAAGAAGCAAATTCTTATAGGTTTTGAAAATGGTGTTGATGAGCTATTCGTGTTTTGGGAAAATTCTCGTTTGAACAGCAGTTTTGTCTGTTTAACCGATGCAGGTGCAAGCATTACGATTCCTGCAAATGCCAATGGTTTAAAAAGTTCGTACATGCGTGTTTGGGCATACAACGCTGAGGGCGAGTCCAATGATTTGCTTATTCCGCTTAAGGGGCGCAGTGCTGTTACATCCACAGCGCAGCTTAGCCGTGGCAATTTACATACGCAGATAATGTATTCGCTTATGGTTGACCGTTTTAACAATGCGGATCCTGACAATGATTTTCCTGTAAACGATCCCGATATACATCCTAAAGCCAACTACTATGGAGGCGATATTGAGGGTATTACCCAAAAAATTGCCGATGGATATTTTGAATCGCTAGGTATAAACACCATTTGGGTATCGCCCATAACTCAGAATCCACTAGGAGCCTATGGTTTATATCCCGAACCCCGCACAAAATTTTCGGGCTACCATGGCTACTGGCCAATATCATCGTCAGAGGTCGATTTTAGATTTGGTACATCCGATGATGTTCATCGAATGCTGGACGAGGCCCACAAGCGTGATATGAACGTAATTCTCGATTATGTGGCCAACCACGTGCATCAGGAGCACCCTTTGTACCAAGACCATCCAGATTGGGCAACCCCGCTCTATCTTCCCGATGGCACAATGAATACCGAAAAGTGGGATGAGCATAGGTTAACCACGTGGTTTGATACGTTTATGCCCACGCTCGATTTGGAGCGCCCCGAGGTTTACGAACCAATGACCGATTCGGCTCTTTTCTGGGTAACCCAATATAAATTCGATGGCTTCCGCCACGATGCTACCAAGCATGTCCCAGAGGTTTTTTGGCGAACGCTTACCCGAAAAATAAAGGAGAATGTTGAGCCAAATCGAACAATCTATCAGATTGGTGAGACCTATGGCAGCCATGAGCTTATTGCGAGCTACATTGGGAGTGGAATGCTAAACGCACAGTTCGATTTCAACGTGTACGATGCGGCACTAGCAACCTTTGCGGGCTCCAATGTGTCGTTTAAAAATCTGAATAGCAAGCTAACCGAAGGTTTTAGCTATTACGGCTGGAATAACCTAATGGGAATAATCAGCGGCAATCACGATAAGGGCCGATTTATTTCCTATGCTGGTGGAGCACTTTCATTCGAGGAGGATGCTAAGTATGCAGGGTGGAATAGGGTAATTGGTGTGGGCGACTCCGTGGGCTATAAGAAGCTACAAATGTTCAACGCATTTAATCTAACCATTCCGGGTGTTCCAACCATATACCAGGGCGATGAGTTTGGCCAGCCCGGTGGCAACGACCCCGATAACCGCAAGATGATGCAGTTTGATGATTTAAACCAAAATGAGCAGAAAACCATTGGTGTTACTAAAAAGTTAGCTGCTTTGCGTCGTTCTAACATGGCGTTGAATTACGGTACTTTTGAACCGCTACTGGTATCCGATAAGGTATACGCTTATGCTCGTAGCTATATGGGCAATGTGGTTGTTGTTGTTTTTAACAACTCTAATTCATCTACTAAAATTGACATGGAGCTACCCGCCAGATTTACAGAATTAAGCTTTAGCAGTAACTTCAGCTCCGATTTTTCGAAAAGTGGTGAGAAACTATACGTTAAGCTCGATGGTTTTTCGTTTGATGTGTTTACATCGATTTAAGTAAGATGCCTTAGAGTAAAACGTTCGATTACATTTGGTCTTTCCCACAGCACTTTTTAAATTTTTTGCCACTTCCGCAAGGGCAAGGGTCGTTACGACCAATACTTTTAAAAGGGTTTAGCTGCGGTTTGGTGGGGGCATACCCATAATCATCGTTGATAAATGGGTTGTGGTAGTCTTCGTTTTCATCAATATAGAATCCCCAAGTGGTGGTTATATCTGCATACCCATCGTAAATGTTTAGAAATAACCTCTTGTAGGTATCATCAAACGGAGCGTTAAACCTTTCTTTGGTTTCTTCGAGTGAGTCGGCAATATCCTCTAAAACATACCCTTTATGGTATAGTTCCTCAACTAAGGGAAGCAGTTCGGCCAGCCTTATCTCAACGGTGTCGTTAACCATAAGGCTTATGGTATCGCTACAAATAACCTGATCTTTAAGGTTTGCACTAATAAAGAAATTGAAAACATCCTTATACCATTCCATAACCTCCTGGCGACGGCTGGGATGATGAAAAACAATTTGCGAAACGCTTGTTGAAACAGCCGTTCTTACATAGGTGTAAATACGTGGTTGTTTGACAAAGCCTTTCAGTCTGTCAAGTTGATTTGCACCGATAAAGTAGAAAATTCCAGGTAAACTTTCAGTGATATGGCTATCAAGCCAAAAATCAAGGAATTCAATACTTTGGCTACAGAATTCCAGAACCAAATCCAGGCTTTGTTCTGACCTCACCTCAGCCAGAAGGAATAATGCGTGAATGGGAAAAGAGAAGGTCTCCTCAGAGTAATCTCCCTTGTCTTCAATTCTTCTGAAATAATTATAACGAGCAATACCATCAATTAGCACATTCTCTAAATCGCGAATTAGACTCTTTCGGGGGAGTTTTAGTATTGTATCGAGTAGTAACGGGTCAATCCTTAAACCATGCTGGTAAAGGTATTCAATCTCCTTGTTTTCAAAACTTGGTGCTTTCTTGGTCTGTTTTCGAGTGATCTTTCGGTTTGCGATTACTTCAATTGCTCCCTTTCGCATTTTCTCAATTTGGTCTAAAGCACTTTTGGTGAGGTAATTAATGTAGGTCTTACTAACATCTTGCGCATCGGGGTGTTCAGGCGCTAATTCATTCATGATATCCAACCTTGACTTGGCCGCATCGAAATTGCCTAGTTCAAGAAAGTAATGAATGGCCAGCTTGTGAAATGCCAAAACCTCACCGATATGGAATATTTTCCTTTCAGGGTAGAGATCCTGTACATCTAAAACCCCTCCCAGAATAGTTGATACTTTGTCGAATTCTTCATTTTCAAGGTATTCGGCAGCAATATTTAGCTTACCATATAGGTAATTAGGGTGCTCTTTTACTAACCAGCGATTTACCTCGTAGCTTTTTTTATATTACCCTGAATCTTATATGCTGTCCCAAGGTAGTTTTTTAGCTGTGGATTATCAGGATACTTTTCGATAAGCTTAAGTAGCTTGTCAATGACTTTTTTCTTACCATTCTGAATGTCAAAATACAGCCTGTTGAGCTCTTTTTTTAGCTCGGGTGTAACTGAATTCTCTTTGTCTAAAAAGTCTGGATCGTCGGTTATCTCGTAGCTATACTCTTTATATCTTTTGCTCATAAGAGAAAATATTTTGGGTTACTGCTTTTTTGCAAAGGTGCTAATATAATTGATAATAGCAACTATTTCATCTGGTCTAAACCACTCAATTTCCTTATCCTTAGCCCACCAGGTTAGCTGTCGTTTGGCGTAGTGGCGCGAGTTTCGTTTGATAAGCTCAACGGCCTTTTCTTGTGATATTTTACCATCGAAAAACTCGAAAAATTCGCGGTAACCTACTGTTTTTAAGGCGTTATGGTGGCGGTGAGGATAAAGGGATTTAGCCTCTTCCATAAGCCCATCGTTTACCATTTGGTCAACCCGAGCATTAATTCGCATGTACAGCTCATTGCGTGGGCGGTTTAAACCAACTTTTATGGTTTTAAAGGGTCGCTCTTTCTGCGGATTGGTGCAAAAACTGCTGTAGGTTTTGCCTGTTTGCAGGCATATTTCTACGGCTTTGAGTATACGTTTCGAGTTTTTTAAATCAACTTTATTATAATACTCCGGATCGAGTAGTTTTAGCTGCGCCCTCATGCTCTCAATGCCCTCTTCATTTAGCTGATTTTCTAGCGTTTTGCGTAGCGCTGGGTCGGGCGTGGGGAAATCGTCAATTCCTTTGCAAACTGCATCAATGTAGAGCATAGAGCCACCCACAAGCGTAGCAGCACTGTGGGTAAGGTAAATGTTATCAAGAACCCGTAGCGCTTCAGCTTCAAACATCCCGCAGCTATATCTTTCCGAAATGGATTTATGCCCAATGAGGTGGTGTGGTGCTGCTGCAAGTTGCTCGGGTGTGGGGGCAGCGGTGCCAATTTGCATCTCTTTAAAAAATTGTCGCGAGTCGGCTGAAACTATGGGTGCACTAAAATGTTTCGAAACCAGTAGGCTGGCTTCTGTTTTCCCAACGCCTGTTGGGCCTAAAAGAATAATGAGGTATTTATTTGGCACGTGAACTAAGTGCTATGGGGTTAATAAAAATCCTGATCTGGAAAATCGTCCGAATCGAGGCTCTCAATATCAATGTCGTTGATTATTTCATCAAAACTATCGTCGTCGTCAATATCGTCGTCGTCAAAAATATCATTAATCGACATATCGCCTAGTTCCAATTGCTCTGGTGGATTACCTAACGAAACTTTACAGTATGGGTACTCATTATCTTCGTTTGGTTCTGCGATGTCCGCTAGTTGGATAAAGAAGCAACGGTCAGAAAAAATATCGAAAACGTATAGGCATCTATCCTTTTTACTCTTTAGTAAATCGCTTAGTTTAACCGATTCCATTGGAACTGCAGCAAGTCCTGCATCGTTCTCCATATCAATAAGGGTTAGCTCAAGCCCCTTGTTCCAATGCTCATCGGTAATAAAGAAAGAGGCGAGCTGATCCGAATCAAAACCCAAATCGTCCTGTATGAATTTATGAAAGCTGAAAAAGGAGTAATTTGCGGGTATTTCGTACTCGCGTAAAAAAGCCTTTTCATCTCCCGAAATCATTCTGAATTTATAGATCATAGCCTACTGTTTTGTGCAAAATAAGCAACATATTGAAAATATAAAAAATGTTTAGCCAAAAACTACTCATAAGTCAGCTAAAAACTTAATGGTGTCAATGCCATCGGCATAATCAGTGAGTTGAGGGTTTTGTGTTTGCCCAAAGTCGATGCTGTTTTGTATGCTTATATCCGATGAAACAACGCATTGCAGCTGCTCGCGATGTTGATAAATGTATTCGTTTGCATCGTTTAGGTTGGCGTAATGCTGGTAGTAAATTACCCCAACGGGGCTACCTAAAGCCTCGTCGGGTTTTAGCAGGGCAAAACCCGAATCGAGATGCTCAACTTGGTTCATAAGAAATATTGCTCGGTAGTACTCGTAGTTATTGGCGTATTTATGATGATTTATAAATTCTTTAAACACCAAAAATTCATCTATTAATGGGGTGAAATCGTAATTTTCAGGAACCAATATTTTCGAAACGTTGCGACACCCAAGTCCGAAGTAGGTAAAGATATCGTTGGCTAACGCTTTAAACTGCTCTGCCGTTTCGTTGCCCGATAAAATGGCAATGCTGTGCCTGTTTTTCCGTATTATATTGGGGTATTTACCAAAGTAGTAATCGAAATACCGAGATGTATTATCGCTACCGGTAGCAATTATGGCATCAAAATCTTCGAGGCGGTTTTCGGTAATGGTTATAGAGCTAATAAAACGGGGCTCAATGGTTAAGATAAGCTTCACTAAGCTCTGGGTAAGTCCAGCATCTTTCGACGAGATTTTTGCAACGAGTTTATGTCCTGCAATAAGTATGCTTAAAATATCGTGAAATCCTACAAACGGAACATTGCCCGCCATAACGATTCCAATCTTTTTTTGATTTTTTGGATTGAAAGCGGACGCAGGATATACCTGCACCCACTGGTTAAGGCTTTGCTCGGTAAGCCAATGCTTGGCTATGGATTTAATTGCGTATTCGCAGAACTCGGGGGTAAACCAAGGGTTTTTTATGTGCGCCTCACCAATTTCATCCCAAAACTCATGGGCTTCGGGCGTTTTATTATTGGCTAGTATTTGGCTACCCAGCTGGGTAAAGGCAGAAATCCTTTCCTTGATATCCATTCTTTTTTCTGCAAAGTTAAACTATTTAACCCGCATTATTCATCAAACTTATTAAAGATGATTGTAAATGCGGGTTACCCTGGCCAACTCGAGCCCAATTTTGGGTAACTAGATTGGTTGTGAGATCTAGTCGTTGCTGGAGGTAGCAATTATTCCAATATATAAATTAAGGTTTAGTTTTATTCAAACCTTGCTCGGGCTGAAAACCCAGCTAAACTCAGCCCGAGGCAACGTTTCGGGTTGCTAAAATAAACCTTTTATTAGTAATTTGGCTTTTTTTGCAATGTCTATCTATCTTAACAGTTTGTAGTGTAATACTACTATAAAATTATAGTATCTTTGGTCATATTTTAATTCAATTTTGATGAAAACACTCGCCCTGTTTATTGAAAATCTTAAAGTAGCATTCGCTGCGGTTCGATCTAATACACTTCGCACAGTGCTTACTATTCTTATTATTGCCATAGGTATTATGGCGCTTGTGGGGATACTAACGGCCATCGATTCTATAAAAATGAGCATAAACGACGAGTTTACCATGATGGGGGCTAATACATTTACCATTGGTAGCCGCGGAATGACTGTTCAGGTAGGAAATCAAAGGCGCCGAACGGTTAATCATCAGCATATTAGCTACAGGCAGGCTAAGGAGTTTGTTGAGCAATATAAATTCCCTGCAACCGTATCGCTTTCAATTCGGGCTAGCGGTGGGGCAACAGCTAAGTACCTGTCAAAAAAAACGAATCCAAATATTTCTGTTACAGGGGTTAGCGCAGAGTATTTCGAGACCGCGGGGCTGGATATTGAAAAGGGCAGAGCCTTTTCGACTTTTGAGGATGAGAACGGTTGGTCGGTAGCGGTTATTGGTAAGAATGTTGCAAGTCAGCTGTTCGAGAAGAATGAGGACCCTCTGGATAAAATTATTAGCGTTGGCAGTGGGAAGTATCGGGTTATTGGTATTATAAAATCCAAGGGCGATGCCTTTGGTGGCGGCCCCGACCAGTCAATTTTACTGCCTGTTCAGAATGTGGCAACGTATTTTTCCAGGCCAAACATGAATTACACCATCAATATTAAGCCTTATAATTCTGCTCATCTCGACTATGCTGCTTCTGAGGCCGAAGGTATTTTTCGGATCGTTAGAAATTTGAGTGCTCGTGATGAGTCCGATTTTAATATTGAGAAGAGTGATACGTTAGCTAAAATGCTGCTCGATAATTTAAAGTTTGTTACCATTGCTGCAACTTTAATAGGTGTTATTACCCTAATTGGCGCAGCGGTTGGGCTTGTAAATATTATGCTTGTTGCTGTATCGGAACGAACCCGTGAAATTGGTACTCGCAAAGCCATTGGAGCAAAATCATCATCTATAAAACAGCAGTTTTTGATGGAAGCCATTGTAATTTGTCAGCTGGGGGGTATTTTAGGTATTATTTTGGGTATCCTGGTTGGTAACATTATTTCGTTAGTATCGCATAGCCCTTTTATTATTCCCTGGTTTTGGATTTTTACTGGGGTAATTATCTGTTTTGTGGTTGGTGTGGTTTCTGGTTACCTACCCGCTGTAAAAGCCTCAAAACTCGACCCAATTGAGGCGTTGAGGTTTGAGTAGTTTGTGTGTACATAAGATTGATAATTGTGTTTTGTGTATGCAAGATGTAGGAGAATAATACTATAAGATTTTATATTCATAAAAAAAACGAGGTGTCTTTGTTAGCATTATGTGGAAAGAATTAGAAGCATTAAAAAGCAAATATCTTGAAATGGGATTAATGGATGCCATTGACTATGAGAAGTTTTTAATGTTTTCCATTGTGTATAATTCAACAAAAATAGAGGGTTGTTCGCTAACTGAAAACGACACTAAACTGTTGCTGAATAATGATATAACTGCGAAAGGAAAACCTTTAACTGACCATTTGATGGTTAAAGACCATTACTTAGCATTTATATTTCTTAAAGAGATTTCGAAACAAAAACAAAAGATTAGCATTGATTTAGTTAAACAGGTTGCTGGACTTGTGATGAAGTCAACCGGTGGATTAGTAAATTCAATAGCAGGTTCATTCGATACCTCATTGGGTGATCTGAGGAATGCTCAAGTTTATGTAGATGAAAAATATTTTCCTGATTTCTCGAAGGTTGAAGATCTGTTGATTAAACTTATCGACAATGTTAACCAAAGGTTAGATAAAGTTTATGGTAATGAAATAGTAAAACTAGCTGCCGATTTACATTATTATTTGGTCAATATTCACCCTTTTGGCGATGGGAACGGACGGACATCGAGACTGATGATGAATTATATTCAGATGTATCATCAAGAACCATTAATTAAAATTTTTACTGAAGATAGAGCAGAATATATTGAAGCATTAAATAAAACAGAAGAGAAAGAGGATATTTCAATATTTAGGGACTTTATATGCAGTCAGCAGATTAAGTTTTATAAAGCTGAAATAGAAAAATTTAAGCGAAAAGATACAGGATTTAGTTTGATGTTTTAATGAGCACTTTGTGAAACATTATGGTGTTTGCAACGTAGTTGGCGTTCATCCAACAGAACGAAAAATTTCGAGAAAAATAGAAATAAATATATCAAAAATGAAACCTGAGAAAAACGATAAAAAAGTAGAAATTAAATTTGAAAATGATGAACTGCTACTGTTACAAGAAAACACTTGGCAGATGGCTGAATCATTTGGGTTAGACAGTCGTATTGACAACTTGACAGGAAAAAGAAAAGTTGGTTTTTACAGTTGGGATTTGGACTGTTTAGAATGTGTCGTTTCAAATTTGCAAAAATCTCCAGCAGACAAGGACGTTGCGGATAGAATTGCAAGGAAAATAGAAGAAGGTTATATGTTTATTAAAGGCAAAATAAAATGAATGATAATATATTGACTATTTCGAAAATAGGAATAAAAAGCGTTTTTACTGTAAAAAAATATGACTCAGAAATCTTAGACGAGGATTTAAGCAGAATACTATTTATTCGGAATTATATAGAAGAATGCACACTATATGTAAAAGAGACCCACAAAGGTATAAATGTAGGGGAATATGTTACTGAGTTAAAAAAATATGCTCTTGAATTATTTTTGATGCAATGTAAAGACGCAATACCTGATGAAGAGATGAATAGTGAAGATTTTAATCTTGAAACTAATCAAAAAGAAGATGCTGATTTTTTTAATTACATCTATGATAATCTGAAATAACCTGAATAAGGGTGGGTTTAAAAGAATTTAGATGAAAAAGAACGAAATGCCAACCTTGCTTGGCATTTCGTTCTCGCATTAGTTTTCTTGTCAGCATACACAGTAAAGATACTTGAAAACTCAACAGTTTCATAACGCACAACGTTATCAGTTTTTCCTTTTTAAAGCCCCTACTCCCTAGCGCATATACCACTATACGGGCATGTTCTGCATTTTGCTGTATCGGTGGTTTGGGTAAACGGAACTGAGGTGTCAAAAATTTCGGTTACTAGGGTAGCTAATCCTTGCAAAAATTCATCCTTATAAATATTGAAATCATTAACCGGAATTTTCTTGCGATTTTCCATTCGGTTTATTATGAAGTCGTCGGCTGTTTTGGCCGCTTTAACAAACCAAAGAGCCGGTTTTATGGGGGTGTTTGGGTATATTTTATCTAGCGCAAGGCTATAGCAAAAGGTTTGAAAAACCTCCTTGCGGTTGTCGACCTTACTGGGGTTAAACAGCTCATCAACCTCATTGAATTTCCCTTTACCTATATGTCGTCCCGTTTTATAATCGATACTCCAAATGGTACCCTCGTTTTGCTCAATTCGGTCAATATAACCTCCCAGCTTAACCTCGTTTACTGTTGCAGTACCTTCGAGTTTTAGGTCGATGTAAACTTCCTGCTCGTGGCTAATTAGCTTAAATGGTGCTCGTTTCTCATCAACCTTTAGCATTTTGCGTATGGTGTAGAGCAAGGCATTACGAGCCAGTAAATTCCGGCCCGATAGGTTGTCGGTTTTGGCTTTGGTATCGTTTAAAAATATTTCGCAAAAAACTTGGTCTAGGGTATCCTCAATATTGTTTGGTTTGCTTGCAATGGATTTTACCAGCTTGGCGCTAACCATTTTTCCGGCAAACTCCCGGTATAGCTCCTCCATGGTGTTGTGGATAATCTGTCCAAATTCGAGAGCGCCAACCTCCTCCGCTATCTCATCGTCCTCGTTAATACCCACAGCATACCTAAAGTAGAACCTTAGCGGGCACGATATGTAGCTGGTTAACCCGCTTGGCGAGAGGGTTACGTTGCTATCTTTTCGGGTTAATTTTATAAGAAGACTGTCAATAACATCGGCTGTTTTTTCAACGGTAATGGGTAGGGGTGGGGTAAGCGATAGGTTGTAACCAACATTTATGGTTTGGGTTTGTCCTACCATCTGTTCCATTTCTAGCTGAAGACCGTAGCGGCTTTTTTCTCCGCTCGATAAGCCCTCGGCACGACTGCTATACACAAGGTAAATGTTTTTTGCCCTAGTTAGCAAGCGATAAAAGTAGTAAGCATAAACGGCATCGTGATGCTTAAAATCGGGTAGTCCAAACGCAACCCGCAACGAGGGCGTAATAAACGATACTGGATGGTTACGCCCCGGCAGCACATCGTCGTTAAACGACATGATAATGATATTCTCAAAATCGAGGGTTCGGGTTTCTAAAAAGCCCATTACTTGTAGTCCTTGCAACGGCTCGCCTGTAAATGAAACCCGCTCTTGGGCAAAAACCTTGCGAAGCAGCTGGATATAAATTTTGGGTGTAACCTCAAAGGTAAAATCTGCTATAACGCCACCCAATCGCGTTAAGCTTTTGTGCAGCGTGTACAGGAACTCTAAATCTATCCTTTGTTTCTGATTGTCAGTATCTTCTAATTTCGATGCCAGCGTTTTGGCAATGCTATGACAAATATTTAATAGGTACTCGGTTAGGCTGCTATTGGGTTGATGTGCAGTAAATATTGCTTGAAGCAGCTCCGATTTGCCCAGCTCGCTTTCGTTGGGGTAAATTCTATTTCTCCGCTTTATTGCCGAAACGGTATCAGCCGAGTTTTCGGGCTCGCATACCCTTATGTAAGGGTGGTTGAGCAATGCCAGCACATCACGATGATAGAAGCGAAGTACTCCCTCGCTATTACGATGGGCGTTTATCTGTAGCCTTACCAAAAACTCGGCAAGGTTAAACGCAGGGGTCTCTTTTATGGGGTAGCCCATGGTAATATTTAGCGACTCAATCTCGGGTGGGATAGCCTGCAGCGTGGGTAGTAAAATATTCTCTTTTGGAAAGATAATTGCCGTTGAAATATCCATTTTTGCTCCCGTACTAGCCATCTCGTTTAGTATTTTGGGCACCAGCTTGGTTTGTGCAACCGATGATGGCGCAGCAACCATTTTTACGGTCTTTATATCCGAGTTGGATACCTCAAATAGCTCACGTGGCAGCGCGCTGGTAAAGGCTACAAGATTTTGGCGAATAAATAGCCCCGCTTCGTGCCGTGGGTTGTCAACAAAAACCGGATTGTAATCCCAGTAAAATAGCGCATCACCCTCGCGTTTACAACGACGAAATAGCGTCTTTTCGCACTCATTTAGCGCGTTAAACCCAATAAAAGCAATGTGTTTGGGTAAATCGGGCGTTGAGTCCTCATCAGCAAGAATTTCTGCCGCTTTTCGGTAAGCCATCCCCTCGTAGGCAATGTTTTCAGCATTCAGCTCCGCCTTAAATTCCTGGTAAATATCCATTAGCATTCCCCAAACGCTAAGGTAGTTCTCGCGCAGTTCCGAAACCTGCCCCTCGTGCATTACACCCAAATAGTCGCGAAGCGCTTCGGTTTGCTCGGGGGTTAAGCCGCCAAACTGCTCTTCAATATCTTTTATATCCTTTATATTGGTAAAAATCTGCTTGGGGTCAACCAGGTACTTGTCAATCTGGTCGAAATCCGAAAGCATAACCTCGCCCCAAAAGTAAAACGTTTCAAACGGCTCATTGCCCCCTTTTGCCTTGTTGTATATATGGTACAGCTTGCTGACTAGCCTAATTCTATCGTCTAAAGTCAGGTTGGCAACTTGCTGCATAAGCTCGTTTATTGTGCTAATAGTAGGCGACCAAATGGGGTTATCTATGAGCTTGGCAAGGTGCGTATTGAAGAATAATCCTGCCCTACGACTAGGAAACACAAGCGTTACGTTTGATATGTCGTTGCCGTAACGGGTAATTAGGTCGTGGGCAACCATCTGTAAAAAGGTGGGCATACGCAAGTTGTTAGGTTATTGCTGTGATTACCTACAAATATAGTAAAGGTTTTTTATGCTACCGCACTAGCCATGTTATTATGTTCAAGCTTTGATGCGGCAGCTACATAGTAGTAAAAACTTCATTATTTGTTTGAACATATAATGTACATACGTGTTTATACGGAAAATTAAATACTTTATACTATGGACACAAAAACATTATTTAAGGAACGACGTTCAGTCAACTTTTTTGATAAGAATAAACCTATTGATGAAACACTTTTAAAAGAGGTGGTAGATATGGCGGTGTTAGCACCGTCTGCTTTCAATCTCCAACCCTGGAGGATTATTGCAATAAGAACCGATGCTGGCAAAAATAGACTTGTGGGGCTTGCCAATAAACAAGAAAAAATATTAGATGCACCGGTTACGTTAATCATAATAGGAAACAAGGATGGGTTTGCCGATAGCAATCCTGTGTGGGATGAAATGCTGGCTAGTGTTGGTGGAAATACCGAAATGGTTGCCGGAGCAAAGCAAGCCGCTACTTTTCTATACGGCTCAAGCGAAGATCGAAAACTTAAGTTTGCCGAGAGCAATGCGGGCTTACTGGCAATGTCTCTTATGATTGCCGCTAAGGATAAAGGGATTGATTCTCATCCCATGAGCGGCATCGATTTCGATGGCATACATAAGGAGTTTGGCTTAAAAGAAAGCGAAACTGTGGTTATGTTGATTGGCTTGGGTTATTTTGACTCTTCAAAACAACTTTTCCCAAGAAGACCACGCCGTTTATTTGAAGATATTACAACGATCATTTAACCCGCATTATTCTATAAATTTGTAATAGATGAATCCAAATGCGGGTTACCCGGACATGGTCAAGCCCAATTTTGGGCAACAAAATTGGTTGTGAAACTTAGCCGCTGTCGGAGAAAGCAATTATACGAATGAATAATTGGGTTTAATACAAAGCAATAATGAGGTAATATGAAAATTGAGGACGAGATAAAGGGCAAATTCCGGAACGAATATCATAAAGGGGCAATAAATTTGATGTACACATCCAAACAGCTGGGGTATGAGTTTTATCAATTCCTTAAGCTACACGGACTTGCTGAGCAGCAATACAATGTATTAAGAATACTGAGGGGGTTTCGTTCTGAAGCCCCTCTTTCAATTGGATTTATTAAAGATCGCATGCTCGATAAAAACTCAGATGTAAGCCGAATTGTTGACCGACTTTTTGAGAAAGGTTTTGTAAGTAGAGCAGAAAACCCAAACGATAGGCGTCAGAAAGCAGTAGAAATTACCAAAAAGGGGTTAAATTTGCTAACTGAAATGCTTAGCTGCGAGCTAAAAATTGATATGCTGCTTAAGAATTTATCACACAGCGAAGTGGAACAGCTAAATCATCTGCTTGATAAAATTAGGGAGCGGGAAGAGTAGGGGACATGTTGATAAACTTCGGTATAGGCAGTAAGAACTTTTGAGGATTGACGGAGGTTGCAGAACAGCTACATTATGCACTGATTTTTCATTAACACAAACAAACAATATGGATTTTAACAGCATAGAGAATCTTAAGGAAGCTGGATTTAGTGGATTCAGCAGGATGAGGAAGTTTTTATCCGATCATACCTTAATACCACCAACCAGAGGTGTTTACATGGTGCTTTATACCGCAAAAACACCGCCCCAATTTCTCGAAAAAGGTAGTGGTGGCTATTTTAAGGGCAAAAACCCCAATTTACCCATTGCCGAACTAGAAAACCATTGGGTTGATGATACCGTTGTGCTTTACATTGGCAAGGCAGGAAAAGAGGGCAGCTCGGCAACACTAAAAACGCGTTTAGGGCAATACTTTCAATTTGGACAGGGTGAAGATATTGGTCACTTTGGCGGTCGACTTATTTGGCAACTCGAAAACTCCAACGAGCTACTGTTTTGCTGGAAAGAGTTGCCAGAGGAAGACCCCAGAGAGCTTGAGTACAGCTTACTAAAAGAGTTTGTTGCAAAATACGGTAAGTTGCCGTTTGCTAACCTGGTTATGTAGGAGATTACCATGTATTGAGAAGCATAAAAAACCACTTACAAGTATTTTCTGTAAGTGGTTTTTGCTTCTGTAGCGAGAGGCGGGCTTGAACCGCCGACCTTCCCGATTGTAAATCGGGACGCTCTAACCCCATGCACAAAATCTATCTTTATCCATTACCCGCTATAAGTCGCTCTATGTACTGCCGACTTTTCATCCGCTTAATTTGGCGCTCCCGCTTAAGGGCTTCCGTTTTGCTATCGTGCTGCTGTATCCACACCACGCACCAAGGTCTATAAGGTTTTGTTGATGGTGTTGCGCCCTCGTTATGCCGCTTAAGCCTTTCTGCCACGTCCTCGCAGCTGCCCACATAGTAACGGCCATTTGTTTGGCTTTCAAGTATGTATGTGAAGTAGGGCATGTTCTTCAAAATATAATGTTGTGCGTCAAATTGTGCGCATAACAAAAAACCCCTTACAAGTATTTCTCTGTAAGTGGTTTTTGCTTTTGTAGCGAGAGGCGGGCTTGAACCGCCGACCTTCCCGATTGTAAATCGGGACGCTCTAACCCCATGCACAAAATCTATCTTTATCCATTACCCGCTATAAGTCGCTCTATGTACTGCCGACTTTTCATCCGCTTAATTTGGTGCTCCCGTTTAAGGGCTTCCGTTTTGCTAGCATGCTGCTGTACCCACGCCACGCACCAAGGTCTATAGGGTTTTGTTGAGGGTGTTGCGCCCTCGTTATGCCGTTTGAGCCTTACTGCCACATCCTCGCAGCTACCCACATAGTAACGACCATTTGTTTGGCTTTCAAGTATGTATGTGAAGTAGGGCATACTTTATGATGGAAAGTTGTGTGATAAATTGAATAGAAAACAAAAAACCACTTACAAGTATTTTCTGTAAGTGGTTTTTGCTTTTGTAGCGAGAGGCGGGCTTGAACCGCCGACCTCGTGATTATGAATCACGCGCTCTAACCAGCTGAGCTACCTCGCCATTACATTTAGAACTTGATAACCTCAGCGTCGACCTTCCCGATTTTCAATCGGGACGCTCTAACCAGCTGAGCTACCTCGCCATTACATTTAGAACTTGATAACCTCAGCGTCGACCTTCCCGATTTTCAATCGGGACGCTCTAACCAGCTGAGCTACCTCGCCATTACATTT
>JAQVYY010000009.1 GCA_028708425.1 Bacteroidales bacterium
GATCCTCCAGATCAAATGACTATAAATTGGGGAGGGGTCTATTATTGAATTAAATAATCTATGTCCAGTTCATAGGCATTAAAGAACAGAATTAATGAAAATAAAAATTTAGTCGGTTAATAGTGAATTTTTATAAAAACTACTCCATTACAACGTGAATGTAACCCGAATTATTGGGTTTTGTTGATATGGCGAGAATTCATTTTTTGACACCTCCCAAAGCAAAAGCATATTAACACCTGCCTTATCCCCAACCCGCTGCCGGTACCCAAACCCTACCAAAACAAGGTTAGTCCATGTTTTACCACCCACGTAATCACCAAAGGGGTTACTCACTCTTCGATCAATAAATATTTTTTCGTACTCACTATGCAGTATTATTCCTCCCCTAAACGGAATTGAAAACACCTCGCTAAAATCGGGGATTGGGAGTACCTGAGTAAATACCGAACCACCCCAAATATGGCTACTATACGACCGCCTAGAGTCGGTTAGCAAAACACCCCGTTGGTTATAAAAACCATACCTACCTGCAACACCCACCGACCATTGTGGGAATATCCACATGCCCCCAATCGGAACCACATCAATCTGTGTAATATGCCCCACCATTAGCCCTAGCGTACCTCCCCAAAAGAACCTGTCACTAAACTTTTCGGGCTCTTCGTATCGTTCGTCCTGCGCAACCAAATTAGCTGCCATTAAAAGGCCAATAATAAATAGAGCAATAGCTCTGCAATTTCTCATAGCATAGTAGTAAATATGTTTACTAACCCACATTTGCATTCATCTCTTACAAATTTGATGAATAATACGGACTAACAAAAATAATCTTTTTTGCATACTATTTGTGGCTACATTAAATGTTGTTTTTCAACAACGGGTTAAGCATGCAAATATTATACCCAATCTAAACCTAACAAATGGCTACTATTGCGATAAGTACATCAAGAAGAAAAAGCTTTGAATTTGCAAAAAAGTTTACATTTAGCTGCAAACATAACATCGACACGTATACTTACCAGGCATCAATTCATATCCAAAAAAGTTTAAGGTTTATTTATAACCCTGAACCTACCAGCAACCTATTTATTTACAATAAGATTATTCCCGTTTCGTTGTCATCTCCTTAAATATCGTAATGAGTGCAGCTTGTATTAATTTTTTAAATTATATCTTTAACAAATAAATCTGCCTTTGGTAAACTATGAAAGGTTAGTAATACAAAATTAGATAATAGCTACTGTAATTTTAATATACTCAACTCATGTGCTCTATGTTAAAAAAACACCTACTCTTTATTTTTTGCGCCCTGTGTATTAGTCCGCATATCGCTTTTAATCAAGATATACATAGCGACACAATCTCGAATCAACTCGAAAACGATTTACAATACTTAAACCATGGTATCCCATTATTGGTTCAACAGGCCGATTCGGGCAACTTAGGAAATGTGAAACTACTTCTCGAATTTGGAGCCGACCCTAATGTTACTTGGTACGGAGTTACCCCTTTAATGTACGCTTCGCAAGCGGGGCATTACGATGTTACAAAGGAACTAATTTTGTACAATGCCGATTTAGAAATGAAGGACTCCTATGGCAATACTGCCTTACATTACGCATCGATGTATAATAACGACAGCATAGCCGAGCTGCTGATACTAAACGGATCTCACGCTCATCCTGTTAACAATCAGGGCATTTCGCCCCTGCACTATGCCAGCACATACAACTATACATACCTTGCCTACCTGCTTTTGTATTACGGAGCGCATATCGACTCAACCGACAACTACGGCAACACTCCGCTGATGACCGCAGTATACTCGGGCGCAGCTAACACATGCGAATACCTGCTCGAGAATTGGGCCGATGTTGACAAACCCGACAACAATGGTTTTACCCCCCTAATGGTAGCCGCCCAGTTTAACGATACAACCATGTTGCGAGTACTTACTAGCTACGGTGGAAATGTATACGCGCGAAACAATAATGATATTACCGCCCTTGCTTTAGCAATAGAGAATAATTGCTACGAAGCAATTCTTTTCTTACTACACGAAAAATCTGCTAAAGAGGAGCTAAGCCCCAACGTAAGCTATGCCGATTTAGCCCATCGCAAAGGTTACCATGAAATTTCAGCATTCCTACAAAAAGTAGGCAGTCCACTATCAAAAAGAATAAAAGTAACCTCAATAACCCCCTATCTGCAAAGCTCTTTTAACTCAAACCACTTCCATATTTCTGGTGGAGTCGAAACTTTTATTGAACCCTATGGGATATATTTTAAAACCGATTTTGGGGCAACACCATCATACAGCCCTATTATTATACAGGAAGTTAATGCCTCTTATCAGTTTTTTGAGAAGAGATACTTTGCGAGCATCCGACTGGGAAAAGAGCTGTACAAATTAAGGACAGGTAAAAAAGGTCTAACCAGCATTCTACTTGGCGTAAACTACCAACGAACATGGGGCAAATATAACTTTACAAGCAATGTACATTATGCCAAAAGTTACAACCTATTAAGTCCAGAACTAAAAGCCACATACACAAAAAGAAACTTTTATATTTCAGCAAGTATACAGGCACTTGCACTAGACTACCTACGCAAACAACCAATAGTAATTAACATCTCGACTGGATATGCTTTTAATCTGACGAAACCCAAAATTAAATCTAAACAGCTAAACTGGCAATAAAATCTCTAAAACACCATGAAAAAGATAGTTTCACTCAAATTATTAAACCCCATATTACCCATCGTGTTGCTTCTACTAATTATAAGTGGGTGCGATAAGAAGTCGGACTGCTTCAAGTATAAGCCGAAATCACACAATGTATTTACAAAAATAACCATAAACGAGGAAAATCAAACAGTTCCAGTAACCGTTTATATAGGACCGATGGAAGATAACAACGTACGCTACGAAAAAGATCTTCACAAACACGTAAAACACCTTACTTTAGATACAGACACTTACTTCACCATTGTTGCCCACTACAAATTAAACGGTAAAACCTATCGGGTAATTAACGGGGTAACCCTATCGGTTTCACAATCAGGTTCTTGTTTTTATGTTGAAAACATAGTGGTTGACCTTAGGTTTAAACCATAAAAAATTGTATACAAGATTTAAACCCCACATAAAAAATCCGAGATGAAGCGTTGGACTCAAAGATACTTAATCGGCATTGCAGTTGCTTTAGTCTTTCATGGCTGCTCAATAGAAAGGTTGCTTGAGTTTAAGTGCGAAGAATGTTTCATCGAGAAGCCCTTGTACTCCATCATAGAAGCAAATTTTACTATCAATAACGAAAATCAGGAAATACCCCTCACAATCTATCTTGGTTCTCCCGATAACAACATAGTTGTGCTAACCGATACGATTACAACCAAAACCCTACAAATTGATGTTGAGAACGAGGTAGAATACACATTTGTTGCCCACTACACCCGAAATGGCAGAACGCACTATGTGATAAACACGCTAAAAACAAAGGTTTACTACGATACAGAATCATGCTCAGTTCCCTGTTACTACACAACCAATAAGAAGATAAATTTAGAAGTAAAATACTAGCGGAGGATAAGCATGAATACTACTCTTCTTTTACCCCAGCCAAACGCTTTATTTCGTTGAGTCTATTTAACGCATCAACTGGGGTTAAGTTGTTAATATCAAGAGCTAGAAGCTGATCCCTAATCTGCTTAAGCACTGGGTCGTCGAGTTGAAAAAAGCTAAGCTGATACCCCTCCCTATTTTTACCCAAATCGGCACCAGGCTTAGTCAAATGTTGATTTTGAGGGCTCTTTTCAAGCTCCTTCAATATTTCCGAAGCACGCTTTACCACGCTAGGGGGCATTCCTGCCATACGGGCAACATGAATTCCAAAGCTGTGAGCACTTCCCCCTGGCACAAGCTCACGTAAAAAAATTACCTTATTATCTAGCTCTTTTACCGAAACATTGTAATTTTTAATCCGTGGAAAAGCCCCCTCCATCTCATTAAGTTCATGATAATGAGTGGCAAACATTGTTTTTGCCTTACCTATGGGATTCTCGTGAATATACTCCGTCATTGCCCACGCAATGGATATTCCGTCGTAAGTTGATGTACCGCGCCCAATCTCATCGAGCAGAATTAGACTCCTATCCGAAATATTATTTAGTATACTTGCCGCCTCATGCATCTCGACCATAAAGGTTGATTCGCCCAATGATATATTATCGGAAGCTCCAACCCGAGTAAAAATCTTATCAACCAACCCTATTTTGGCAGCTTTGGCTGGCACAAACGACCCCATTTGTGCCATAAGCACAATAAGAGCGGTTTGTCGTAATAATGCCGATTTACCCGACATATTAGGCCCTGTAATAATAATAATTTGCTGATTATCAGAATCAAGCAGCACATCGTTCGAAATATACTCTTCGCCAATGGGCAGCATGCGCTCAATAACAGGATGCCTACCCGCTTTTATATCGATGGTGTCGGTTTGATTAACCTCGGGTTTACAGTAATTATACTCGTTTGCAGCCATGCCAAACGACTGCAGGCAATCGAGCTGGGCCACCAATCCTGCATTTAGCTGAATTGAGGCAATATACTCCGAAAGGCTAAGAACTAGCTGCTCAAAAAGCTGCTGTTCTAAAATCAGCACTTTCTCTTCGGCGCCCAAAATCTTGGCCTCGTACTCCTTAAGCTCCTCGGTAATATAACGCTCAGCCGCTACAAGGGTTTGCTTCCTAATCCACTCTGGCGGAACTTTATCTTTATGAGTATTTCGAACCTCGAGATAGTAACCAAATACATTATTAAAACTAATCTTTAATGAAGGGATTCCTGTTCGCTCGGACTCTCGTTTCTGAATACCTACAAGATACTCCTTACCCGAATGCATTATCTCACGCAGCTCATCGAGCTCATCATTAATTCCCTCGGCAATCACTCGCCCCTTACCAACCTGTGCGGGCGGATCGGCCACAATTTCACGCTCAATTCTCTCCCTTATAAGGGAGCAGAGATTAATTTGCTCGCCAATCCGCATGAGGGTTGGCTCTTTAGACTCAGCGCACATCTGCTTAATGGGATCGAGTGCGAGCAAAGCATTTTTGAGGTTAACCATTTCACGCGGCGTAATACGTCCAACGGCGGCTTTTGAGATTATCCTCTCCAAATCGCCCATACCACGAATATGGTTGCGAAGCGAATCGGCCATTTCGGTACCAGTAATTAAATGCTCAACAGCATTTAACCTTTCGGTTATGGGTTTCTCATCCTTTAATGGCAACGAGATCCACTTTTTAAGCAGTCGGCTCCCCATGGGCGATACCGATTTATCGATAACCTCAACCAAAGTTTTGGCTCCCTCATTTACCGAATAAAAGAGTTCGAGGTTGCGAACAGTAAACTTGTCGAGCCACACATACTTATCCTCATCAATCCGCGATATGGTTGATATGTGCTTAATCTGGTTATGCTGTGTAATATCGAGATAGTAAAGGGTAGCACCCGCAGCAACAATTCCCAGCGTTAATCTATCGATACCAAAACCCTTAAGGCTTGGGGTTTGAAAATGATTTACCAGCTTCTCGCGCGCACCCTGTTTATCGTAGGCCCACTCGTCAAATTTGTAGGTGTAGTAACGTGTTCCAAAATACTCGGTGAACTCTCTATGTTTTGAACGCTCAACCAGCACCTCCTTTGGGTTGAAGTTGGTTATAAGCTTATCAACATACTCCAGTGTTCCCTCCGCCACATAAAACTCACCTGTTGATATATCGAGAAAAGCCACACCAGCATTTTTTTTCTCGAAATGCACACAGGCCAAAAAGTTATTCTCTCTTCGCTCGAGAACATTATCGTTAAACGAAACCCCTGGAGTAACCATTTCGGTAACGCCGCGTTTTACAATCTTTTTAGCTGTTTTTGGGTCTTCGAGTTGCTCACAAATAGCAACCCGCTGCCCAGCCCTTACTAATTTAGGAAGATACGTATCGAGAGCATGATGAGGAAACCCTGCCAGTTCAACAGATGCCGCAGCCCCATTCGCCCTACGGGTTAGGGTAATACCCAATATATCGGCAGCTTTTATGGCATCACTACTAAAAGTTTCGTAAAAATCGCCAACCCTAAAAAGCAAAATTGCATCGGGATGCTTTCGCTTAATTGAGTTATACTGCTTCATTAAAGGGGTTTCAACGGGAATTTTGGATGAACTCAAAATACAAGGATTATGGTTTAACAAGTGGGCCCAATTCTCACAAAAATACGAAAGCATATTGAGATTCATACCGTTTTTTGCTGTTATTAAACATTTTTTGATGAATCAGTAGCTAAGGTAATTTACAGGGAAACACACTCCTGATATATTAACCCCAATTATTCATTCGAATAATTGCTGTCTCCGACAGCGACTAAGTCTCACAACCAATTTTGTTCGCAAAAAATTGGGTTCGACTATGTTGGGGTAACCCGCATTTGCATTCATCTTTTATAAGTTTGATGAATAATGCGGGTTAAATTTACTTACTACGCATTCTGAGGTAGATGCCCGTAAGCACTTTTTTTGTGTATAGGGGAAAATCACCTTTCATCATCCAAGCGTAGTAGCTTGGCTCCTTTGATAGAACCCTCTCAACTGATTTACCCTTATGCTTTCCAAAGTTAAAAATCTCTACCCCTTGGTCGTCAAAAACGATACGCCCAGCAAAATCGGCATTTTGCTTATGGGTACTAAACTCTGCAAGGAAATTAACATCATTCTGCAGCTCAGGATACCTATCGAGCTGTGATTTAAGCACCTCGTACGTTGCAATGGTATCGGCCTTGGCGGTATGTGCTCCTACCAAATCCTTGTCGCAGTAAAACTTATAGGCTGCTTCAAGAGTGCGCTTCTCCATTTTATGAAAGATAGTTTGCACATCAATAAATTTACGCTTTCTGAAATCAAAATCTACATCAGCCCTAAGAAACTCCTCGGCCAACAGCGGAAAGTCGAACCTATTTGAGTTAAACCCTGCTAAGTCGCACCCCTCCATAAACTGGGCAAGCGACTTAGCCACCTCCTTAAAGGTAGGTTCGCTTTTAACATCCTCATCGGTTATACCGTGCACTGCTGTTGCTTCGGGTGGTATTGGAAAGGTGGGATTAATTCGTTTACACTTAATCTCCTGAGTACCATTGGGCATTACTTTTAGCGCAGCTATCTCAACAATTCGATCTTTAACCACATTGATACCTGTGGTTTCTAAATCGATAAAAACTAAGGGGTTCTTTATATTCAGCTCCATTCTTACAGTTTTAGCAAGTTTTAAAAAATTAAAGCTGCTGCCGATTGGGCAACAGCTTTATATGTCTAGGTTAAACAAAAGTTACTAGGCACCTACCATCATCGGCATTAACAGCATTAGTACCTCTTCGTCGGGGTTATCGTTCACTGCTGGGAATAGCAAACCTGCTCTGGATGGATCAGAAAGAGACAGCACCACATCGGTTGATGATATATTGGAAAGAATATCGATTAAGAAAACCGATTTAAATCCAATCTCCATATGATCGCCCTCGTACTGGCACTGCAGGCTTTCGTGTGCCGAAATTGAAAAGTCGAGGTCTTGCGCCGATACAACAATTTGATTTCCTGTTAGCGAAACCTTTACGAGATTACTAGCCTGATTGGTAAAGGGTGCAACACGGCGAAGCGAGTTATAAAAATCTAGCCTGTCGATGGTAGCCACATTGGGGTTATCAACAGGAATTACCGAGTTATAGTTAGGATATACGCCCTCAACCAATCTGCAAACCAGCGTGTACTGGTCGAGAATAAAAAGAGCGTTCTTATCATCAAACTCAACAATAACATCGCCGCTACCCTTTATAATGTTCTTAAGCAACGATGCCGGCTTTTTAGGTAGAATAAAAGATTTCTCATCTTCAGCCGTAATATCGAGCCTTTTATAACGCACCAGCTTATGGGCATCGGAGGCCACAAAGGTTAGAGATTCGGGTGAAAACTCGAGCAGAATACCATTCATTACTGGACGCATCTCATCGTCGGCAGTGGCAAACAACGTTTTACCTATTCCGTTAAGTAAAGCATCTGCAGGAACATTTAACGATACTTTTTCACTCTCATCTATTTGTGCCGCTACCGGGAAATCTTCGGCTGGCTGGCCCACAATATTAAACTCGCCCCTATCGGACGACAACTTAATGGCAAGTGTTTCCTCGTTTATGTCGAAAGTAAGGGGTTGCTCAGAGAATTCCCTTAGAGTATCAACCAAAATGCGATATGGAATGGCAACCACACCATCATCGGTTACATTCTCTAATTTAATAGCTGTTTTTAGGGTTGTCTCAAGGTCAGACGCTGTAATCTCAAGATCATTGCCCTGAAGATTGAAAAGAAAATTATCAAGAATAGGCAGGGTGTTTTTTGAGCTGATAACCCTACTAACCACTGTTAAATGGCTCAGTAATTCTGTGCTGGAAACTACAAATTTCATCTGTCTAGTTTTTAGTTTTCAAAGGTACAGATATAGCATCCATGGGATAGCCATTACCGTGTGCGGTAACGTCTTACCGTGGATGGTTCATCGGTATCGATTTTTAAAATAATTAACAAATGTAGTGTTTATGCTATTACATTTAATATACTTTACAAACATACTGTTTAAAAGTATCGATAGTGCTGCTTATTGTGCTTTTCTTTAAATCGCTTGCACCCTGAATATCAGGCTATTTTATAGCAATAAAACAAATATCAATAATACAACTTTTTAGTTAAATACACAAACCAGTCGGCGCAAAATTATGGGGTAAAATATGAAACACCCCGAAGCAACGAGTAAAGGTTGATATAATTTACGATAAAAACCTGATTATCAGCAGAGGTTTTAACATAAACACGATTTAAATCGACGTTTACCGTGCGGCCTAGCTCATCGGTATACGCTTCAACAGGAATGGGGAAAACCTTTAGAACATCGCAACCTGCAGAAGTGAAAATATTGAAAACAAAATCGGGATTGGCAGAGCCTAGCTGAGCCTTTTGTTGAATTGACAATTGAGCAACACCCTGATGAGGAATCTGGGTTAACGTAGTAAGGAAATTAAGTACCCTATCGTTATCCACGTTCTGAGCTTCGTGTCCGCTATATAGGTTTAAAACCCTATAAGCGTTGCTATTAACAACATCAATTCTAAATGCCCTTTCGGGTTCGTGTGGAACATCTACCTCAACCGCCTGAACCTGTAAAAGGGTGGGAGCGGGCACCTTACTGCCTCCCCAGTAGCTCTCATCTACATTAATTAAGCTCGCTATGCTACCATCATAATTGGGCAACTCGAGCTTGTAAACCGTTTTACCTTTCCCCTTATATCCAATGGTTTTCAGATTTTGTGCATCGGTATCGAGGATGAAGTAGCTAAGTATCTTTCTTCGTTTACTAAAAAACTCGATGTGCTTGCCGTTGCGTTGGGCAGCATCAACCAAACTATCATTTATGCTCAACGAAACGGGGCCTGCATTTTGCAATCTCGATGCCACCCTAAAAAATGTATTAATCGCATCGTCGCTTACCCGAAACTTATCGTTAAGCAGCCAATGCCCCGATGAGTTAACCTTAAGATTAACAACAAATTCGCCATAAGTAATAGCAATACGAGTTACTGCCTTGTTGGCATTTATAGCAAAATTCGTTTCAGCATTATCCCGCCGATTTCTGATGGTATTCACCGCCAAAATAGAGCCTGCTATGACTAAAATCAAGCAAAACAGCCAGTGCTTCCCTATAAATTTTGAAATTTTCATTCTTCCTATCACAAATAAAAAAATCTACCTGTTTGATACATAGCGTTTTCGGCGAATAAACATCCAGATACCCACCACAAGAAGCAAAAGCAACGATGGCACAACAAGATTAAAAACCTGCCACTGAACCCGCTGCTCAAGCACCTTATTCTTATCGAGCAACCTAAGCTTAAACTCGCGCGTACGCAGGTTTATTAGCCCCTTATCATCGTTCAAATAGTTAATAACATTAACCAAAAACTCCTTATTCCCATAGGTTTGACGCGAATACCTGTCGTAGCCAAGAGGCGTAACGTAGGCCCCATCGGCACGCTGACTAACCTCATTCCGAATAATATCAGCATCGGAAATTACAACCATTCGGGTGGGTACGCTCTGCTCGTGAAAATTAAACGGATTACCATTATTCATCTTAGATAGCGGCCTATTGGTAAATGCTGAGGGAAAAACGCCCTCGAGCAGAACTGCCACAGGCAGATGCTGCTGATTGAACTCCGTTTCGAGCGGACTTCGCTCCACCTGCCTAAGGTTAACGAATAGTGGAACATTAAGCGTGCGGCTATAGGGCGAAGTTTTTAGTAAGATTTGCTTACTTATTTGCGAGTTCATTCCAACGGTATCTATTGGGCTAATAAAGCGACTAGAGATGAGATTCAGATTACGCGTTATTGGATGCGTACTGGGCGCATTAAGCAGCGGATAGTACACCCACGGTGCTGGCACAAACTTTGAATTCTGATTGGGAAGCGCCATATTTACAGGAATTATAGCACACTGCATATCCTGAATTAACGTGGGGTTTACCCTTGCACCGTATTTAAAAAGTAAATCCTCGAGATTATGATCGTTTGGAAAAGCCAAAGTGGTTGAACCCTGCGATAAGCTATCGATGCTAGCCTTAACGCCATCAACAATCCACAGCACCTTACCGCCACCCATAATATACTGGTCGAGTACCAGCTTATCGGCCTCGGAAACGCGCTCGGTAGGACCAGCCATTACTACCACCGAATAGGGGTTTAAACCGCCAACCTCGCCCCCCAAAATAACCCTATGCACCTCGAACTGCTTAACCAGCTCCTGAGCAATATCGCCTGTTTCCAACTCATCTAGCTGCCCGTGCCCATGCACAAAGGCCAGCTTAGGTAGGCTGTCGGGTTTTAATGCTATTATGGTACTTACCAAAGCATACTCAAAACCTTGAACCGATATATTTATATTCTCCTCGGCTGTTAGACCTGGATTATTCTTCAAAAGATTTACTACACGTTCCTTGCCCTTGTAACCTATAATTGCCCCAGGAAAGATCATTTTTTGAGTTGATCCACCACGAGGGTCATTCTCCTGTATATTGGTGGGCTGTAACCCCCTATCGTATAAATCGCGCACAATAGCATCGCGCTCTGCTTTGTCAACAGGCTGCAAAGGATCAATAAATTCGTACTGAAACATCCGATCGCCATGCACGCTAAACTCATCGAGCAGCTCCTCTAGTTCTCGACGCATACGCCTAAATCCCATGGGCAAATCGCCGTCAAGGTACACCCTAATATTAACTATATCGTCAAGATCAGCAAGCACCTCCTTTGTCGATTTATCGAGGGTGTAGCGTTTCTCGGCGGTTAAATCTATTCTGAAATGAATAAAGCTGGATATGTAAACAAGTAGCACAATGGCAATAACCCCCATTGCAAATTCGACTATATTTTTTCTTTTCTTTGAATTCATACTACGATACTAAATTAATTTACGTAACAATGTATTACCCTTTCCTACTTTGTAAAACCATTCGAGTGGCCAAAATAAAAAAAGCTGCCAAACCAATAAAGTAAACAATATCGCGCGAGTCGATTACCCCTCGGCTTAACGATTCGTAGTGCTCATTTATTCCGATAGACACGATGATATGCTGAATATTTCTGAATACATACAGAGACGAAAGGGAGTCGAGCCCAATATAAAGCAAAAACGAAAGCACTACACCGATGATAAACGAAACGATATGGTTTTGGGTTAAGCTCGATGCGAAAACGCTTATTGCGGCATACCCCGCAGCCAAAAAGAATAATCCGATAAAGGATCCCCAGGTTCCGCCCGTATCGATATTACCAACCGGATTACCCAGCAGGTACACCGATAGAAAAAATATTAATGATGGCAACAGGGTAATTAACACCAGAACCACAGCGGCAAAATACTTTCCTAAAACGAGCTGCAAATCAGAAATAGGACGCGTTAGCAGAAGTTCTATTGTTCCCGTTTTTTTCTCCTCGGAAAACGAACGCATGGCAATGGCTGGCACAAGAAAAAGAAACACCCAGGGTGCTATTATAAATAGCGTATCGAGGGTTGCGTATCCCCCATCGAGCACGTTTAGCTCGCCAGGGAAAACCCATATAAACAAACCGTTAATAATTAAAAATACTATGGCTACTATTAATCCGGTTAACGATGAGAAGAAGCTATTAAGTTCCTTTACAAAGATTGCATACATAACACTATAAGTTTGATACAAAAATAGCTGATTTTGTGAAAGAAGCCCTACATAATTTGGGTTAAAGCATTTTAACCCCAATTATTCATTCGAATAATTGGGGTCGATGGCTGCGACTAAGTTTCACAATCAATTTTGTTACCCAAAATTGGGCTCGACTATGTCGGGGTAACCCGCATTCGCATTCATTTTTCTAAAAATTTGATGAATAATGTGGGTTAAATGCTAGATAAATAAAAAGCAGGGCATGCCAAATTTTGGCAAGCCCTGCTTTTAGGTTATAATACCCTTCGTAAATACAATATAATCTAAAGCAATATCTGCGTTATTGAAAAAATACAAACTAAAACACCCTAGTTCCCAAGTACCTCTCGGCATCGAGAGCAGCCATACACCCAGTGCCGGCAGCAGTTACCGCCTGACGGTAATGCTTATCCTGCACATCGCCGCAAGCAAAAACGCCCTCTATATTTGTTTTGGGTGTTCCAGGTATTGTCTTGATATACCCTGTCTCATCCAAATCTAGGTAATCCTTAAAAATATCGGAATTTGGCTTATGCCCGATGGCAACAAAAAATCCGGTAACATCAATCTTTACCTCCTCGTTTTTACTGTTTGTTAAAACTACTCCATTTACACCGCTCATGTCGCCCACAATTTCCTTTGTGGTATGCTCGTAAAGCACCTCAATATTCTCGTTGCTATCAACCCTATCCTGCATTGCTTTAGATGCACGAAGGTAGGGCTTGCGGACAATCATATAAACCTTTTTACAAATCCCGGAAAGATAGGTTGCCTCCTCGCAAGCCGTATCGCCACCACCTACAACGGCAACGCTTTGCCCTTTGTAGAAGAAGCCATCGCAGGTGGCGCAAGCCGAAACGCCCTGGCCCTTATACTTCTCTTCGGATTCTAACCCTAAATACTTTGCTGTTGCACCTGTGGCAATAATGAGCGCGTCAGCCGAGATGGTTTTTTCGCCGTCGATGGTTACCTTGTAGGGTTTTTGCGACAGATCGGCAGAAGTTGCCATACCAAATCGTATTTGCGAGCCGAACCGCTCCGCCTGCTTCTTAAGATCCTCCATCATAGCGGGGCCTGTAACACCCTCTGGATAACCAGGAAAGTTATCGACCTCGGTTGTGGTGGTTAGCTGACCTCCTGGTTGCAAACCTTCGTAAAGCACTGGGTTTAAATTTGCCCTTGCAGCATATATTGCTGCCGTATAGCCAGCAGGGCCCGAGCCAATAATTAGTACTTTAACATGCTCGGCAACAACATTTTCATTGTCGTTTTTTTTATCCTCTCCCTTTGATTTTAAAGGCTCAAATAAGTTCATATTGATATATTTACATTGGTTAATCTATCTAAAACAATAAAGCATAAAAATAGTTCAACACCATTAATGGTGCAAATTTAAAACGAAGTATTATAATTTTTAAACAAAATATGGCAATATAGCTTAGCGAAGATTAAAAAAACAATTATATTTGCATCCTCAAAAGAGATCGGGGTGTGGCGCAGTTGGCTAGCGTACTTGCATGGGGTGCAAGGGGTCGGAAGTTCGAGTCTTCTCACCCCGACTATTTAAAAACGTAATCAGTTTATTTGCAACTGGTTGCGTTTTTGTTTTATCCCCAATTATTCATTCGAATAATTGCTGTCTTCGACAGCGACTAAGTTTCACAACCAATTTTGCTGAGCAAAATTGAGCTCAACTAGGTCGGGGTAACCCGCATTTGCATTCATCTTTAACAAATTTGATAAATAATGCGGGTTATGCTGATTACTGTAAAATTTCACCACAACTATATTATGAAGCGATTCATAAACCCAATAAACTATATCAGTTTACTATCAATGTTTATAATATGCTGTTTTATTTAATCATTTAAATAGTTATTTTGATGTATTGTTACAGCATTTGATTGTATTTATTTACAATTCACATTCCCTACGTTACCCCGTACCCATCAAACAAAACATCAAAACCTCAATTGAAGAGGATTATAACTATTTACTCGTGTTAAAAAAATATATCTTTATGCAGATTTATAACACTAATAAATTTACCTTTATGAAAGCAGTAAAACTTATTACCACCATTCTATTGGGGCTATCCCTAACCTGTGCTTGCACGAATAACAACAAGAAAAACAAAAAAACTGAAAGCAACGATGATCGCGGTTACATTGTAAAGGTTGGTCAGGAAGCACCCGATTTTACCACATTGCTTACGGATAGTACAACTTTTACCCTCTCCGACTATCGAGGTAAAGTAGTAATGCTACAGTTTACAGCCAGCTGGTGTGGGGTATGCCGCAAAGAGATGCCACATATTGAAAAAGATATTTGGCAATTGTTAAAGGATAAAGGACTTGTTGTTGTGGGAATTGACAGGGGCGAACCCATGAATAAGGTAATTGATTTTGCTAAAAAAATGGAAGTTACCTATCCCTTAGGGCTAGATGAAGATTCGAGAATATTTGAACTATATGCACGTGCCGATGCTGGCATAACTCGCAACGTAATAGTTAACAAGGATGGGAAAATTGTTTTTCTTACTCGCCTTTTTGAAGAGCAAGAGTTTAAGGCTATGATTGAAGAGATAAAGAGGTTACTATAAACCTTGGTGTTTTTATTACACAGCAAAAATGAGGCTGTCTAAAAAGTGTAAATTATAGGGTATTTTCTTTGTGTTTCTTTGTGCTTCCCTTGTGTAACAATCAGTTATATTTCACACAAAGGACACAACCGAGCGTACTTAGCGGACTCAACGAAACTAAAATTACTATTTAGGAAGCCTCATTTATATTATGTATTCTCCAAAACCCTATTCAAAAGCATACTTACGCTCAGCCTCAACATCAGCCACCGATTTAGCCAACGGCTCTCCAAGTATTCTATGTCCATCTTGGGTAATTAGGATATCCTCCTCGTTGCGCAAACCGCTAAAGTCTCTGTAAGTATTTATCTTATCGAAATTTAGAAACTCTTTATTCGTTCCGTTCTTCTGCCATAAATCGATTAGCTGCGGGATGAAATAAATTCCAGGTTCAACGGTTAACACGTATCCAGGCTTTAGCTCTCTTCCTAGCCTTAGCGATTTTAGTCCAAACTGCGTGCTTTTAGGCTCGCCACCGTAGCCAACCCACTGCTCTCCTAGATTCTCCATATCATGCACATCTAGCCCCATAAGGTGCCCCAATCCGCATGGGAAGAAAAGCGCATGTGCGCCATTTGCCACAGCATCGTCGGTATTGCCCTTGGTAAACCCAAAGGATTTTAACCCATCGAAAATAATACGCGCTGCAAGCAGATGCGCATCGCGAAAATGTAAGCCTGGTTTAAGCATATCTATTGCTGCATTATGCGCTTTTAGGCACACTTCGTATATATCGCGTTGCTCGGGGGTAAATTGTTTTGAAACGGGAAAGGTGCTGCTCATATCGCCTGCATAGCCCATTGGGGTTTCGGCACCCGCATCGAGTAGGAATAGCTGCCCTTCGCGGATTGTATTTCCGTGGAAATGGTTGTGTAGCGTTTGTCCGTTAATGGTTGCAATAATTGGGAAACTAAGCTGCCCGCCACTTTCCAGAGCAATCTGGGCAACCTTTGCCGCAACCTGCGCCTCGGTCATTCCGGGTTTTGCGTAACGCATGGCCGTTCTGTGCATAAGAACCGTAGTGTTTACAGCCTTTTCTATTTCATCTATCTCCTCATGGGTTTTAACATTACGCTGCTCTGCCACCGCCATAATAAATGGTATGCTTGCCTTTTGGGCCTGCTCGCTAGGATGGATGCCCAAAAAATCGAATAGCTTAATTTGATGCTCGGGGCGGTAAGGTGGTAAAAACATCACATTATCCGCTTTGGCCAATCTCTTTTTAAGCGCGTCGCTAGTTTCGGTTTTACTTATCCCCACCTTTTCAGCCAACGATGCAACCGATGGCATATCGCCCATCCACACAATGCTATCTATTGTGAAATCATCGCCAAAAATAATTTCATCGCCTGAATCAAGGTCGATTATAGCATAAAATCCGGGCGCATTAATACCAAAGTAATATAAAAAGGTGCTATCCTGCCTGTAATGGTAGGTATTATCGGCATAGTTCATTCCGGTTTCATCGTTTCCTAAAAACAGAAGAATTCCGCTATTAAACTTCTTCTTAAGCTCCTCGCGGCGTTGAATATAGGTTTGTTTTGAGAACATAGTATTTTATTTTTTGAGTTATTAAATTTAGCAAGTGGTAAACGATTTTTATTTCTCTATCCCATTACCCTCTCGCCAGTTATCTTAAAAAAATATTTATATCGATTTAAAAAAATATGCAAGCTTTCTGTCTCAGCATCCCGTTCGCTACTTTTTAATCTCATAGTTTGGGGGTGGTGTAACCCCTAGCAGATGCTGCACAAAATAATCCCATCGGCGCCTAATAATATAGGGGTAGCTGTACAAATCGTGATCGGCATTGGGGTATATAAACATATCGAAATCCTTATTGTGCTTTATAAACTCGGCTGCAAGCCGAAGCGTGTTGGCCGGATTTACGTTCTGATCCATATCGCCTGCAAAAATCAGCAGCTTACCCTCCAGCTTATCAGCCCAAGTTAGGTTCGACTGCTCAATATAGTGTGGTCCTGGCAGGCCCATATACTGCTCGTCCCACCACGCTTTAGACATACGAAAATCGTGATTGCCTGCTGATGATACGCCAACCTTATAAAACTTAGGGCGAATAAGCAATGCCCTTGCAGCATCGTACCCACCTGCCGAATGGCCATAAATGCCCACTCGTGTGGTATCCATGTAGCTTCGTTCCATTGCCAGCTGCTTTATGGCGGCTATATGATCGTCGCTGCCAATATCACCTAAATTGGCGTACGAAAAGTTGTGAAACTCTTTTGATCTCAAAGCCGAACCTAATCCATCAACCGTAATCACAATAAAGCCGACCTCAGCTAGTGGCTGCTCGCCATTTCGATACCCACGAGCAAACGACTTGGGCGTGCGCACGGCCTGCGGCCCCGTATAGGTTGCATCGATAACAGGATATTGCCTATTGGTATCGAAATTTGAGGGGTAAAAAATGGCGCCGTAAATATCCGTTTTACCAAAACGGCATTTGGTTGTAAAGGTTTCGGGCATACGATATCCTAACGCCAATAAATCGTCGATATTTGCGCGACTAACCTCGCTAATGAGTTCCCCATTATTCATGCTACGCAGATTTGTTACCGTGGGCATATCGATACACGAAGCGTTATCGACAAAATACTTGCCGTTGGGTGCTATGCGAACCTCGTGCTCGGCATTCTCGGGGGTAAGTAAAACAGGCTCAGAACCGCTAAAATCAATTTTATACAGATGGCGGTAGTACGGGTCGCGATCAGCCTCTCGCCCTCCGGCTGTAAACCAGATATTCTCACTATCAACATGTTCGATGCTTCGCACCACAAATTCGCCCTTGGTAAGCTGGCGTACCAGCTGCAATTTCTCCACATCGTACAGGTACAAATGGTTCCAACCATCCCTTTCCGATGCCCAGATTACATACCTATTATCGGGTGTAAGCTGGCTAAACATCATTTGGTACTCGACCATCGTTTCCGACTCCTCGTAAAGTAACCTATTAGCCTTACCCGTTTTGGCATCAATTATATACGCTTGTATCGATTTATACCCTCGGGCAAAATGGGAGAAATATACCTGCTCCGAGTTATTAAACCAAGTTGGGTTTATATTTACCAAAAAGTCGGCAAAGGGATCAATTGCTACTGGCGTTTGTGTTTTTTTCTCAATATCGAAGATGAAGTATTCGAGCATCTTGGCCGTGTTTTCGCCTGGTAGCGGGCGATCGTAATACCAGCTTTTTGCACGCATACCAGAATCGGGCATTGATTGGTATAGGTACAAGCGCTTCATATTCCGCCTATCCATTCGATAGGCTACAAACTTTTTCGAATCGGGCGACCAGTTAATATAAATACCAGGATCATATTTCGGGGTAGCTTCAACATCGGTAACAGCATACCACGAAAAGGTTGTTGCATAATCGTACCGCTCCACCCCATCGGTGGTAAGGGCAACCTTTTCATTGGTCTCCTTACTGGTTAACCAAAGGTTATACCCCTGAACCGAAACAATCCATTTGCCATTGGGCGAGACCGATTCGTTCTTCTTTACCTTATCCAGATTATCAACTTTATTAAGCTCATTACGCTTTGTATTGAAAGTAAACAGGTCGTCTTTTAAAATAAACGAAACCATGTTATCATCATATTTAGTAATTAAAATGGGCAAGCTATCGGCTCTAAAATCCTCCCCAATTTCTTTCGAAAACAAACTGGCCAGCACATTGTGATTGAAAGCGGGTTTTTGCTTTCCATTTCGATAAGAAACTTGATTAAAAACATGTCCATCAGCCGTTTCATTCTTGAAACAGAATCCATCTTCTCCCCAATGCGGGTTTACTTGAACATTGCGCACATATTTATTAACATTAAAATGGATGTACTGCTCAGCACGCTGATAATCACTATACGTTCCTTGTCCAATAGCGGGAAATGCTAAGGCAAGGCAAGCGAATACAGTTACCCTATACTTACTAGATAGCTTAATCATAATACGAATTATTAATGTGTTTAGGAAAAATTGCTTGTTTTAAGAAGAGATGTGTTTTACAAGCTTTTAATATGGCCAACAAAAGCCTGTACAAAATTTAATGGAACTAAAAGGAGAGGGATCAACAAATCCAGCAAGAGTATAACCCCTTGCCATTGTTGTGGTACCACGTCGAAATTATAAATTTAACCATATTCAGTAACACTATTGTCTGGTAAAAACAAAGTTAAACATTATAGATTCTTCGCTTCACTGCGTTTCGCCCTGAAACGTATGTTCGACAAAACCGTTGAAAATAGAAATGGCTTTGTCAATGACAAATGTTTAGTTTTTAGGGTAGGGCTTGGCTAGCGGCGAAGCCGCTAGCCAAGCCCTACCCTCCCAAATACAACTCAACGCCCTGTCATTCCGACCGTAGGGAGGAATCTATAAATATTAACCGGACGCCAATGATTCAGTAAATACAATGTAACAAATATTAAAAAGAAAATGTAATTTACGCATGATTTTTATCATAGCAAGGTATACAAAAATACAACACCCCTTTCCTCGTAGGATAGCATCTTTGGCGTAAAGATAAAAACATCTTATAATTACCCTACGGTGCTGGTTAACCCCAACTATTCATCCGAATAATTGGGGTCTCCTACAGCGACTAGGCTTCACAACCAATTGTGTTGCCCAAAATTAGACTCCACTAGGTCGGGGTAACCCGCATTTGCATTCATCTTTACTAAATTTGATGAATAATACGGGTTAAAACATTTATCTTGTATAATAAAAAAACAGATACGATGTAAGGATACGCAAAAAATTAATTACCTTGCATAGCATAACCAAAGCGCTAGCGTATGAAAACACCATTTGTTAATAATCTTTTTAAGGGTTTACAAAACGATACCCTAACGTTTATGTACTCTGGTGTTGTATCCGATAGCATTACACATAAAATTATTGAGCTAACACAATCTAATATCGACTCTGCCGGTAATTTTGTTCGCTTTAAAAACAAGATTGGCTTTTTAATGGCCGAATGCTACCAAAATGTAGCTAGGCATAGCAAGTACTCAATTGATTACGTAGATCCGCTGGACCTAAAAGGGGCTTTCTACGTACGAAGCTTTGTCAACACATTTCAAATTGGGTCGATTAATACAATAAAAACAGAAAATACAGAATCGATTAGGGAGAAATTGAATCATGTAAATCGCCTGTCGGCCGAGGACTTACGGATACTAAAAAAACAGGTTTTAAGAAAGGGGAAATTATCTGATCGCGGAGGAGCAGGCCTTGGCATTATTGAAATGGCAAGAAGAACACAGGAAAAAATTCTTTACGAATTTATACCATTAGACAATGGGTTATCCCTTTTCTTAATACAACTCAATATTCACAACGTGGAAGTAGAACCCAAACAGGATGTAAAGAGCCCGTTAGGGCACATGAAAGATCTTTATAATAAAATGCAGGACCATAACCTACTAGTAGTACATAAGGGCGATTTTTCCGAGGATTCGGTGCTACCAATTATTCATATGATTGAAAAAAACATACTAGCATATGCTGATGTAAAAACAGGAAAACAAAAACTATACAATATATCGGTTGAGCTTTTACAGAATATTTCGATGCATGCGCTAAGAGAGCAGGGTGCAAACGAAGCGCTGTTTTTGCTTCAAAAAAATAACAGTGGTTTTACTATTGCTACATGTAACTATATAGCCACTCCACGTGTTAACCCGTTCAAAAAAACGCTATTAGATTTCTCTGAGCTAGATAAGACCTCGCTAAACAAACTATACCTGGACCGACTACAGCGGCAAGCCGAAGAACACACTAGCAATGAGGGGATTGGATTAATCTATATCTTTAAAAAATCAACCCAAGTTCAGTACTCAATAATACCGGATAATAGTAAGAACCTGCTAACCCTTGTTGTAACAATAGGCTAAAATAAAGTTTCGACCACCCTTACCCCAATTATTAATCTAAATAATTGCTGTTACCGACAGCGACAAAAAAAAGAAAAAGGGATCAAATACTTCGTTTCATCTAAATTTTATCTGATTTAGGCAACGTGAAAGAGAATTCGCTCCCCTCACCCTCAAGGCTCTCAGCCCAAATGGCTCCTCCGTTAAGTGCAATAAAATCTTTACACAGCAGAAGACCTAAGCCAGACCCTCTTTCGTTTAAGGTTCCTTTCGTTGAAAAGATTTCCTTACCAAAAAGTTTTCTCACATTTACCGGGCTCATCCCAAGTCCAGTATCGCAAACTGAAACCTGCAGCATTTCGTCAACATCAACTGCCGAAACGGTAATCATATCACCCTGCTCGCAAAACTTGATGGCATTAGCAATTAGATTCCGTAAAACTAAATCAATCATTGAGCCATCTGCATAGGCTGTTACCTTAGGGTCAATGGAGTTAATTAGTTTTATCCCTTTTGCCTGCGCTTGTTCTTTGTACAATTCAAATTTATCGTCAACTATTGTGCTTACCTTGAAAATAGTTGGCTTAACCTTTAACCCCTGCATTTGACTTTGAGCCCAGTTTAATAAATTCTCAAGCAGTTCGGATGTATATCCAACGTTTTTCGATAGCTCATCTACAATCTCCTTAAAGCCTTCCTCCGTAAAATAACCTTCCTTAGTAAGTTTTAAAAGGGTTACAAGTGACCCTAAGGGGCTGCGTAAATCGTGAGCTATAATAGAGAATAATTTATCCTTAAGCTGATTTAGCTCCTTAAGCTGCTGAGCCTGCTTTGTAATCTCATTGTTCTTCTGCTGTAAAAGTTTATTTGCTCTTTTCTTTTCGCGATAATTGTAGTAAATATATCCTGCAAACAGCAATATTAGTGCTATAACACCAAGGTACACATTCCGCATTTGGTTCTGGTGTCTAATAATTTCCTGTTGCAGCTCACGCTCCTTATTTAGCAAATTAATCTGCATTAGCTGCTCACGAGTAGTTTGTTCCGATTTCTCGAGTATCTGCTGCTTTCGCATCAGCTCAAAATCTTTTTCAACCAACTCCTTTTCTGTGGCCTGTTTCTCTGCCTCAACCTGCTTAACGCGCGTAGCAGCCTGGCTCACTTTATGCTGTACCTCGGCCTCCTTCTGCTGCAATGTTTCCTGCTGAAGTTTTTGCGAAATAGCCGAGAATAAATCAAAGTATCGAGCCGACTCTTCACGATTGTTATGCTTATCGTAAATCTTTGTTAAAACAGAATAAATATTTCGCAATAATTTTAAATCATTTAGTTCCTTGGCGTTCTCCTCAGCTTTAGATAAAACTACCAAAGCCTCATCATACTTCTTATACTCATACTTAACATTAGCCAAATTAATTAACGAAGAGGTGTAGTCTGCCTTTCTACTCATCCTTTGTGCAGCTTCTGCAGCACATGAAAAACAGCTACAGGCCTCACTATAGTTTTCCATTTCGGTATAAAGTAAGCCAAGGTTGGTGTTAAGTATGTAAATAGCATTTTGATTCCCTATAGCTTCGGCCATATCTGCGGCTTTAGTAAAACACAGGGTGGCATTTTCCAGGTCGTTAATAGCCCAATAAGCGGTTGCAGCCTGATGGTAATAGCGTGAAGCCTGATTAAAATCTGATTTTGCCTCGCTCTCCTTTGCTAGCTGAACATCTTGCTGAACAGAAGCTAGACCCGATAATTGGCTAGTATCTTGCTGGGTAAAACTATGGAATGGTGTTGGCAAGCTTATTGCCAACACAAAAAAAAAGATATTAAAAAGGGCCCTATTTAAGGTTCCTTTAATCATAGCGCTCAACTCTCTTTTTTAGCAATCAGGGTTAAAGGTATATCGGTTAATCGGCCGAATTCTTCCCCCTCATCCCTCATATCCTCATCGTACTCATCGTAATACCAATTAATTTTAACCTTATAACCCGCTTTGCTCATGGGTTCGAAAAGCGTAACAATTTCAAGCACCTTTTTTGTAGAGGATGAGTTTAGATAGGTCATATCAAAATTAATAATGGTTTCGAACTGTGGGTGCTGAACATAACTCTTAGCCAGTTCTAGCAAGGGGCTATAAAACTTTTCAACATCTTCGGGTAAGCTTTTGCCTGCAATATCTAAAATACCTCGTGTTGGGTCAAAATGCACCTGAGGCGACTCGTCCGTTGCCAATAATATCAACTTTCCCATCTTTTCAAATTTTAGTTCTGCAGTTTACTCTTAATAAGACCACCTAACGAAAGTACAAATTAATTACTATTAAGAAAAATGTAGAGATTAGAAGTTAACCAATTTCACTATATCCTTTTCTGACAATTGTTTATAAGAGTCTCTAATTTAGGCAGTACAGCATTTATTTATTTTCAACTGATACCAAATTCACCTCCATTTCAAGTTCAACCCCAAAAGTTTGCTTTACTGACCTCTGGATATCATGGGCTAACGATAAAATTTCATGACCTGTTGCATTTCCATAGTTAACCAATACCAAAGCCTGATTCTTATGAACCCCCACATTACCAACTTTTCGCCCTTTCCATCCAGCCTGTTCAATAAGCCAGCCTGCCGGTAACTTTACCTCGCTACCGCTTACCGGATAAAAGGGAACCTGCTGGAACTTTTGTTGCAAAAATTCAATAAGCTTAGTGCTTACAATTGGGTTCTTAAAGAAGCTCCCAGCATTGGGTAGTTCTTCTGGATCGGGTAACTTATAGTTTCGAATATCTATAACCGCCTTACGAATATTCTGTATGGTTCTATCGCCAAATTTAGCCACCTCAACATCAAGATTTCCGTAATGCGTAATAAATTTATGTTTTTTTGTAAGTCTATAGTAAACATGGGTAACAACTACCTTACCTTTCAGCCTATTCTTAAAAATACTATCACGATAGCCAAATTTGCATTCGGAATTGGTTAGGGTTATAGCTGCTAAATTACTGATAAGAATACCCTCAACTTTCTCAATGCAATCCTTAACCTCAACGCCATAGGCGCCAATATTTTGCACTGGCGAAGCACCAACCGAACCAGGTATTAACGACAGATTCTGTAGTCCACCTAGATTATGGTTAACAGTATACTCTACTAGCGAATCCCACTCAACACCTGCACCAACCTTAAGCAAAACGCTGTCTTTATCCTCTTCAGCTATCCGAATTTCTTGAATATTAGGATGTATTACAACGCCTCTAAAATTTGATGTAAACAGCAAATTTGAACCTCCACCTAGAATTAATAATTCCCTATCCTTCGCAACTAGTAATGCCTCCTTAAGCTCATCAACTGAAGTAGCATCAAAAAATTGATCGGCGGAAACATCAACACCAAAAGTGTTATATTTTTTCAGAGAAAAGTTTTTATGAGCTGTAAGCATATCAATAATAATTTTATGCAAAGATATAAAATTGTACTGTTGATGAGGATTTTTTTTAATTTAGCAGAAAAATAATTCCCTTGGCTATAATTCACCTACTTGTTATTTCCGATGTTGTAACAGATCAACGGGTACAACGCACCGCTTCAACCCTAGCTGCTTCAGGACATAAGATTGTAGTAGTTGGGCGGCGTATTGCCCTAACACCTACTAAAGTAAAAAAAGAGTATAGCGTACGCCTGCTCTCTCCGCTTTTTTCAAAAGGTCCGCTTTTTTACCTATCGTACAACATCAGGGCGTTTTTTTACCTGATTTTAAAAAAAAGTGATGCTATTTACGCAAACGATCTAGATACGCTTTTAGCCGCAAGTATGCTAAGCTTCATCAAGCGAATTCCCCTAATATACGATAGTCACGAAATCTTTACAGAACTTCCTGAGCTAGTAAATCGACCCGTAAAGAAAAATATGTGGCGATTTCTAGAAAAATGGTTAGTAAAAAGAGTAGATGCCGCTATCACAGTATCCGAAAGCGTTTCGAAAGAGCTAAACAGGATGTACGGAATAACATTTGTGGTAATACGCAATCTCCCTATAAAAAAGAATGTTAGTTTAAAAGAGAGTAATACCACAGGCAAAAAAATAGTTCTTTACCAGGGGGCACTTAATATTGGGCGCGGACTAGAAAAGCTTATTACAGCAATGCAACTTTTGCCGGGGGTTGAACTAAGAATTGCTGGTATCGGTGATATCGACAAAAGGTTAATTGAATTAAGCAGGTCGTTAGAATTAGAAAACCAAATCAAATTTTTGGGCAGGGTTGATCCAAACCAGCTACATCACGAAACTCAAAAAGCGACCATTGGCGTATCTTTAGAAGAAGATATATCACTAAACTACCGTTACGCATTACCAAACAAACTATTCGACTATATTCAGGCTGGGCTGCCAGTTTTAACCAGCAATTTGCCCGAAATGGAGAAAATTGTGAGCAAATATAACGTTGGCCAAACCATAAACAGCAGCTGCACACCCAGTGAGCTATCGCAAAAATTAAGTGTTATGCTTAACAATAGCAATCAAATAAGCCAATGGCAACAAAACTCGTTAGCTGCAGCTAAGGTTTTAAACTGGGACGAAGAAAAAAACAAGCTAATAGAAGTTGTAAGAATTGTTTTGAAATGTTAATCTTGATAAATACTTTAGCAAGAAATAGCTATCATATGAATATTCCATCAACTAGTATAAACTTAATAATTAGACCAATGAGAAAAGTAATACCACAAATTATCCTGATTATGCTTATATCTCAGCTAACTGGATGCGCACAGAACCAATCGATAAACCTTCCCGAACCACAAAAAACTGGAGGCAAACCCCTTTTTGAGACCCTTGCCATGAGGAAAACATCGCGCTCGTTTGCCGAGAAGGAACTCGATTTACAAACCCTTTCGAACCTTTTATGGGCAGCAAACGGAATTAACCGACCCGAAGATGGTTTGCGCACCGCTCCCAGCGCGGTTAACTGGCAAGAAATTGATACCTACGTAAGTATGGCCAATGGGGTATATATTTACAATGCCAAAGAAAATACGCTTGAGCATTATATGGGTAATGATATCAGGGAAGCAACGGGTAAACAGCCCTTTGTGAAAGATGCACCTGTTAACCTAATATACATAGCCGATTTTACTCGCATGGGCGACAGGGACGAGGTTACAAAACACTGGTATTCAGCGGCAGATGCTGCATTTATCGCCCAAAATGTGTACCTATTTAGCGCATCGGAAAACTTAGCAACCGTGGTGCGTGGCGCTGTTGATAAAGAAGAGCTGAAAAAAGTTCTGGGTTTACCAGAACACAAGCACGTTGTACTTTGCCAATCGGTTGGATTTCATGCAGAATAAATACCACAATTGAATAAAATACTCTTAGTAACCAAATACAATTAAAATGAAGAAGTTAACGCTACTCACTGCTACCATGCTACTGCTAACGGCAGCACTTACCCCATCGTGGGCTTGTACTGTAATTGCCGTAGGTAAAAAGGCTAGCAAAGATGGTTCAGTAATAATTTCGCACACCGATACTGGCCCCGATTCAAGAATCAGATTAGTGCTTGGGCAAACATATAAAAAAGGAGAAAAAACTCCCGTGTACTGGGGCATTCAGGATGCCGATAGGGATGTTAACGACCACGGAGAAATACTGGGTTATATCCCTCAGGTAGAACAAACTTACAGCTATTTCCATTCGGCTTACTCACATGTAAATGAATACCAACTAGGTATAGCTGAAAGTACCATAACCCAGCGCAAGGAGCTGCGGACTTCAACAAAAACTGGCAAGCAGATAATGACCATTGAGCAGGCCATGATTTTTGCTCTTCAGCGATATAAAAAGGCGAAGGATGCTGTGCTTTTCGTTGGCGAACTAATGACAACCTACGGTTTTCTGCCATCGAGCGGGCCCGAAGGCGAAAGTATCGTTATTGCCGATACCGATGAGATATGGGTTTTTGAAGTTTTTGGCGTGGGCACAAATTGGGATCCTAAAAGCGGAAAACCTGGCGCTGTGTGGGCTGCTCAAAGGTTAGACGACAGCCATGTAACCATGATACCAAACTGGAGTATTATTAAGGAAATTGATGCTAATTCGGATAATTTTCTTACATCTGACAACTACATGCAAGAGGCTATTGATAGGGGTTGGTACAATCCTGAATCGGGTAACCCATTTATTTGGCAAGAGGTCTACTCTCCTATCCCTGAAGAATATGCCACCAGCAGGTTTTGGCTTTTTCATCACACATTCGGCGACTTTAAGGATGAGCTACCCAACAGGATGTACGATGAAAAGAATCCGTACAAAGCCATTCAGCCCTACTTCCAATCCGTTGAACCCTTATCAACATACCCTTTCTCTTTTGAGCCGGTTAAAAAATTATCGGTTCAGGATGTAATTAGTTTCCAGCGCTCAACATTCGAAGGCACTATTTACGATATGACCCTTGACCCTACGTGGCTTGTACCCGATGGGAATGGCGGTTATAACAAAAGTCCGCTTGCCACACCTTTCCCCGACAGCGAAACACGTAAACTGCTGAAGATAACTTACCGTAGGCCTGTGGCTCGCCACAGAGGGCATTACGGAATGGTTTTACAGCTTAGGGGTTGGATGCCAAACGAGGTGGGTGGCGTTTACTGGGTTTACCTCGACAACCCATACTTTAGCCCGTACATACCCATTTATACAGGCAATACAAGCGTTGCCGAAACGTACAAAACATATAATCCCAATAAGTATGAAGAAAATTCGGCACGCTGGGCAATCGACTTTGTTGACAACCTGGCAAATCTTCGCTTTCAGGATGTAGTAAAAGATGTTTGGGAAGCTAGAGATCCTTTTGAGAAAGATCTTTTTGACAATCAGGATAAAATTGAAAAGGAAGCAATTGAACTTCTGAAGAAAAATCAACAGAAAGGCAAGGAATTCTTAACAAATTACTCCAATCAGAAAATGGACGAGGTTACCCAAATGTACACCGAATTACGTAACCTAATTATCACGAAGTACACCAATAATCACGAGTAGAAATATAGGTGCAAAACAAAGGAGACGACCTTTTTACAGATCGTCTCCTTTTATTTTTTTGCTAGTCTAAGCTGTTACTTCACAACCTTATCGATTAGCGAATCGTCAGCAAAATTAGGTAGGGTTACCTTAAGGCTTGGCGTACGCTCCATTTCGCGCTTAATGGCAAATACAGCTTCCTCGTTTCGAGCCCAACCCCTTCGGGCAATTCCATTGTTCACATCCCAATGAAGCATCATCTGTAAGCGCCTGTCGGCTTCGGGAGTACCATCAAGGGTCAATCCGAAACCACCGTTTATTACTTCGCCCCAGCCAACCCCACCGCCATTATGGATGGATACCCAGGTTGCGCCTCTAAACGAGTCGCCTATAACATTCTGAATGGCCATATCGGCAGTAAAGCTTGAGCCATCGTAAATATTCGAAGTTTCACGATAGGGTGAATCGGTTCCCGATACATCGTGATGGTCGCGCCCCAAAACGATTGGGGAAGAAATTTCGCCCTCCTTAATGGCCTTATTAAAAGCCTCGGCAATTTTTATGCGGCCCTCGGCATCGGCATACAGAATACGTGCCTGCGACCCCACAACCAATTTATTCTTGCCCGCCTCTTTAATCCACTTAATATTATCCTCAAGCTGACCTAATATCTCCTTGGGTGCTGTTTTGGCAATTTCCTCAAGCACACGCTGCGCTATACGGTCCGAAGTCTCCAAATCCTTTGGATCGGATGAGGTGCAAACCCAGCGGAAAGGGCCAAATCCATAATCGAAGAATAGTGGCCCCATAATATCCTGAACATACGATGGGTAAATAAACTTATCGTTCTCATCCATTATATCAGCACCCGCTCTGCTTGCCTCAAGCAAGAAAGCGTTTCCATAGTCAAAAAAGTACATTCCTCTTTCCGCAAGCGAATTTACAGCCTTGGCATGGCGACGCAATGTTTCGTAAACTTTCTCCTTAAATTTATCTGGATTTTCGGACATCATCCTGTTCGACTCCTCGAATGTTAAGCCTACTGGATAGTATCCACCTGCAAAAGGATTATGCAATGAGGTTTGATCGCTACCCAAATCAACCACAATCTTTTCTGCATCAAGCCTCTCCCACAGGTCAACTATATTGCCCTGATAGGCAATTGAGATAACCTCTTTACCTGTTACCGCCTTTTTAATACGCGGAATAAGCTTGTCTAAATCTTCGTAAATCTCATCAACCCAGCCCTGCTCGTAGCGAACCTGTATAGCCTTAGGGTTAACCTCGGCAATTACGCTAACCACCTCGGCAATTACGCCAGCCTTTGGCTGTGCTCCCGACATTCCGCCAAGGCCTGACGTTACGAATAGCTTACCACGCAAATCGGTCTCACCTGCTTTTAACCTTTTACGACCAGCATTTAGAACCGTAATGGTGGTACCATGAACAATACCCTGGGGCCCGATATACATAAACGACCCTGCGGTCATCTGGCCGTACTGCGTAACGCCCATGGCGTTAAAACGTTCCCAGTCATCCTTACTGCTATAATTCGGAATCATCATCCCATTGGTAACCACAACCCTTGGCGCATCTTTATGCGATGGGAAAAGCCCCATGGGATGCCCTGAGTACATTACCAGAGTTTGCTCATCGGTCATTTCGGCTAAGTACTTCATGGTTAAAAGGTACTGTGCCCAATTCTGAAAAACAGCCCCATTGCCACCATAGGTAATTAGCTCGTGCGGGTGCTGCGCCACTGCATAATCTAAATTATTGCTAAGCATTAGCATGATAGATGCCGCCTGAACCGACTTATGCGGAAAATCGTTTATGCTACGGGCCGAAATTAAGTAATCCGGACGGAAACGATACATGTAAATACGCCCGTACTCGTTTAGCTCTTTAGCAAACTCTTCTGCCAAAATGGCGTGATGCTTTGCGGGAAAATACCTCAAAGCATTTTTAAGCGCCAACTTTTTTTCGTTAATAGCTAAAATTTGTTTACGTTTTGGCGCATGATTAACTGAATCGTCCCATGCCTTTAGCTCTGGCAATTCATCGGGAATACCTTGCAAAACAAGGGATTTAAAATCTTCTGTGGTCATATCATTATTGCTATTTAATTATCGTGGCGGTAAAGTTACAATTTTCGGCATCATAATTCAATAAAAACAGAATGTGTTATAGCATACTTTTTGTTGATAGGCTGTTATAATGACTATATTTACAAAAACTAAAAACAATAAACGATGAGAAAAAAATCTGTTTTATACGCCTTGGCGCTAGCTATTCTTGTACCCATGTTTAGTAGCTGCGGATACAACCGTATGGTATCAATGGACGAAGGGGTTACCTCGCAATGGGCAAACGTTGAGAATGTTTACCAACGCCGAATGGACCTAATACCAAACCTAGTAAGCACCGTTAAGGGCTACGCCGATTTTGAGCAGCAAACCCTTACCCAGGTTATTGAAGCCCGTGCAAAAGCTACCCAGGTTACCATTGATCCAACCAACCTTACCGAAGCTAATATGAAACAGTTTCAACAGGTACAAAGTGAGGTGAGTAACTCATTATCGCGGTTGCTTGTTAGCGTTGAGCGTTACCCCGATTTAAAGGCTAACCAAAACTTTCTGGAACTGCAAGCGCAGCTCGAAGGAACTGAAAACCGAATTGCTGTTGAGCGACGTAAGTTTAACGAGACGGTAAAATCATATAATTCATACATCCGCTCATTCCCAAGAGTAATTTATGCAGGATGGTTTGGCTTTGAGAAGAAAGCATATTTTGAAGCCGACCAAGGTGCAAGCAAAGCGCCAGAAGTAAACTTCAGCAAGTAATAACATTAATCATAGCATAATGCCTAAAGATAAAATTAGCCCCACAGAAAGGCTTCAGATTGAAAAAGCCATTAAGGATGCTGAATTGAATACATCGGGGGAGATAAGGGTGCACATTGAGAGCAGATGCAAAAAAAATGTGCTAGACCGTGCCGCCGATATATTTGCAATGCTTAAAATGCACAAAACCGAACTCCGCAACGGTGTGCTCTTCTACCTAGCCATGGACGACCGACAATTTGGCATTCTGGGTGATGCTGGAATAAACGCTGTTGTTCCCGAAGATTTTTGGGACACGATAAAAGATGAAATGACCAACCATTTCAAAGAGAATAACTTTGCCGAAGGATTATCGGCAGGTATTACGATGGCAGGCGAAAAACTAAAGGAACATTTCCCATACCAAAGCGATGATGTAAACGAACTTTCAGACGAAATTTCATTCGGAAAATAGATAAAAAACTATGAATAAGCTCAGATTTATACTTGTAACCGTTCTTACAGCATTAACAATTGGAACTTTTGCCCAAAAATTGCCTAGTCCGATGCAACCACCTAGGCTAGTTAATGACTTTGCAAATGTTCTTTCTAAAACCGAAACAGCAAGCCTTGAAAAGAAATTGCGAAATTACCTTGATACTACATCAACCCAAATATACGTAATTACCGTAAACGATCTTATGGGATACGATATTGCCGATTTCACATCGCGCATTGGCGAGAGCTGGGGCGTTGGGCAAAAGGGCAGGGATAACGGGGCAATTATTATGATTAAACCCCGTATTGGCAACCAACGCGGGCATACATTCATTGCTACTGGTTATGGGTTAGAGGACGTTATTCCCGATGCGCTAGCAAAGCGAATTGTTGAAAAGGAGATGATTCCTAGCTTTGAAAATAAAGACTACTACCAGGGAATTAACACAGCAACAACAGTTATGATTGGCCTAGCATCCGGAAAATATAATGCCGATGAGTATATGAAACCAGGAGGAGGATTAGTGATTTTACCGCTCATGATTTTCATTATCCTATTCCTAGTGCTACGCAGTAATGTATCTAAAACCAACAGGCGATCAATAGGCCATAATATTCCCTTTTGGGTGGCTCTGGGTATGCTCTCGGGTGGAGGGGGACGAAGAAGTGGAGGTTTTGGTGGCTTCAGCTCAGGAAGCGGAGGTTTTGGTGGTTTTTCGGGCGGCGGTGGCGGCTCATTTGGCGGCGGCGGTGCTGGTGGAAGTTGGTAACCCCAATTATTCATTCGAATAATTGCTGTCTCCGACAGCGACTAAGTCTCACAACCAATTTTTGTTGCTCAAAATTGGGCTCGACTATTTCGGGGTAACCCGCATTCGCATTCATCTTTTACAAATTTGATGAATAATACGGGGTAATTATTTCAACACAGAAATAAAAAAGGGGCTAAAAAACCCCTTTTTTTATTTTAGATAAATTCTCATCTATTCTTCAACGTCGTCACCAGAAAAAGCATCGTCAACAAGTATTCGTCCGCAGTACTCGCAAACAATAATCTTACGCCTAATCTTAATATCAAGCTGGCGCTGGGGCGGAATCTTATTAAAGCAACCACCACATGCATCGCGCCTAACTGTAACTACAGCCAAACCATTACGTGCATTGCCTCTAATACGCTTGTACGCTGTTAATAAACGGGGTTCAATTAGCTTTTGATACGCCTCGGACTTGCGAGCTAGTTCCTCCTCCTCTTTCTGGGTTTCCTTAACAATCCCATCGAGCTCGGCTTTCTTGGCTTCCAAATCATCTAATCTTTCAGAATGAAGCGCTTCAGCCTCGTCAACCAGCACTTTCTTGTCCTTTATTTGCTGATTAAACTCTTTAATATGCTTTTCACAGAGCTCGATTTCGAGTGTTTGATACTCAATCTCTTTTGAAATAGAATCGTACTCCCTGTTGTTGCGAACATTTTTTTGCTGCTCCTCATACTTAGCAATAAAGGTTTGAGCATTTTTAATCTCTATCTTTTTTTGCCCAACCTGCTCGTTAAGATCTTCAACATCGGCTTTCAATTTAGCTATTCGGGTTTCTAACCCGGCATTCTCATCCTCTAAATCCTGAACCTCGAGAGGTAATTCACCCCTAATCGTTCTTATTTCATCAATCTTTGAGTCAATTTGCTGAAGTTCATAAAGAATTCTAAGCTTTTCCTCTACTGGCATTTCAGCTGCCTCTGATGTTTTCTTTTTTTCTGCTACCATACCTTATTATAAATAGTTTATTGGATTGGTTTTCACATTTGATTTTAAGACCACAAAATTAGGCATTTTTTTGGTAAGTACTTCATAAAAAATATCAATTGCGAATTGTTCACTCTCAAAGTGGCCAACATCGGCAATTAAAAGCTTACCCTCGGCATCGAAAAACTGATGATACTTAATATCTGCAGTTATGTATATATCAGCTTTTGCCGATATGGCATCACCAATAAAATCGGCACCGCTGCCTCCACAAATGGCAACCGTTTTAATTTTCTTTCCTGTTAAAGGCGAATGTCTTATGCAACCGGTTTTAAAAAACTTTTTAAGCTGATAAAGAAATTCCATCTCATCGACCGAACTAGGAAGCACCCCTAAAACACCCAAACCTGCTCTGGGGTTTGGTTTCTTAACATCGAAAATATCGTAGGCAACCTCTTCGTACGGATGCTTACTAAGCATAGCCTTTAAAACTTTACCTAAGATTGGTTTGGGTACAATTACCTCAATCTTGGTTTCGGGTTCTAAATGAATTTTTCCCAGCTCACCCACGTGGGGGCTAGTTCCCTCGCCTGCCCTAAACGTTCCTGTTCCCTCAACATTGTACGAGCACCAATCGTAGTTACCAACTTGACCTGCGCCCGCATTAAACATTGCCAAACGAACCTCTTCGGCATTAACAGTGGGCACAAAAACACTGAGCTTCACCAGCTGATTTGTGGTGGGCGATAGTATGCTAATATCTTTTAGTCCCAAACGTTTGGCCGCTGCAGCACTAACACCACCCCAAATATTATCGAGATTGGTGTGCGCCGCATAAATTGAGATCCCATGTTTTATCGCCTTAATTACGGTTTTTTCAACATAATTAGAGCCCGTAAGACGCTTTAATCCCTTAAAAATTAACGGATGATGAGATATAATTAAATTTGCATCTCGCTCTAGCGCTTCGTTTACAACCTCGGGAGTGGTATCTATTGTTAAGAGCACACCATTTACTTTAGATTGTTGCGCACCCACAAGAAGCCCCACATTATCGTAACTTTCTTGATACCCAAGTGGGGCAAACGCTTCAATTATACCTGTTATTTCGTTTACGGTCATGTTCTGTTCGTAGTTTAAAAGGATCTAAAGCATCTCGCGTACCTCTACAAGCATCCCGCGTATTTTCTTTAGCGATTCAATGGCCTCGAAGTCGTTAAGCATACCCTCTTTGTTGTCGGCCAATTTTTTTCTGGCCCCCTCTAGGGTTAAGCGTTGTTCTTTTACCAAATGGTAAATTAGCTTAAGGTTATTGATATCCTTCTTGGTAAATAGCCTATTCCCTTTCTTATTCTTTTTAGGTTTTATTATATCAAAATTCTTTTCCCAAAATCGTATAAGCGATGTATTTACCCCAAACATATCGGCAACCTCGCCAATGGAGTAGTATAGTTTTTCAACCTTTTTTTCTTTGTAGGGCATGGCTTTACTCTTTAATTTTTATGATACCATCGGGTGTTATATCAAGTTCTGACTCGGGAAAATCGGCTTTGGTTAACCTTATAATCTCTCTAATTGCTCGGTCTTGCGGGTCTAGCTCGGCACCACCTCTTCCTTTTTGAGCTATCGAAAATATCTGTCCTTGTACAAATTTACCATTTTTATCGATAAGTACCTTAACAATAGGAGCAAAACCTTTTGCTCCCTGCAAATTAAACCTACCATAGGTACAAAAATTTCCAAGACTATAAGCAATAAAACGCCCTTTATACAAATCCATAGCTCTTGTAACGTGCGGCCCATGCCCGAAAACTATATCGGCACCAGCATCAATTACGTGGCGGGCAAATTCATACACATTTCCCCTGTTTTCACCGTAAAAAATCTCCGTTTCGCGTGTTACATTCCTATGCTCTGCTCCTTCAGCACCACCATGAAATGATACGATAACGATATCGGCATCTTTTTTTAGCTCCGAAACAATTCTTTTGGCAGCAGGAATATTATTTATGCTACAAGTCCCTCTGTTGGGCGAAAAGGCACAAAAACCTATCCTCTTGCCATTTCGTTCGAAAATTGAAGTAGGGTAGCCAAGCAACCCTCCATAGGCAATACCTACGGAGTCGAGTAGGTTGATGGTCCTATTTCGGCCCAAATCACCAAAATCGCCCACATGGTTATTAGCTAAGCTTACAACGTCAAAACCCGATTCTGCAAGACATTCAACATAGCTTTCGGGCATTTTAAAGGCATAGCATTTGGTTGTATCTCTACATTTTTTTACCACTTTACCCTCGTTAAGAAAACTGCCCTCCAGGTTCCCAAAAGTGATATCAGCACCGGTAAGTATATGCTTAACTGGTGCTAATAAAGGTTTGCAATCGTTATTTGGGGGCAAGTACCCTTTATGAGGGAAATGAGTGCCAAGCATGATATCACCAACCCCTATAACGCTTAATGTGTCGATAGCTACTATGGGTGTATCAACACTAGCAGACAAAGTATCTATACTTACACTTAATGAATCAATATTTACATCCAAAGTATCGAGAGTAATGCTGTTAATATACCCTTCGCTTGAATACGATTGCGAGATATGGACTGATAAGAAAAATGTAAAAAACACTAAAACAGGGATGTATCTCCTTAGTAAGATATTCATTGTAATAACCTAACGTAGTGGTGTTGAAATTAAAGAATGTAAATATTACTAATCGAGCGATTGCCCACTTTGCGCAGCAAGTTCAATAATCTTGTCGTACTGCTCGGGTGTAAGGTCGTTAAAATAAAAATTTATTGGATTTATGGGCTTGTCGTGCTTGCGAACCTCATAATGCAAATGCGGTGCCATGCTCATGCCCGTATTTCCTACAAACCCAATAACCTCGCCCCGCTTGACTTTCTGTCCTTTATTTACAATAATTTTACTTTGATGGGCATATAATGTTTTATAGCCAAAGCCGTGGTCAATAATCACAGTATTTCCGTAACCCCTCGCAGAATGTATTACAGCTGATACCACCCCATCGCCTGTGGCATATATTTCGGTTCCTGTAGGTGACGTGAAATCCATCCCATTATGCATTTTGAGCACCTTATAAAAAGGGTGCATTCTAACGCCAAATGGCGAGGCAACACGCCGTAAATCTTTGTTTGCTATTGGCTGTATGGCCGGTATTGATGCAATCATCTCCTCTTTACGTTTAGCCATTCCGATTACCTCATCGAACGATTTTGACTGTATATATATTTGCTTCGAGAGGTTATCGATACGCTTTGCCGTTTCAATAACAATTTCGGAGTTGGGAAGCCCCTCAAGGTCCGAATACCTATCAACACCTCCAATACCCGCTTTGCGAATGGTGCTAGGAATAGGTTCTGCCTCGAAAATTGTTCGGTAAATATTATCGTCGCGCTGCTGAATATCAGCTAAAACCGTTGATAGGTGGTCGAATCTCTTGTTGAATAGTTCCAGCTGAAGCAACATCTCTTCATTATCGCGCCTAAGTCCACGTTCCTGTGGAGTATCGAAGAAAAAAGAAAATACAGCATAGTAAACAACCGAAATCACAATGCTAAAGAAAAGGTATTTTACGCCCCGCCAAAACTTCTTTGTTAAAGAAGCCTCTTCTTTCACAAAGCTTAACGACTCCGAATTAAACCTATACTTATACTTTGGCATAACACAAATAGTTAAAAGTTAATGCAACAAATATATAAAAAATATACGACAAGAGATATGGTGAAAAAGAAATGAGCAGAAACTAAACCCTAAGAACCAACCTGTAGGCTATCGGGAGCATTTGCCTTTTTAACCATCATGTCATACTCCTCAGGTTTCATGTCGTTAAAGTAGTTCAATGGGTCAACTACCTTGTTGCGATAAATTACCTCGTAGTGTAGGTGCGGCCCAGTACTACGGCCTGAATTACCGAGTTCGCCAATAACCTGTCCACGGGTTACAGTATCGCCAACCTTTACGCTAATAGCGTTGAGATGGGCGTATCGGGTTTTATATCCAAATCCATGGTCGATAATTATATTGTTGCCATATCCAAAATACGAGTACTTTGCCGAAATAACCCGGCCATTACCCGTTGCATAAATAGGCGAACCCTTAGGGCCAGCGAAATCCATACCTTGGTGGAATTTGCGATTACGCTTAAACGGATCGCGACGGTAGCCAAAGTAATCGGATATACGGGTGAGATCGGCAACGGATACCGGCTGAATTGCTGGTATTCTCAAAATCATTTGCTCCTTATTCTTTGCAAGACCCACTACCTCATCAAACGATTTTGATTGAATATACGTTTTCCATGTAACCTGATCTAGCATGGATGCTACGCTAATTATCAAATCCGATTTACTAAACTCTCGTAAATCATCGTACCGGCTAGCACCACCCATACCCCCCATCCTAAGAGCATTTGGAATTGTATCAGCATCAAAAATTGCCCGGTAGGTAAGATTGTCTCTTTTTTGAATATCCTCCAACAATAGGTTTGCGTCCTTAAGTTTTTTCTCAAACATCTCGAACTTTAGGGCTATCTCAGCATTCTCGCGTTTAAGAATTTTTTCCTTTGGAGTATCAAAAAAATGGTTGTAAGTAAAAAAAACTATTAAGGCAATAACTAAGCTATATACAAATGGAATTAGTACATTTGCAAACTTTTTATATGCTGTTACTTCAATGGTTTCAAAGGAAAGTGTACTAGGATTGTACCTATATTTCTTTTTTTCCATAGTATGTTAAAGGCAATTTCTAGTCTAGTTTAAACTGGTTCTATTTTGACTAACAGCAACAAATCTAAGGTAAAAATTTCTTTTTCCAAAGATATTGTTATTTATTTATTGGAATTTTAAAGAAATAATTAAATATAAATAATTACAATTCAACTAATTATGACATCTGGAGAAATAAGAGAGGCGTTTTTACATTTTTTTAGGAGCAAAAACCACAATATTGTACCCTCAGCTCCTATGGTTATTAAGAACGACCCCACCCTAATGTTCACCAACGCGGGTATGAATCAATTTAAAGATATTTTTTTAGGAAATACAACCCCAAACCACCCTCGAGTTGCAAACTCACAGAAATGCCTCAGGGTATCGGGAAAGCATAACGACCTGGATGAGGTGGGCCACGATACCTACCACCACACCATGTTCGAAATGCTTGGAAACTGGTCGTTTGGTGACTACTTTAAAAAGGAGGCTATTGACTGGGCCTGGGAGTTTTTGGTTGATGTACTCAAAATTAATAGTAACGATTTATACGCATCGGTTTTTGAGGGAAGCCCCGAGGATGAGCTCGAAGCAGACCAAGAGTCGTTCGACCTATGGGGAAAGTATTTGCCTAACGAAAGGATACTTATGGGGTCAAAGGATGATAACTTCTGGGAAATGGGCGAAACCGGACCATGCGGACCATGCTCGGAGGTTCATATCGACCTACGAAGTACCGAGGCAAAAGCAAAAATACCAGGACGTGAACTAGTTAACAAGGATCATCCTGAGGTTATTGAGGTTTGGAACCTGGTTTTTATACAGTATAACCGCAAAGCCAACGGAGAGCTTGTTGCTCTGCCCGCAAAACATGTTGACACAGGCATGGGATTTGAAAGGCTTTGTATGGCTATCCAAGGGAAAAAAAGCAACTACGACACCGACGTATTTCAGCCCATTATTCGTGAAATCTCTAAGCTTTGCAACATAAAGTATGGAGACGACACAAAAACCGACATCGCATTGCGTGTGGTAGCAGACCATTTGCGCGCCGTGGCGTTCTCAATTGCCGATGGACAACTCCCATCAAACGTGAAGGCAGGGTACGTAATTCGTCGTATTTTGCGTAGAGCCGTTAGATACGGATATACATTCCTTACCCTTCACGAACCCTTTATCTACAAGCTTGTTGATGTTTTGACCAACCAAATGGGCGAATCATTTCCAGAGCTTACCTCACAAAAGGAACTTATCACTAAAGTTATCTTCGAGGAAGAGCAATCGTTTCTTCATACACTTGAAACTGGCATTAAGCTTTTAGACGGTACAATGGACAAAGCTATAAAAGATGGAAAGAAAGAAATATCTGGTCATGATGCCTTTATTCTATACGACACCTACGGTTTTCCTTTCGATTTAACAGAGCTTATTGCTCGTGAGCACAACCTTGCCGTAAACAAAGATGACTTTGACAAGGCAATGAAGGTGCAAAAGGACCGATCGAGAAGCGTTGCCACTCAAGAAACCCTAGACTGGGTTGAAGTAACAAGCTCTGACGAAACAAAATTTGTTGGATACGATACCCTAGAAGCACCAATAAGAATTGTACGTTATCGAACCGTTAGGGTTAAAAACAAAGAGCAGTTTCATTTGATTTTTGACCAAACCCCATTCTACGCCGAATCGGGTGGGCAGGTTGGCGATATGGGAACCATATCTAACGCAAGCGAAACCATAAACATACTAAACACCATTAAAGAGAACAACCTTACCATTCATGTAGCTAACAAGCTTCCCCTTGATGCGAACCAGGAATTTACGGCAAAAGTTGATTATAATAAAAGGGTAAGCACTACCAATAACCATACGGCAACCCACTTACTACACCATGCGTTGAGAGAGGTTTTGGGTAAACATGTTGAACAAAAAGGATCGTTGGTACATCCCGACCACCTCAGGTTTGACTTTGCTCACTTTCAGAAGATGACCGACGAGGAAATTAGAAAGGTTGAACGGATGGTTAACGAGGCGATTCGCGCCAATACCTGTATTAACGAGCACCGCAATATACCCATTAAACAAGCACAAGAGATGAGTGCCATTGCCCTTTTTGGCGAGAAGTACGATGACGATGTTCGGGTTGTTCGGTTTGGCAACTCGGTTGAGCTGTGCGGAGGCACACACACCAGCGCCACAGGAAATATTGGCCTCTTCAAAATTATTTCAGAAGGAGCCATATCGGCAGGTATAAGAAGAATTGAGGCTATTACCGCAGCCAAAGCGGAGGAGTACCTTTACCAGCAAGTTGACAGCATAAAAACCATTAAATCATCGCTGGGCAATCCTCCCAATGTAATTACTGCCACAGAAAAATTAGTAAACGAGAATGCGGACCTTAAAAAACAGCTCGAAACGCTTACAAAGGATAAAATTAAGGGAATTAAAAATGAGCTAAAGCTTACTGCCAAAAGTAGCAATGGGGCTTCGGTAATTGCTCAAATAGTTGATCTCGATACTGCTGATGCCATTAAGAATCTAGCCTATCAGCTGCGTGATGAGGTGGAAAACCTATTTCTTGTTATTGGAACCAAAGTATCAGGAAAACCACTGCTTACCATAATGGTTGCCAACTCGCTTATCGAATCGAAAAAAATAAACGCCTCAACAGTTATTCGCGAAGCCGCAAAGGAGATAAAAGGTGGTGGTGGTGGTCAACCATTCTACGCTACCGCTGGTGGTAAGGATGCCAGCGGATTGCAACAAGCTATTAATAAGGCTGTTGAGATTTTCGAAAAGGCATAAACTATTCATTAAACAAAAAAAGCGACTGCAAGGTCGCTTTTTTTGTTATGGTAATGTGAGGAAATTTTAACCCAATTATTCATCTTTACTAAAAAAGATAAATAATGCGGGTTAATCGAGAAGTTCAGCCAATTTATTGGCCAAATCTTCACCCCTAAGGTTCTTTGCAATAATTTTACCATCGGGGCCAATGAGTAGGTTTGCAGGTATCGATTGCACACCGTACATCTTGGCAATGGGATTCTCCCAACCAGAAACATCTGATACCTGCGTCCACGTCAAGCCATCATCTTTAACGGCATCGAGCCATTCCTGCTTACGACGATCGAGCGAAACACCAAAAATATCGAACCCTTTATCGCTATACTGCTTATACAGATTAACTAGGTTTGGGTTTTCGCGACGACAAGGGGTGCACCAACCTGCCCAAAAATCGATAAGCACATACTTTTCACCAGTAACCGATGAAAAGGTAACCAAATTACCGTCCGCATCGGGATGCGTAAAATCGATGAATGGTTGGCCAATGGCAGTAAGCTTTTCTACGTCTAGCTTCTCGTTAAGGGTAATAACAAAAGGCGACTTCTGTATCTCTTTGGGGAAAGATGATACGATGGTTTCTAGCTCCTCGAAAGAAATCTGATTTACCAGCTGTGCAAGGGTAATGTATGCCGCTAACACGGAAGTGTTATTCTCTACAACAAAATCTTTTGCAGCAGCCACCATTTTTTCATTCTCAGCCATAAACTGGTCACGAAGTTCCTGTTCTAACTCGGGTGTAAGCGATCCGTCCATTGCAGCGGCCTGAAATTTCTGCTGAATTTCCATAAGAGGCATTGACATCTCTTCCTGAATTTTGTTGAACTCCGTAAATAGATCCTGAGTTGCGGAACCTTTGATCTCACTCGCCATAATATTATCAATACTACCAGTAATGGTTATGTTGGAATTCTCGAGAAAAAGAATAAGCCTACCCTCTGGCATCGAAAAATCGATGGCATAAATGTCGGGCACATCAAGCGAACCGGTAAATTGGAATACTCCCTCGGTCATCATAACAGAATCAAGAGCGATAAGCTCGTTATCCTGCATACCTTTAAGTACTACCATCTGATCGGTTGCACCTTCGATGTTTGCCTCAATTTTATACCCTTTTGAGGAGCACGAGGCCAGTGTTAATGCTACTGCAGCAATTACTAAGAGTTTTTTCATGTTTTTATTTTTGTTTGTTAACAATTCGAAAATCATTTGGTTTAAAGAGATTTGTAAAAATCGAGTATTTTTTTTGCCGCGATAAACGAGCTAATTTTATCGCTTAGCACATCTTCCTCGGTCGTTTTAATTAATTCTTGTACTTGGGGATTATTGAATAGGTCATCTTTTAAAGCTTCGGTAATGGTTTGAAACATCCAATACTTTGCCTGTTTCAATCTGCGCGATTGAAAATAGCCTGACTGTTTGGTTTCCTCAACATAGCTATTGATGGCCTGCCAAATCTCAACAATTCCCTCCTTGGTATACGATGAGCATGTTTTAACCTGCGGGAACCATCCCGATTCGGGCTTAGGAAATAGATGTAAAGCATTCTCGTACTGCACCCTAGCCATTTTAGCCTTTTTAACGTTCCCCCCATCGGCTTTTGTTATGGCAATCAGATCGGCCATTTCCATTATACCACGCTTAATGCCCTGCAACTCATCACCTGCACCAGAGAGCATGAGCAACAAAAAGAAATCGACCATTGAATGCACCGATGTTTCGCTTTGCCCTACCCCAACGGTTTCAATAAAAATTGTATCGAAACCTGCTGCTTCGCACAGAATAATCGATTCGCGGGTTTTGCGTGCAACTCCACCTAACGAACCAGCAGATGGCGAAGGTCGAATAAATGCATTGGGGTCGTTACTAAGGGTTTCCATGCGGGTTTTATCGCCTAAAATACTACCCTTACTCCTCTCGCTACTGGGGTCGATTGCTAAAACGGCAAGTCGCCCACCCCCTTGGGTAATGGTGCCACCTAAGGCTTCAATAAAGGTGCTTTTCCCCGCACCTGGAACACCCGTTATTCCGATTCTAACTGAATTCCCTGTATAGGGCAGGCATTGCTCAATAACCTGTTGTGCAATTTCATTATGCCTGGGCAACGAGCTCTCGATAAGAGTGATTGCTTGGCTAAGGGTAGAGATATTTTTATTTAAGATTCCGTCTACATACTGCTGAGCACCCAAGGGCTTACGCCTATTTGATTTTAGGCGTTTAATGGCATTCTGATTTACTGTGGAGGGCTGCTCTACACCGGGGTTAACCGTAAGTGCAGATTTAAAATTTTCAGTATTCGTCATAACTAAACTCTAATTCAACAGACAAAGGTAGGTATTTTGGCCTATAAAACCACTTTTTGTAGTATGCCATTATTAATTATCTGTTACCCTTACACCAAATATCACAATATCGTCAATTTGGTCTAAATCACCCCGCCATGCAAGATGCTCCTGATGCAATAGCTCTTTCTGCTCTTCCATAGGTTTGTTGTGGATATCGAGCAAGAGGTTTTTAAATCTTCTAGACATGTATTTCTTGCCTCTTTTGCCCCCAAACTGGTCGGCAAAACCATCGGAAAACATATAGAATACATCGCCGGGCTGTAACTCAATCTCGTGATTGGTAAATGGCAAGTGGTCGGTTATGTGAATTGCCACAGGCATTTTATTGGCCTTATACTCGATTAGCTTCTCATTCCGAATAAGTATAAGAGGATTGTAAGCCCCTGCCCATTGGAGCTTCATATTTTCCATATCGAGCATGCTGAGCGAAATATCCATTCCATCCTTTTGCTCATCCTTTTTCCCCGTTTGCGATAGGGTGCGCTTAACAATATCCCGAAGCATATCCAAAATTTTAGCAGGCTCCATCACCCCCTCTTTATTTACTATCTCATACAGAAACGACACGCCTAACATGCTCATAAATGCGCCCGGAACACCATGCCCAGTACAATCGGCTGCAAGAACAATCATTTTATTGCCCCTTCGAGTAAACCAGTAGAAATCGCCACTCACAATATCACGGGGCAAAAAAAGTACAAAATGATCGCTTAGGGCATCGTGCAGAATTGCAGACGAGGGAAGGATTGCGCTCTGAATACGGCTTGCATAACGAATACTGTCGGTAATCTCCTGCTTCTGATGCGAGATAAGCTCATTCTTCTCTTCTAAAATTTTATTGGCACGCTGCTTTTGTCGCACCATATTTATTAACAAAACCGAAAACGCAAGTATAACAATAATACCCCCAATAGCTAATGCAATGGTTAACCTTTGCCTTTGTATTACGGAATGCTGCAGCTCGCTCTCAATATTTAAATTTTTTATTTCCTGTTCTTTCTTCTCCGTTTCATATTTTGTTTGCATTTCGGTTATAGCCTTCTGGCTTTGTTCCGAGAATAGTTCATCTTTAACCCGATTGTAATCCTTAATATGCTTTAAAGCGTTCGAAAGGTTGCCTGTTTTTTCGTATATCTTACTAACTTTCTGATGGGTAAGCATTACCAAATCCTTCACTCCCAGGTCCTTAGATATTTTCAAGCTTTGCAGTAAGTATTGCTCTGCCCTATCCAAATAGTTGAGCCTGTAATAGTAATCGCCATAATGAAAAAGAGCCATGGCTATATCATACTGACTATTAATTTCGCGCGCTAAAGCAAGGCCTTTACCTAAATGTTCATTAGCTTTTTGCCAATTCCTCGTAAAAACATAATGGCTCCCAAGGTTTATTCGAACACTAGTAATAAATCGTTTTTCCCCTATCTCATTGTAAATGTCAAGCGCTTTGTTGTAATAATTAAATGTGCTTTCAAAAGCCGCCAGTACGGTATCGACAGGCACTCTTAAAATTTGAATTGAATCGTCCCAAAACTCGCCATACCTGGCAACAAACTGGTTAGTTGCCAACAAAGAGTATGTATTTGCAATATTGTTAGTTGATTCGGCGATCTTCACAAGATCATCATCCTCAGTATATATATCAAGTGCAGCTTGATGAAACGAAAGAGCTTTAGTATAGTTTACCCTATTCTCCTCAACAGCCAAAGCGGTTCGGGAAAGATTTTCGTAAATAAATCCTATTTCAGTACTATTGATTGCTATAAACTTGCGATCGTTTTGCTGTTCTGAGTATTTTAAACTTTTCTGATACTGCTCAAGTGCAAGCTGAAAATTACCAATTATTCGATGCGTACGGCCAAGCCAATAGTACGATAGGGCTAATCCACGAATATCCTTTATTAGCTCCCTAGTTTCAATTTCCTTATGGTAATACTCAATAGACTTTTTAAACTCACCCAAGTTATAGTACTGCTTACCAAGCGAACTGTATACAACAGCTAATGATTTGGGCTCATCAACCCCTTTAAGAACTTCTAAAGCTTGAAAAATATAGCCTAAAGCATCTTCCTGCTTGTATTCCTTATCGTAAATTTCGGCAATATTTAAAAGCGCTTCAGACTGTTGCACCCTATCCCCAATTTGAATAGCTAGCTCAATGGCCTGTTCTGCAAAACTCTCAGCCTTTCTTAATGAATCAAGATAGTAATACGAACGACCTATACTGATAGATGTTCGAATAATATTAGTATTATCCTTTAGTTCTTTTGAAATATCAAGCGATTTACGGTAAAAATCTATCGCATTTATGTCGTTGTAATTTTCATAGTAGTGCCTACCTAGGTAATAAAGGGCTTCGGCCTGAGAGTGCTTATCTTTTAACGATAGAGCCAAATCGTATGCATCGGTTGCAAAGTTTAGTCCTGCCTCCTCTCGTGTTTGTATTTCGCTTAGCTGAAGTAGTATGTCAACCTTTTCGGCTCGTTCGGCTTCCCTCAACAAAAGTTGCAGGCTATCCTGCTTACTCTGGTCATTTTGCCCAAAAGTAAACAAGTTGGTAGCTATAATTAGGAAAAGAAATAAGTACCTTAGCATGTTGAATAATTATCTAATCAAAAGTAAACAAAAAATTATTTTTACACCTTGAAACTGCAATATTAATGTAATTAAACCCAATTATTCGTTCGAATAATTGCTGTCTCCGACAGCGACAAAGTCTCACAACCAATCTAGTTGCCCAAAATTGGGTTCCAATAGCTCGGGGTAACCCGCATTTGTATTCACCTTTTACAAATTTGATGAATAACGCGGGTTAATATTATTGAATTCCCGTTGAAAGTTACAGTTTAAACACCTGCCGAACAAACGCATACTAAATACAAAATTATTTACTGACACAAACAATACCCGTAAACATCTTGCTATCTGATATATATTTATATTTCAATATAAATAAAAACTATTATAACTATTTTGTGTTTTATTTAAAAAAGGTAATTTTGATTACTAATTAGCAAATTTTTTAGATATGAGAAAAACACTCCCGCTACTTCTTGTCGTATCAGCCATCCTATTTAGCTGTACCAATGGCACAAAAACAAAGCTAAAACCCTCTGTAGTGGTTAGCATCGCACCCCAAAAGTACCTTGTTAATCGCATTGCCGACACTATTTTTCACGTGGAGGTTATGGTGCCTGCTGGTTCTAGCCCCGAGGTTTACGAACCTACCGCATCGCAGCTAAAGCTGCTTGCCAACACAAGCACATATTTTTCGCTGGGTTTGCTCGAATTTGAGATGTCGATGCTCAATAATATTCATGAACAGAACCCTAACATTCTAATTGTTGACCATTCAAAAGATTTAAATTTAATTAGTGGCCAATGCGACTCACACCACGACCACGGGCATGCTCATAACCATGGGTTAGACCCACACGTGTGGCTCTCGCCAGCTGAGGTAAAAACTATGGTAAGCACCATTGCTAGCGTTCTATCGCAAAAATTCCCCGAGCATAAAACTACCTTTGAGGCAAACGCCGCTCGGCTTATTGAGGATATTGATACGCTCGATATCAATATAAAAAAGAAATTACAGGGTATTGATAACAATAAGATATTTATATACCACCCAGCACTTGCGTATTTTGCCCGCGATTACGGGTTAAAACAGGTATCGCTCGAACAGGATGGCAAGGCTCCATCCATGAAGCATATGCAAACAATTTTACAGTCGGCTCGCGAGCAAGGGGCTAAAACTATCTTTATTCAAAAAGAGTTTGACGTAAACAACGCAAAAACGGCGGCATCAGACATTGGTGGGGACATTGAGGTTATTGACCCGCTTCGCGAAGACTGGTTAGAAAACATGTATCACATATCAAACCTAATAAGCAAGGCGTTAAAATAAACATTGATTCACAAACAGCTATAGCGACTCAACTTTTACCATGGCAAAAATAATTGAAATAGTTTCGGCATCGGCAGGGTATAACAACGAGATTATACTGAAAGATATTAATCTCGAGATTTCGGACCGCGATTTTGTGGGAATAATAGGCCCCAACGGCGGTGGAAAAACTACGCTACTAAAACTTTTGCTTGGAGAACTTAAGCCAATAAAGGGAAAAGTGAAACGCTGCTCAAAAAAACCAAACGAGAGCCTTTTTGGCTATCTACCCCAGAATACAAACATTGACAAACAGTTTCCCATAACGGTTAATGAGGTTGTACTCTCGGGCTTGCTTGGCAAAAAGGGGGTTACCGGACGATATACAAAAAACGACAAGCAGCTCGCCCTTGATGTGCTCCAACGTATCGGAATAACAGATTTAAAAAACAAACCCATTGGTGAACTTTCGGGGGGACAGCTACAAAGAGTTTTATTAAGTCGTGCGCTCATTTCAAACCCTAGACTGCTGGTTTTAGATGAGCCCAATACCTATGTTGATAATAGGTTCGAAAAGGAGCTGTACGAATTGCTAAAGGAGCTAAATAAGGAGATGGCCATCGTAATGGTGTCGCACGATATGGGAACCATCACCTCGCACGTAAAAACCATTGCATGCGTTAATCGAACCCTGCACTACCATCCCTCGAATAAAATTTCGAATGAGCAGCTGGCAGCCTACGATTGCCCCATACAGGTTATTGCACATGGCCCAATTCCGCATACAATTTTAGGTGAGCACTAAAAAGCACACGCAAACAGAATAACACAAACATAATATGCTAAATACGATAGCCAACTTTTTTGAGTACCAGTTTGTAACCAATGCTTTTGCAGCGGCATTGCTTATATCAATTGCCGCGGCAATGGTTGGAACATACATTGTGGCTAGGCGACTAGTTTTTTTAAGCGGGGGCATTACCCACGCATCATTTGGTGGCATAGGTATAGGCTACTATATTGGAATTAACCCTATTCTTGGGGCTGCCGCATTTGCAGTTCTAGCGGCATTTGGCGTTGAAGCGCTTAGCCAAAAGATGAATGTTCGCGAAGATTCGGCCATTGGCATGTTATGGTCGGTTGGAATGGCCATTGGTATTTTTTTTATATTCCTAACACCCGGCTACTCCCCTAACCTAATGACCTTTCTGTTCGGATCAATACTAACGGTTTCCTCTTCCGATTTAATCCTGCTCCTGATTTTAAACGTTGTGATGGTTAGTTTCTTCATAATATTTTACAAACCCATCTTGTACCTAGCTTTCGATTCGGAATTTGCTAAAACACAGCAAATTCCCGTAAAAACTTTCTCGTATATATTAAAGGGGTTTATAGCTATTACCATAGTACTAAGCATTCGAATGGTAGGAATTATTCTGCTAATATCAATGCTAACCATCCCACCAACCATTGCAAACCTATTTACAAAACGATTTAGCAGCATAATCTATATATCGGCAGTTGTAGGTTTTGTCGGTGCAATTGGCGGACTACTTATATCGTACAACATAAATGTGCCGTCGGGGGCAACAATTATAATGGTTTTAGTTACTATATTTGCAGCTGCTAAGCTGGTTAAGTACATTATTATTAGAACCCAGCTAAGAGGTGTATAAATCATAAGTATAGTTTCAATACATAAAAATTGTTTACCATGAACTTTGATGTATTAGTAGTAGGGAGTGGCCCTGGGGGTTATGTGGCTGCCATTAGAGCCAGCCAATTAGGTATGAAAGTTGGCGTTATTGAAAAGGAAAATCTAGGGGGAATTTGCCTCAACTGGGGCTGTATTCCTACCAAGGCACTGCTAAAAAGTGCTCAGGTTTTTGAGTATGCCACCCATGCGGCCGATTACGGTATTATGGCCAGCGATGTTAAGCCCGACTTTGAAAAAATAGTTGCACGTAGCCGCGACGTGGCCGCAAACATGAGCAAAGGCATCGAATTCCTTTTTAAAAAGAATAAGATTGAAGTAATTAACGGGTTTGGCAAGCTAACGAGTAAAAATACCGTTACGGTAACAGCACCAGACGGCTCAACCCAAGAGGTTACCGCCAAACATATTATACTGGCAACTGGCGCACGCTCTCGCGAGCTGCCCAACCTTAAGCAGGATGGCGAAAAAATTATTGGCTACCGTGAGGCACTCACCCTACCCAAGCAACCAAAATCGATGGTGGTAGTTGGCTCGGGTGCCATTGGCAGCGAGTTCGCCTATTTCTACAGCACCATGGGAACGCAGGTTACCCTTGTGGAATTTATGCCCAACATTGTTCCCGTTGAAGACGAGGAGGTCTCTAGAACCCTTGGACGTTCTTTCAAAAAGAAAAAGGTTAAGGTAATGACCAACGCATCGGTAGAATCGGTAGATACTAGCGGCGACCTTTGCAAGGTAAACATTAAGACTAAAAAAGGCGAAGAGGTTGTTGATGCGGAAATTGTTCTATCGGCAGTGGGAATTACCCCAAATACCGAAGGTATTGGACTTGAAAAAATGGGCATAGATATGGTTAACGGGCGTGTAAAGGTTGACGATTTCTACCGCACCAATGTTGAAGGCGTATACGCCATTGGCGATATTGTGCCAGGCCCCGCTTTAGCTCACGTAGCATCTGCCGAGGGAATTGCCTGCGTTGAAAAAATAGCAGGAATGAATGTACAGCCAATAAACTACAGGAATATACCAGGATGTACCTACACAAACCCCGAGGTATCATCAGTGGGATTAAGCGAAAAAGCAGCAACCGAAGCGGGTTACGTAGTTAAAGTGGGTAAGTTCCCTTTCACCGCATCGGGCAAGGCAACAGCTGCAGGAATGCGCGAAGGTTTTATAAAACTAATTTTTGATGCAAAAACCGATGAACTACTTGGTGCTCACATGATTGGCGGCAATGTTACCGAAATGATTGCTGAAATGGTAGTTGCTCGCAATCTGAAAGTAACTGGCCATGACCTAATAAAAAGCATTCACCCTCATCCAACCATGAGCGAAGCCATTATGGAGGCTGCCGCCGCAGCCTATGGCGAGGTAATACACATGTAGGTTTACACCTATATTTTATGAACAGGGTTTGGCTCATGGTCAGACCCTGTTTTCTTATCCCGCATTATTCATCAAATTTGTAAAAGATGAATGCAAATGCGGGTTACCCCGACTTAGTTGAACACAATTTTGGGCAACTAGATTGGTTGTGAAACTTAGTCGCTGTCGGAGACTGTAATTATTCATTCGAATAATTGGGGTTATGTTTCTCTAGACAACTTATAGTAAACCCAAAATTTCAAGCTAAATTTGCAGATTAATTACTTAAATAAAATCAATTCATGAGTTTACAGTGCGGAATTATAGGTATTGCCAACGTGGGCAAATCAACCATATTTAATTGTATGTCGGTTACCAAAGCCGAAGCCAGCGGTTTTTCGTTTAGCAATAAAACCAACCGTAGCATTATAAACGTGCCCGATGCTCGCTTATATATACTTGAAAACATTGCCGCTACGCAAAAAGTAGTTCACACAACAGTTGAAATTGTTGATATCCCAGGCCTAACAAAAAGTACTGGTCGATCCGATAAGGATGCCAATCAGTTTCTGTCCGAAGTTCGTAACTGCGATGCTTTAATTCATGTGCTGCGCTGCTTCGATGACGAGAGCCTTTCGCATGTTGATGGCTCTGTTAACCCGGTTAGGGATATTGAAACAGTTAACCTAGAACTTCAAATTAAGGATCTAGAGTCGGTCGAGAAAAAGATTCAGCGACTTGAAAAGGTTGCAAAATCGGGCGATAAGGATGCAAAAAAAGGCATTGAAGTGCTTACTGTGTATAAAGATCATTTAGAATCATTCCAAAACGCATCTAGCGCACCCGTTAGCGAGGACGACAAGCAATATATTGCCGATATCTTTTTGTTAACAACCAAGCCATTTATTTACGTTTGTAACGTTGATGATGCATCGGCTGTTAAAGGCAACAAGTACGTTGAGCAGGTTCAAAGTTTTTTAAAAGATGAGAACACCGAAATACTAATTATTGCCGGAGCCATGGAGGCCGAAATTGCCGAATTGGAAACGGAGGAAGACAGAATGGCTTTCCTTGCGGATGTTGGATTAACGGAACCAGGGGTAGATAAACTGGTTCGTGCTGCGTACTCGTTATTGGAACTCGAAACATTTTTTACCGTAGGAGAAAAAGAAACCCGGGCATGGACCATTAAGCGTGGCGCAACAGCACCAGAAGCAGCTAGGGCTATCCATAGCGATTTGGAACGTGGCTTTATTCGTGCCGAGGTGATGAAATATGACGACTATGTTAGTTTAGGGTCGGAGCAAGCATGTAAAGAAAAGGGTAAATTTCATATCGAAGGGAAGAACTATATTGTTGAAGATGGGGATATTCTACATATCAGGTTTAATGTATAGCATGTGGGATGAAAAATATTTTAGAAAAAAATGCTTTACCTCTCCTTGTTTTAACCCGCACTATTCATCAAATTTGTTAAAGATGAATGCAAATGCGGGTTACCCTGGCCTAGTGGAACCCAATTTTGGGCAACTAGATTGGTTGTGAGACTTAGTCGCTGCCGGAGGCCCCAATTATTCGGATAGATAATTGGGGTTAAGGCGGATTTGAGGGTTTCAATAGCATTAGTTCTCAAAAAAAAACCTTTTTCTATGCTTTAACCATCATATTCCAGTAACTTTGACCACTACTAACACTTTTTTTAACTGATCCTAAATACTCTTTTTAATGAAACGTATTTTATTCTTAATCGGAATTATTCTTTGCTCACATTTACCACAAGCAGTAAAAGCACAGGAGTACTACTTCAAAATTTCCGAAAGCGATAAAGAGCTTGTAAACACCAAAATCACTTGCACCGTGTCAATCGATAGGGTTGAAGGCGATACCATTTTTGCTTATGCAAACCAAAAAGAGTTTGAAGCCCTAAAAGCTTTGGGCTATTTGCCCGAGCTGTTGGAGAACCCAACCCTGGCAATAAAGAATAGGGGAATGGCAACTACCATTGACCAAATGGCCAATTGGGACCTATACCCCACCTACGAGGTATATCGCTCAATGATGAAGAAGTTTGAGCAGGACTACCCCGGGCTATGCAAACTCGATAGTATTGGCACCTCTGTACAAGGCCGGAAGCTATACGTTGTAAAAATTTCTGACAACGTGCTTGCTGATGAGGCTGAGCACGAGTTTTTCTACACCAGCACCATGCATGGCGACGAAACAACAGGGTATGTGCTTATGCTACGATTGATTGATTACCTACTGTCGAGCTACGGAACCGATTCACGGGTAACCGATATGGTAAACAGCATTGCCATTTACATTAACCCAAATGCTAACCCCGACGGGACTTACTACGGAGGTAACCATACGGTTAATAACTCAAGACGGTATAACGCCAATAATGTTGATATAAACAGGAATTTTCCCGACCCAAGGGTTGGTGAAAATCCAGGTGGAAATTATCAGCCTGAAACGGTAGCCATGATGGAGTATGCCGATAGCCGCAGCTTTGTGATGTCGGCTAACATCCATGGTGGAATAGAGCTGGCCAATTTTCCTTGGGATACGTGGAATACAGCAACCAATGCCCATGCCGATCACAGCTGGTTTTACACCATCAGCCGACAGTATGCCGATTTTGCCCAAGCCGCTAGCCCGAGCGGCTATTTTACTGGCCAGGGTAATGGGGTAACCCAGGGCGGCGATTGGTATGTAATTACTGGAGGCAGACAGGATTACATGAACTATTGGCATAACTGCAGAGAGATTACCCTTGAAATATCAGGCACAAAAAACCCCGCAAGTTCAACCCTGCCAAACTATTGGACCTATAACAAGGAGGCAATGTTAAGCCACATTGAGTGGCTCTATACTGGCATACAGGGCACTGTTACTAATACACAGGACGAACCGCTCAATGCTACCATTACCATTGCAAACCACGATAAGGATAACTCATTTGTGGTAACCAACCCCATAAATGGCAACTATATTCGGATGATAGAACCTGGCACCTATGATGTTAACTATTCTGCTGAAGGCTATATAAGTCAAACTCATTCTATTAGTATAGGTAGCAACACTTCACAGGTTATAAAAGACGTGGCTTTAGTTCAGGCTGAGCAAACGAGCCTTTCAGGAATAGTTACAGATGGAGAGACGGGTAACCCCATTAGCAGCGCAAAAATCGAGTTGTTAAATTCGAGTATAAGCCCCGTTTTCTCTAACTCTTCGGGGCAATATAGCTTTGCCTCAATACCTGAGAATACCTACCAGATTAAGGTATCAAAAGAGGAGTATTTAAGTCAGGTGGTAACCCAAACGCTAACAGGAGAATCAAATACTTTGAACTTTTCATTATCACCAAGCAATGCCGAAAGTTTTGAAACCGATGTACCACAAGGCTTTACATTTACTGGTGGCGACTGGGTTCGCGATAATTCAACCGCATTTGATGGTACCTACAGCATGAAATCGGCTCCAATTTCGAATAGCCAAACCACTGCCATGCAGATAACCCTTGATATTGTTTCAGATTCCGAAATCACTTTCGCCTATAAGGTTTCATCGGAAAGCGGGTGGGATCATCTCAGATTTTATGTTGATGGAAACGAGAATGGTAAGTGGAGTGGAGCGATTAACTGGACCGAGGTTACATTCCCTGTAACAGCTGGCAATCACACCTTTAAATGGGAGTACAGTAAGGACTATTCCTCTAGCAGTGGCAGCGATTGCGCCTGGATCGATTACATAATCTTCCCCCAATCGCAGAACGATGTTGCTTTTACTGTTACCTACAGTGGTGTTCCGGTTCAGGACGCAACGGTTAGTTTCAATGAGCTCAGCATAAATACAAACGCATCAGGAAAGGCAATTTTCAGCAATCAAACCCGTGGCACTTCTGGCCAATATATAGTTGGAAAAAATGGTTTTATTACCACAACAGGCAATATTGAGGTTAAGTATATTGATGTTAACGAGCATGTTAGCCTTGAGGTAGAAGAGTATACAGTTTCCTTTGCAGTTTCCAATGGTACTAACCCAATTGAGGGTGCAACAATCAGTATCAATAACGAGCAGTTAGAGACCAACGCACAGGGTGAGGCCGATATTGAACTTCCTAATGGATCTTATCCTTATAGCGTCTCAATGGATGGGTACCATACTCAAACAGGTAGCATTTGGGTAGATGAGGATGATGCGAATGTTTCTATAACCCTAATTGAGGATACGGAGCCTGTGTATAATGTTACTTTCTACGTGTACGACGAAGAGCAGGATGTAGAAAATGCCATAATAACTTTCACCGGACGACAAGGGATTACCGATGCTAACGGTGAGTATGTTTTTGGTGGAGTGGCATCAGGAACTTACCCCTATACAATAACCTGTGATGGCTACAATAATAAAGAGGGTTCAGTAACTGTAGTATCCGAAGATGTTAATGAGGAGGTTCTTTTGGCTATAGAAAATGCTGTTGCGATTGAAACAAGCATTAGCTCGCTTAGCCTATGGCCTAACCCATTTGGCCAATATCTTAATATCAGGCTAAACTTGAGCAGGTCAACGGATGTTAAAATCATGGTATACTCAATTACCGGACAAAAATTGGCAACTATTGCCAGTGAGTATATGCATCAAGGAGAGCACCTATTCCATTGGAATCCATCCTCAGCCAGTTCAGGTATAGCTCAGGGGGTTTATTTTATTCGGGTAATCACTAACCAGGGCGAGAGAGCTGAGCGTGTAATTTTTTCGGGTAAATAGCAGCTTACCAATAAAAAAACACTCATTTTTTTCTATTTTTGCAGGGGGGTCATATTGGCTCCCCTTATTTTACTATCCTACTTTACATGAAAAAGTTCTTCTGGCTGGCTTTATCGGTGTTTTTTGTTCATGGCTTCACTCCAAAATCATTTGCTCAACTGGATATTCCTCCTGAGAATCCAAAGCTGATTGTGCAAATTGTGGTAAGCCAAATGCGCTACGACTACCTGCAACGCTACTCAAGTAAATTTAGCAACGGAGGGTTTAAACTTTTAAGTAACGAGGGTGCAGTTTGCCGAAATGCTCGATACAACTACCTTCTAACCCAATCGCTACCAGGTTTAGCAACCATTAGCACCGGAGCCTACCCCAGTGTGCATGGCATAGTTTCAAACCGATGGTTTAACCCCCTTACCTCAACAGAAATTGATGCCGTTGCTGATGAAAAGATTAAAACCGTTGGCGGCAACTATTTCAATGGTAAGTACTCACCAAAAAACCTGATAACCAGCACAATTGGCGATGAGATAAGGATGCTTAACCCAAAATCGAAGGTAATAGGCATATCGCTTGAACCCTCTGCAGCCATAATATCGAGCGGGCACAACGCCAACGGAGCCTACTGGCTCGATAACGAAAGAGGCCACTGGATAACCAACAATCACTATACCGATAGCCTGCCATCGTGGGTTGACACCCTTAACGTTAAGGGTTTTGGAAAGATATATTTAGAGCGCAACTGGAAACTACTTAACCCATTACAAAGTTACCTAGAAGCCGACACCACCGCAGTTAAAGACCCAACCACTCTAGAGCTCATAAAAACGAAGCTACAACGAATGGTGCAAGGGGTGGTGCAACCCTTTAAAAAGCCTATTAAAGACTATTCGCCACTGCTCGAAAACCCGTTCGGCAATTCGTACACAAAAGATATGGCCATTGCTGCCATTGTAGGCGAAGAGCTTGGCAAGGATAACAATACCGATTTTTTATCGGTTGTTTTTACACCCACCCGAAATATTGGTCAGAAGTATGGCCCCCACTCCATCGAAATGGAGGATGCATTCTTGAGGCTTGATAGGGAAATTGAGCACTTTATTGCATTTTTAAATAGCGAAATTGGGAAACACAACTATTTACTAATAATAACTTCCGACCAAGGGGTGAGCGCAACCCCCGAGCACCTAGAAAAATCGAAAATTCCTGGTGGGTATTTTGAGCCCCAAAAAGCCATGATGCTACTGGGGAGCTACCTAAACATTGCATACGATACAGGAAACTGGATTTTGGGTTACCAAGAAAAACAGATATACCTAAACCATCAACTGATTGAAAACTCAAACCTTTCGCTTCGCGACTTTCAGGATAGGGTTGCCATGTTTATGCTGCAATTCACTGGCGTTGCCAATGCTGTTACAGCGTATAACCTACAATCGAGTAACTTCACAAGCGGGATCTTCGAAAAGTTCCAAAATAGCTACAATCAACGACGATCGGGTGATGTTATTATTAACCTCGAGCCTGGCTGGGTTGAAAAAAACGGGGGCGTAACCTCAGCTAACTCGCCCTACAATTACGACACGCACGTACCCTTAATATGGTATGGTTGGAAAATAAAGCGTAAGCAGGTATTGGAACCCGTAAAAATATCCGATATTGCCCCCACCATATCAACGCTAATTGGAATAAGTTGGCCTAGCGGCGCAACAGGTAAACCCATTAAAGAGATAATTGAGTAGGCTTACCTCTTCGGGTAAAAGGTTACATAAATTGGGCTACCAATTGCTCATTTATGTAGTTGCAAGCTCATTTTTTTGACTTTATACCTGCTTCATCGGTAAGAAAATAGTAATATTGTAGTGCTTATATTATTGAAAGGTGAAAAACTGATCTATGAAAACTACACAAAACTACCATAACGAATTTACTCTCGACTTTTCAGAAACAGCTTTTAACAAGCTAATGCAGAAACGCATATACAAAGTGCTGCTTATTTGTAGTCATTACGATGCGTTTATGCTCGAAGAGGATGGCCGAATCGATGAGCAAATATTTAACGAGTACACATCGCTAAACTTGCGATATCCCCCCAATTTTATTCAGGTTCATTCGGCACATGAAGCGCTGGAGGTTTTAAATAGCGAGGAACAAATTGGCCTAGTTATATCGATGCTAAATGTTGGCGATGTTGACACCTTTGCCCTAGCAAAACAAATTAAGAAACAAATACCAAACACTCCCTTAGTAATGCTCACGCATTTCTCGCGTGAGGTGTCGGTTCGACTTGTAAAGGAGGACCTGTCGGGCATCGATTACATTTTTAGCTGGCTGGGCAATGCAGATCTGCTGCTGGCAATTATAAAGCTGATTGAGGACAAGATGAACGCCGAAAATGATATACTAACCATTGGGGTTCAATGCATTATAGTTGTAGAGGATTCGATTAGATACTACTCAAGCATACTACCAGTACTATATAAAACCGTAATGCGACAAGCCCGAAGCTTTATGCAAGAAGCACTCACTGAACATAAACGTGTTCTGCGCATGCGAGGCCGACCCAAAATACTATTGGCAAATAACTACGACGAAGCCCTTTCGCTATATAACAAGTATAAAAACAATGTGCTAGGGGTTATCACAGATGTTAACTTTAAAGCGAATAAAAAAAGTATCCGAGAGGGTAGAATGGGAATAAACCTTTGTCAACATATTAAAGCCGATGATAATAACATTCCGATACTTCTTCAAAGCTCAAACCTAGACAATAAAAAATACGCCGACGAGCGCGGTATAGGCTTCATTCACAAGTATTCTCAGGCCTATAATATCAACCTGCGTAACTATATAATCGGGAACTTTGGCTTCGATGACTTCGTTTTCTACAGCCCAAAAACCATGAAAGAGGTTGGTCGGGCAAAAGATTTACCTGCGCTACAAAAGGCTATCCTTACCATTCCCGACGAATCGTTAGCATACCATTCGAACCGAAACCACCTCTCAAAATGGCTAAATGCCCGTGCGCTATTCTCAATAGGGCAACTCTTTAAACCACTGTCGCTAGTGGATTTTCAATCGCTTGACGACGTTCGGAATTTTCTCTATCAAGCCATCTCAGCCTACCGAATGAGCAAAAGCTGGGGGGTAATCGCTAGCTTCGACAGGAATCGATTTGACGAGTATAATTTCTTTTCTCGTATTGGCAATGGGTCTATTGGCGGAAAGGCACGTGGCCTTGCCTTTGTTAATACTATAATCAGAAATAACCACCTGTACAACAAGTACCCTAATGTTACCCTAACCATTCCGCGCACAGTGGTAATTAGCACCGAACATTTCGATAGTTTCCTTGAATCAAACAACCTCTTTAAGGTTGGAATATCAAATACTTCGGATGAGCAAATTCTTAAGCTGTTCCTCGAGGCAAAGCTCTCTAAAAATTTAATTGAAGACCTTAAAGTGGTTATACAAAACGTAAAGCGTCCGCTCGCCATAAGGTCGTCTAGCAAACTCGAAGACTCACATTATCAACCATTCGCTGGTATCTATTCTACCTATATGATAGCCCACACAACCGACAAGCAGCTTATGCTAAATATGTTACTGCAAGCTATAAAAAGCGTGTATGCCTCGGTATTCTTTAAAACAAGCAAGGCATACATGTTGGCAACTAGCAATATTATTGACGAAGAAAAGATGGGTATTATAATACAAGAGGTATGCGGAACCCAACACGAAAACTACTTTCTGCCCACGCTCTCGGGCGTTGCTCAATCCATAAACTTTTATCCCGTAGGATCCGAAAAACCAGAGCACGGAGTAGCCTCCATTGGGTATGGCTTAGGAAAACTTATTGTTGAAGGAGGTGTCTCGTTACGCTTTTCGCCAAAATTCCCTAAAAAAACGCTACAGCTATCGCAGCCCGATATGGCACTTAGGAATACTCAGAAAACATTCTACGCCCTGGATATGGACCCGCAAAGTTTTACCCCATCACCCGATGATGGAATAAATATAAAAAGGTTAGATATTACCAAGGCCGAGCACTTTACCGACTTTCACAACGTGTCCTCAACTTTCGACATTCAAAATCAAACCATAGTAGATGGGGATTTACAAAGGGGAAAGAAACTAATTACTTTTGCCAACATACTGAAGTACAACACCTTTCCTTTGGCCGATATTTTACGCGACCTGCTCGAGATTGGGCAAAATGGGATGAATTGCCCTGTGGAAATTGAATTTGCAGCGAACCTAAACACCCCCAAGGATATGCCTAAAGTGTTCAATCTGCTGCAAATAAGGCCTATTGTTGAGCACGAAGGAACAGATGATATTCAATGGAAAGAAGTAAACGAAAACGACACTATTATCTACTCCGAATCGGCCTTAGGCCATGGCACAATTGCCAATATTTACGATGTGGTATACGTTAAACCAAAAAAATTTAACCCAGCAAAAACCAAGGACATTGCGTTAGAGATAGAGATGATAAACGAACGCTACCGTAATGAAAAACGCAACTACATTCTAATTGGTCCAGGGCGCTGGGGCAGCAGCGACCCCTGGCTGGGCATACCCATTAAATGGTCGCAAATTTCCGAGGCGAGAGTAATAGTTGAATCTGGACTTAAAAACTTTAGGGTAGACCCCAGCCAAGGAACACACTTTTTCCAAAACCTAACCTCGTTTAGGGTAGGCTACCTAACCATTAACCCATACATAAACGATGGTGCATTCGATGTCGATTTCTTAAATATTCAACCTGCATACCACGAAACTGAATACATTAGATGTATCCAATTCAAATCGCCGTTGCTAACCCATATCGACGGAAAAAATAACAGGGGGATTGTATTAAAGCCTACACAAACAACCAAATTAAAGGAAACGCACAATCATTAAAAACATTTCTCTTGAACCTGTTTAATATCATGTTTTTATAAAACGGTTTTTCTTTGAAATTCAGTTTTAAAAGCGGATATTTACATCTCTTTAAAAAGGGGTGATAAACCCTTAAATATCATTCGTTTTTTTTTGTTATACATGTTATAAACACTTAAAACTTTTAGTTATGGATGTTAAGAAAATAATGGCCGACCTGGAAAAGAGACACCCAGGAGAAAGTGAATTTCATCAAGCTGTTCACGAAGTTCTTGAATCGGTTAAAGACGTTTACGACCAAAATCCAAAATTTGAAGCTCACAAAATTATTGAGCGCATGGTTGAGCCCGATCGAGTATTTACTTTTAAGGTGCCTTGGGCCGACGATGAGGGTACTATTCATGTAAATATTGGTTACCGCGTACAGTTTAACGGTGCTATTGGGCCATACAAAGGCGGAATTCGTTTCCACCCCAGTGTAACCCTATCATCTCTTAAATTCTTAGGATTTGAGCAAACTTTCAAAAACGCTTTAACTACTCTCCCCATGGGAGGTGGTAAAGGTGGTTCAGATTTCAACCCCAAAGGACGTAGCGATAATGAAATTATGCGTTTCTGCCAAGCTTTTATGCTTGAGCTTTGGAAACATATAGGTGCCGAAACTGACGTTCCTGCTGGTGATATAGGCGTTGGAGCACGCGAAGTAGGTTACATGTACGGAATGTACAAAAAGCTTGCAGGCAACCACACTGGTGTTTTCACTGGTAAAGGCTTAAACTGGGGTGGATCGCTTATTCGTCCCGAAGCTACTGGCTTTGGCGCTGTTTACTTCCTAGACCACATGCTTAAAACTGCCAAGGATACCATTAAAGGTAAAACGGTTGCAATTTCTGGTTTTGGTAACGTTGCTTGGGGTGCTGTAACAAAAGCAACCGAACTAGGAGCTAAAGTTGTTGCTATCTCTGGTCCCGACGGATACATTTACGACGAAGCAGGCGTTAGCGGTGATAAAATTGACTATATGCTAGAACTTCGCAGCTCTAACCAAGATATAGTTGAGCCTTACGCTAAAAAATTCCCAGGTTCGAAATTTGTTGCAGGTAAAAAACCATGGGAAGTTAAGGTTGATATCGCGATGCCTTGTGCTATACAAAACGAGCTTAATGGCGACGATGCTGCTACTCTTATTAAGAATGGCGTTAAAACCGTAGCCGAAGTTTCAAACATGGGTTGTACACCCGAAGCTATTGAAGCATTTGTAAAGAATAAAATTAACTTTGCGCCGGGTAAAGCGGTTAACGCTGGTGGTGTTGCAACTTCAGGCCTTGAGATGACTCAAAACAGCCAAAAATTAGCTTGGACACGTGAAGAGGTTGATGCTAAGCTTAAGCAAATTATGGAAAATATCCATACCGCTTGTGTTGATCACGGAACGGGTGCTGATGGTTACATCAACTACGTTAATGGTGCCAATATTGCTGGTTTTATGAAAGTTGCCAACGCAATGTGCGACCTCGGTTTAGTACTATAGCTATAGGTCACTATACCATAATAAAAAAAGGGGGAGCTTTTGCTTCCCTTTTTTAGTGAATTAAAAATTTGCTGAAAAAGATAACTATTTGGCCCCTTAACCCGCATTATTCATCAATTTTGTTAAAGATGAATGCAAATGCGGGTTTGCATTTAGCTAATAAATTTCGGACATTTACCCATAACAAAATAGGCGCCATGCAACGAATATTATTCAAAATATACCTAATAACCATGGGCTTGCTGTTACTGTTAGCATCATGTAACAACAAACCCACGTATCCAGAAAACTCTATTCTGGGCGCATGGATGTGCTTTGAACATAACACTAACAAACAGTACAACGTAAGCATTGATTATTTCGGAGAAGATTCCTCGACCATACAGCTATATAATTTTTACAACCTTGGGTTTGATAATGAAACCTATGCAACGGTTTCAGACACAATTATTACACTTATTGGCACCAACACATACGATGCCTTTAACGGTACAGGGCACGTTGCAAGAGATTTTAGCACTATTTATTGGACATTTTCATACTCTGGCTCATCGTTTTCGGACCCACAGGTCGAGGCAATTTTCAGACGATACTAACACACTAAAAGATTAAATACAATGGCATCTATTGGCAAAATGAATAGCTTACGAGTTGTAAAAGAAGTTAGCATAGGTTGCTACCTCGATGGTGGCGAACACGGAGAAATTCTTATACCTCGCCGCTACGTGCCAGAAAATACTGAAGCTGATGACTTTTTAGATGTTTTTATCTACTATGACTCTGAAGATCGAATTATTGCCACTACCGAAACGCCAAAATTACAGCTTGGCGAAATAGCCCAACTGCAAGTTGTTTCGGTTACCCATGCTGGCGCATTTCTCGACTGGGGTTTGTCAAAAGATATTTTTGTTCCCTTTCGCGAACAAAAATTGCGCATGGAGGAAGGTAATTGGTACATAGTAGGGTTATACATTGATTACGAAACCGATAGATTAGCAGCATCGGCAAAAGTTGAAAAATTTCTAGACAATACCCCTCCAAACTATGAGGTTGGGCAAGAGGTTGACCTATTGATATACAACAAAACAGACTTGGGCTTTAGCGCCATAATAAACAATGCCCATTGGGGAGTTATTTATGAAAATGAAGTTTTCAGATATCTAAATAAGGGTAAGCGAATTAAGGGCTACATTAAAAAAATTAGAGAGGATGATAAAATAGACCTTATACTTCAGAAGCCTGGTTACGAAAAGGTGGACGAGATGGCACAAACGATTCTCGATAAGCTCGATAAAAATAATGGCGTTTTATGGGTTTCGGACAAAAGCGATCCCAAGGATATTTACGCACTACTTGGCATAAGCAAAAAGGTTTTTAAAAAGGCTATAGGTGGACTATACAAAGCAAAACTAATTACTATTGAGGATAAGTGCATAAGACTTGCTGAGTAGCAAAGTAAGTTTTGAAGAAGGAGATAGAGTTGTTTTACCTAAAGGTCTACCTGCTTTTTATACAAAAGCACAACGGTATATGCTGCAATACCCTGCTCATTACCAACAAAACCGAGTTTTTCAGTTGTGGTGGCTTTTATGGACAAAGAGCCAGACTCAAGGTTTAAAACATCCTCAAGAGCTTGCTGCATAATCGGGATTAAATCTTTAATTTTGGGCTGCTGTATACAAATAGTGGAGTCGATATTACCAATAGCGTACCCCGCATCGCTCACAAGGGCAGCCGTTCTCTTCAAAAGCAGCTTGCTATCAACTCCTTTAAGCATGGGGTCGTCATCGGGGAATTGAAAGCCAATATCGCGAAGCGCAGCAGCACCTAGCATCGCATCGCAAATGGCATGGATAAGCACATCGCCGTCGGAGTGACCAACAGAACCCTTACTGTGCTCAATTTTTATGCCCCCAAGCCACAAGTCGTAGCCAGGTTCTAACCTGTGAACATCGTAACCAACGCCAACCCGAAAATTCATATTAACCCGCATTATTCATCACATTTATTAACCCGCATTATTCATCAATCTTGTTAAAGATAAATGCAAATGCGGGTCACCCCGACTTAGTTAAGCCCAATTTTGGGTAACAAAATTGGTTGTGAAACTCAGTCGCTGTCGGAGACCCCAATTATTCGAATGAATAATTGGGATTAAAACTAATTTCTCCTACCCCGACGCGATGGTTCAAAATCGAAACCCAGCGTAAACCTAAAGGTATTAGCTAAAGGGTTATGCTGACCAAGTGTTGGAATTAGGTATGCAAAGTCGAGACTAAAAACATTATACCTCACTCCAGCTCCAACAGTAATATACTTTCTATTCCCCTTTGTTGAGTGCTCTCCAAAGTAACCTACCCTTGCAGCAAACTGCTCAGCATAAACATACTCAAACCCACCAGCTACACTTATCTCCCGTAGCTCCTCACGAAAACCACCAGGCGCATCATAAAATGACTGAAATACTCCAGTAATTAGTGGTACATCGGGGTCGTACCCATACAGAATATCACCTGTTGCATCATCGTAAACCGGAGGGGTGGGAACGAGTAATTTATTAGCATCAGCTATAAATGATACCCTATTATAGGTATCTAACTCAACTGAAAAACGCCCTCCTACACGAAGATTAGTAGGAATAAACTGTTTTATGGCATCATCATTATACGAAATTTTTGTACCTATATTAGAAATATTAAATCCTAGAGCGAGTGCCGAGGCTTTATTATTAATATTTAGTGGGGTTTCGTAGTACATTGCGATATCTGCTGCTGCAGAGTTGCCAGCCTTAGAAACTGGCTGCCCCTGCTGTGCAAAACCACCCGTTAAATCAGAACGGATGTACCTAAATCCAATGCTACCCGCTATTTTCTCCGAAAACTTACGCGAGTATGCCACATCCAAAGAGAACTCGTTAGCATTATGGTCAAGCAATTTAGTGCCCTGACCGTCGGTAAAAATTATTGTTCCCATCGAGAAGTAGAGCATCGATGCGCTCACCACCTGCTGGTCATCAAAACGATAGTACCCAACCAGGTAGTTTAGGTCCATATCCTTAATAAGGTTTTGCAACCAAGGGGTATATGAGTACGAAACGCCCTTATCTTTTGAAATAAAAGCGTACTTGGCAGGGTTCCAATGCTGACTATTGGCATCGGGTACACTGGCAGCTCCAGCATCACCCATTGATGCTGCTCGCGAATCGGGAGCTATTTGCAAAAAAGGAACGGCTACATGCAATGCATTCAATCCTTCTAAGAAACTCAAATCATCATCGGTTTGCGCCAGTATACTGTTGCATAGCAACAGCATGGGCACAAAAAGTAGTACGAAAGTCTTTTTAATCATTTAAAAAAAAGTTTAGTTCACAAAACTAGCTTAAATGATAACAATAAAAAATTGATTTTATTATGCTGCCCATCATTTTAATATAACTAGCTTCTGATAGGCGCTTGCAATTCTGCCGCTGCCCATTTTCACTTTAAGCCTGTAAAAGTATACTCCACGCCCTACCCTATCACCAAAATCATCAAGCCCATCCCAAGTAATTGGCCCCACACGATAATCGCCTTGCCCTACAACGTAGTGCTCTAAGGTTTTTACCAGCTTGCCCGATGGGCTAAAAATTTGGATAAGGATATCAAAATCTTCGTAAGGCTGATTATGCTCAAAGTAAAACCCCGTGGTTGAAGTAAAAGGATTAGGATAATTTAACACATGCGAAAGGGCAAATTTCTCGTCGCTTTTTACCACAAACTCTATTTCAGCCTCCGAACTATTATTATAAACATCCCACGCCTTTACTCGCAATTTGTATGGCCCTGGCGATAGATTATACAGCTGGTACTCAGCCGTACCCCGCTGATAGCTATCCAGCTCGTTTATATAGTAATCGTTTAGCACTATGGTAGTTTCCTCTTGGCCAATAAGTGTTGCGGTTAAATCATGGCCAATCCCCACCCCAGTTGTATTTACCCCTGAACTGTCGGTTAAATGAACCACCAATTTAGGGCTTGCATCGGTTACACCACCACTTACAAAGCTCTCGGTGTTCATAAAAATCTTAATATCGGGACCCTCCGTGTCGCTACCCGCATTGTCGCTAATTCCGCCAACCAAAAAATCTTCAAAAACACCAGCGTAACTTTCGGATACTCCCTTTGCAAACAAGCTAAAACGACCAGTCCCATAGCTATACATTATATCTTTGGGGACTATAAACCTGCCGCTAAACGCTCCATCGCTAAGGGTTGAACGACCCCTATATATAACGTTTGGGCGGGATGTGTATACAAATGGTTCATTTCCCCTATTACTTAGGGTGGTTTGCGTTTTAGCTTTATCAAAAAGTGTGAATTCCATTTCGCTTCCAAAGGATTCGTTCCGCTTTGGTAAGATTATGCCCCCCTTAATATCAACTCGGCTTAGCGCCTTCAGGGTGTCGATATTTTCATCCACCGGTATGCTGTTTATTGTAGTAATACCCATTTGCCCCACTGGATAATGCAGCTGTAAAGCTGGGTCGCCAAGCAATAAAAAATTTCGCTTATTTATCTCTCCACCTGTTACAACCTTTGCCAGCCGAAGAGCATCGCCTAAACGATAATGTTTCCCCACATCACTTGGCAGGGTTTCTGTTCGCTCGGCAAAAACCTGCTCAATAAAATTACGGTTAAGCGTTTTATTCGCTGTTGCAAACACAACCCTTGAGGTGGACACAAGGGCAATACTACCACCCCGTGGAGCAAATAGGGCATGCTCGCCAGCTGAGGTTTTGGTTAAATCATCAAAACGACTATACTCGCACGTTGCCGTTATAAATAGCATTAGCTTATCAAAATTACGCCAACTCTGAATATCCGAAATTTTTAGCACCTGCTCGTGCCCCAACCATTCAGCGTTTGCATGGCCAACATAGTTCATTATAAGGGTGCCCTGATTTGCCCTGGCGTTTATTGCGGTAGTAACGGCAGGATATTGATCACCCTGCGACCCCGATTCCAGCGGAAATGAGTCAAAGTAAATCTTGTCAATATTATAGTGTGGGTAAGTACTTTCAACAAACTGAGCGTGCGAGTCAGCATCGCGCATATGCATATTCCCATCGCCATCGTCGCCAATAAAACAGAGCTGGGTGTTCCATGCCCCAACCGATGATGAGCTAAGGTACTGACGGATTTTGCTTATGGCGATATTGGCCTGCTCGGTGTTAGAACAAGGAATACGCCCAATACCAATATCGAGCAAACCCGTTGCCTCGCCCTCATCATCATCGAGCAGGCCAAAAAAATCGTCCGATACAAACGAACCTATTGCATGAAGAGAGTTTCTCGACTGGAATGTAGGAACCAAGCTGGTATTTCTAGATTCCCTATTATCATACGAGCCATCGCCAAAAAGCAGTAGGTACCGAGGCATATCGGCGCTGGTAGTCGACCTTCGGTAAAACATCCGCATCATATTACGAATGGCGGCAACATCGGGATTACCCGATGAGAATTCGTTGTAAACCTGCTCTGTTGAAACCACAAGTACCTTAAGCCCGCTATGCTCCTTATGAATATCACTAAGCTCCTGTGCATGGCTCATAAAATTGGGATGAGCAACAATTACCATCTCAGGCTGCGGCTGGCCATGTATATTTTGGTTGGGTACTTCGCCCAGAAAACTAACACCCATTGCTTTACTTGGATAAAAAGCCACAAATTGCTTTAATAAATCCGTTTGAGCCCTAAAATTAATAACACTCCCCGACTGGCTATATGGTACAACCTGGGGTGCAAAAAAATCTGTAACATCCCAAATCTTCAAATTATCCTTAGCATTATCAACAGAAAATTGAGTTACTGCGTTTTCATCAACAGAATTTAGGTCTCTAAATAGAAGTTGAGCATCTGTCATTGTTAACTTTTGCCGAGCATTAACAGCTATGTAATCGAGCCACCCCTTAGCCGCAGCTGTAGGTTTATTGTAGGTTAGCTCAAGTTTCAACTCATTATTAGCATGGCTAAAGCTAAAAAGTTTACTTGCCTGTGCAGCAAAATGTCCATTAGGGTTACCAAGATTAACCGAGGGTATTGAAATACTACCCACAGAAATATCATTAGCCTTTAGGCTAAATGAACTACCAACAGACGAGCGAGCAGCCACATTAACCTTTACCCTTGCTGTGCCGTTCGGTACCGGATTTATTAATCCGGTTGCATACTCTCGGGTTGTATATACATCAAAAGCTTCACCAAACCATTGCCTTCCTGATTTTATCAAATTCGTATCATTTCGCTCAAAAAATAGCAGATCATCAAAAGAGGTGCTCCAGCTTGTAACGGGTAACGTTACCTCGGGTAAGGTGCTAACCCGCTTTTTTTCTGCCATGCTTGTTGTGATAAAATACCTTATCTCGCTGGCAAAATCGTGAATATGGTGCGAAAAGAACTGTTCATCATCATCATACTGCCATGTAACCGGCCCCTGTGCAAAAAAATAGATGTTATCGCCCTGATTAAACGTACCATCAGCACCTTTATCAACATAAATTGGTATCTGAATTAAATCATCGAGACTTACATCCTTATTCCAAAACGACAACTGCTTACCATCTTGACCCCAGATGGTTACATCCCCAACATTAGAAAACCCCATGTCCAGAAGTTCTGCATACGAAACTTTATGTACCCCCGTTTTTGCCACCGAAACCATTTGCCAACTTCCCGAGGAAAGCACCGATTGATAGGTGCTCTTATCATCAGATTTTACTTGAGAAATGGGGTACGTACTCCGTTTTATTTCGATAGAAAAAGTTTTCAATTTTTCAACCTGCCCATTTGCTGGATTTATACCTACTGCAGGGATACTATACTGTAAAAAGTATTTCCCCCTAGCGCAAAGCACATCCACAATTAGATCCTGTTTTTCTATCTCTTCCCTTAGAATCTTCCTCAATGCATTTTTATCCGCATTGCTAAAAGGCTCGAATGTTTTCGAAACCACTTCTATATCAGCACTATTGGCAACATCGTTCGAAACGGGTATAGTTTCACTATAGTAGGGCAACATGGTAGTGAGGTTTGGATAGCTCACCCCATCTTCGAACCACAAAAAGGCACCAAAAGGCTGATCGTCAAAATCTTTATAATTTGATTTCGACAAGCTATCGGAGGGCCATTCGATGGTACGTTTATACGATTGCGCGACACCGCTTTGAAAAACAACAAAAAATAAGGATATTGCAATAAAATATTTAACCATTGTAAATTAGGTTTTTTTTACAAAAAAAAGAAAAGTTTACATTACCTTTATTGGTACAAAATAAAAACGTATTAAGCTAGTTTTTATTTTTACAAAGATAACATAGAACTTACCAATCGTTTTTATTTACTTTTGAAAAGTTGAGGTCTGATCAATATTTGTGTAATAAAAAACCTATTCTATTGGCTTATATTGTAAAATGAACCATAAAAACTTTCTTTATTCTTTTATAATCATCATTGCAACAGCAAGTGTATCATTCGGACAGGATGTTAGTTTTTCACAATTCTTTTCGAATCAGCTATACCTTAATCCGGCCTATGCTGGTAACCCTAAACACCAAAGAGCCTCAATAAACTATCGCAACCAATGGCTTACCCGACAATCGCCCTATATGTCGTACGGAGCAAGTTTCGACACGTTCTTTATTGAACAAAAAAGTGGTTTTGGCATCAACATAATTAACGACATGCAAGCCCTTGGAACACTTAACTGGCTAACCCTCGATGTGATGTACTCTTACAATTTGCGAGTAGCTTACAACGCTCAAATCAGAGGCGGCATACAGGCAGGAGGCATCTTTAAATCGACAAATACCAGAAACTTGGTCTTTCCTGATATGGTTGACGAAATGGGCAACCCTACCTCAAGTGTGGACTACAGCGGGAGCAGTAAAGTTATGCCAGATTTTGCGGTAGGTTTTTTAGGCGAATGGGACATATTTTACGGAGGATTTGCGGTTCATCATCTACTTGAGCCCAACACCATGACCCAAGGGCATTATTCAAGTAAACTTCCCCGAAAATACACCGCTCATATAGGTTGCGATATTAACATATATAAAAGGTATATTTTGCGGAAGAGCTTGGTTTTATCTCCAAATATAATTTACCAAAAACAATCAAACTATCAACAACTCAATGTAGGGTTATACCTTTCACACCAAAATTTATCAACAGGAATTTGGGTAAAAAACAACCTAGGAATAGAAAATTACACCTTTGTTTTTATAGCGGGTTATCACAACGCTAAGCACTCATTTGCATATAGTTACGATTTTAGTGTGTTAAAAGGAGGGTTTCGAGGGCTAAATACTTCGTCGCATGAAGTAACCTTTGGGATGAATTTTAAGTATAAAAAGTGGTCAAGAAAAAAGATTCACACAATAAAAAGCCCTCTATTTTAGTTTATTTTGTGTGTGGATAAGTTTAATTAAACAATTATTTCTATATTTGAAGTTATAATAAAGGTATATTTACAGGAAAAACAATCAACTATGAAATTGAAGTACAGTTATATCGTTCTGCTTTTGGCAGGTATTGCAGCATTCTCGTCGTGTGCCATGTTCGGTGGTTCGTCGGATGTGTCACCAACAACTGGATGGAATTATAACGACCCTGAATTCGGAGGTTTTGAGGTTGTAACCGATTACGTTCCCAAAGCAGGGCCAGGTCTAGTTTTTATTGAAGGCGGTACTTTTATAATGGGGCGCGTAGAGGAAGATTTAATGTACGATTGGAACAACTTACCAACTAGAGTAACAGTTGCCTCTTTTTACATAGACGAAACTGAGGTAACAAACAAAGACTACCGCGAGTACCTTTACTGGCTTCGTAGAGTTTACGTAAGTTACCCAAATGTTTACCGCAACGCGCTACCCGACACTTTGGTTTGGCGAAGCCCCTTGGGGTTCAACGACCCTTACGTAACGAACTATTTCCGCCATCCTGCATACAACGAGCATCCAGTTGTGGGAGTTAGCTGGCTTCAAGCGAGCGACTACTGCCTATGGCGTAGCGACAGGGTAAACGAAATGCTTCTCTATAAAGAAGGGTACATAAACCTCGACCTGCAACAGGTTGATGCCGAGAACTTTAACACCGACGCCTACCTCCTTGGTATGTACGAAGCATCCGTTCGTAACACACGACCAAGCATGAAACCTGGCCAAGAAGAAGGTCGTAGGGTAACTTTTGAAGATGGCATACTTCTACCAAAATATCGTCTACCATCAGAGGCCGAATGGGAATATGCTGCTCAAGGTTTAATAGGCAATACATACGATGAGCGTGTTGTTGAACGAAGAATTTACCCATGGAATGGTTATAACGTTAGAAATAGCGAATCGAAAAACAGAGGCAAAATGATGGCTAACTTTCAACGCGGACGAGGAGACCTTATGGGAATTGCTGGAAGCCTTAATGACGGAGAGCACATACCGGGCCCAGTAAAAAGTTATTGGCCTAACGATTACGGATTATACTGTATGGCTGGCAATGTTAACGAATGGGTTCTAGACGTTTATCGCCCCCAATCCTTTGAAGATGTTGACGAATTCCGCCCATTCCGAGGTAATATATTTAAGACACTTGACACCAACCCTGATGGCACACCCAAAAGCGTTGATAGCTTAGGTAGGGTAAGATATAGAGAGGTTACCCCAGAAGAATCTGCTGGTAGGCCAAACTATAACAAAGCATACTATGTTAACTATAAGGATGGTGACCTAGCATCAAGTATTGACTACCTGCAAAGTGATAATGCAGAAAGCACCACCAATTCAAATATAATGTATGATCAAGGAAAAACGGTACGCGAGGACAGGGCAAACGACGGAATGGCAAGTTTAGTTAACGATAATGTAAGGGTTTACAAAGGAGGTTCATGGAAAGACAGAGCATACTGGCTAAGCCCAGGAACTAGAAGGTTCCTTGATGAAGCATCATCTACTAACGATATTGGTTTTAGATGTGCAATGGAGGCTGTTGGCTCTCAGATAAAAAGGCGATAGCCTAATAAAATATTAAAAAAAACAGGACCTCATTCAAAAATGGGGTCTTGTTTTTTTACAGTAAATTGATAATAGCATGAATACCCCCCTCGAACATGTTTACACGCTATTTCAAAATGGTCATAAAATTTGCACCGATAGCAGATTTCTGAATAGGACTGATATATTTTTCGCTCTAAAGGGTGAATCATTCGACGGGAATAATTTTGTTCAACAGGCTATTGAAAAAGGAGCAGAAATTGCCATAGCCGATAACCCAAAGCTTTTAGGTAACCAAAAGGTTGTAGTAATACCATGCGTACTGGAATTTTTACAAAATCTGGCAAAAACACATCGTAACAAGCTAAACATCCCCATAATTGGTTTAACGGGCAGTAACGGAAAAACCACAACTAAAGAACTTATAAATAAAGTACTTACCAGTAAGTATAAAACATTTGCCACTCAAGGCAACCTTAACAACCATATTGGCGTTCCACTCTCAATCCTGTCGATTAAAAAAGATACAGAAATAGCAATTATTGAAATGGGAGCCAACCATTTAGGCGAAATAGAATTACTTTGTTCTATTGCGCAGCCAACACATGGACTAATAACCAATATTGGGAAGGCTCACCTCGAGGGTTTTGGATCATTTAATGGGGTAGTAAAAGCGAAATCGGAGCTATATAAATACCTCATGGAGAACAATGGCACGGTATTCATTAATAGTAAGAATCCAGTACTCACAGAGCTTGCTACTAAATTTAGTTTCTCACACATGGTTAAGTATAATCCAAAGCTATTTAAACTCAAATTTGTAGATACAGGCAGTTCGTTCTTATCCTTCGTACTCGAAAATGATGGCGAAAAACTAAAGTTAAATAGCCTGCTGGTTGGTAATTATAATGTTGAGAACATTTTAGCAGCTATGAGCGTTGGAGGCCATTTTGGCATTTCGATAAAAGATGCCGTTAAAGCCATTGCAAGTTACCAGCCAAGCAATAACCGTTCACAAATTGTTAACACCCCTAACAATACCGTTATTCTTGATGCGTATAACGCAAACCCTAGCAGCATGGAACAAGCCATAACCAATTTTGCCAACCTTAAATGCGACCAGCCAAAAATGGCTATCTTAGGTGATATGCTGGAACTGGGTAACTACACTAACGAGGAGCATAAAAAAATGGCACTGCTGGCGAAAAGCTTGATAGAAAACGTAACTTTTATAGGGAAACATTTTGAGGGCGAAGCTAAAGGTGCCATGTGGTTTGCTAACCAAGCAGAATGTGGCCACTACTTTAAAAGTTCCCCACTAAAAGGGTACTCGATACTACTAAAAGGGTCAAGAGGAATGCACCTCGATAAGCTTATGCCATTTCTCTAGCAAACAAAACATGGTTTTTTAGAATATCACGACATTTCGTGTAAGTAAATGAACCGCTTAATTTTATGCGTTGGCGTTTTCTCGAATGGTTCAATCTGCTCAACCACAACGCTTAGCTTTGAAAAAGAGGAAACTCTCGAGTTTGCATATCGGCGTATATCCTCCATTGTATTCGCAATCTTTTCCTGTATATCATGCTGCATATTAATTGCAATTTCCTTAAAATCAGCACATTTAGCACCAATAGCCTCGTAGTTAAGAAGTACTTTAGCCTCAAGCTTGCCGCTAATCTCGTAAACTAGCGACTCTAAAACCATTGAGTGCGAATTTATAACTTCCTCAATATCCTCAGGGTAAATATTTTCGCCACTAGGACTAACTATCAAATTCTTTAACCTACCTCGAAGTTCAAGATATCCATTGGGGTGAATAACGCCCAAGTCGCCAGTTTTAAGCCAACCATCAGCTGTAATAACCTCTGCCGTTTTCTCCTCATCCCTATAGTACCCCTGCATTACATTTGCACCACGAACCCATACCTCGCCCTCAACTTGATCCTTGCCATTTCTCACAATCTTCATCTCCTGACCTGGGAGAGAAAATCCTGCACATCGAAACTTCACAATTGATGGGGCACTACCCGAAAGCAGGGGCGATGTTTCGGTCATACCGTAGCCAATTGAGTATGGAAACCTACCCTCAAATAAAAACCTCTCAACATCGAAAGATAGTTTCGCCCCACCTATTCCGAAAAAGTGCAGCTGGCCACCAAAGGTTTCGAGTAGCTTTTTAGCTGCAATCCTATGCAATAGCTTACGAAACAATGGTACGCTATACAGCCATGCCTTAAGTTGCGTTGAGGTTAGCTGTGGTAAAACCTTTGAACGAAAAATCTTCTCAATAATTAATGGCACAACCAGCATCATTGTTGGCTTTACTTTTTGAACCGCTGGCAACAAAACCGAGGACGTGGGTGGTTTCTGAATATAGTATACCGAGGCTCCGCGCATTAGGGGCATTATAAAACCAACCGTACACTCGTACGTGTGCGAAAGAGGAAGTATACTTACCAACCTATCGGTACTGCTAATTTCTTGTATTTGGAATGTTGATAGCGCATTCGACACTAGATTTTTATGCGTTAACATAACACCCTTGGGACTACCAGTGGTACCCGACGTGTATATTATTGCTGCCAAATCCTCCTCCATTGGTTCGGGAATATCAATATCCGAAAAATCGATATTTACATTTGAGCTGGGTTGATTATATCCCATGCCACGCTCTATTTTTGCACCCAATGGTGGTATAACCTCAAAATTATTGAGCAAAATAGTACTTAGTAAACTACTACTACTCGCCTTACCAAGTTTTGGATATAGCTTGGCCGTTATGAACATAGCCTTTGCCTGACTATGATTAAGTATAGCGGCAACCTCGACATCAGAAAACTCGGGAAGTATGGGTACTACTACAGCGCCCATGCAGGTAATGCCAAGGTAGGCAATCCCCCAGCTGGGGCTATTCTCTCCAAGCAATGCTACCCTATCGCCCTTTTCAACACCTAGCGTTAACAATAAGCTCGATGTGTTTTTTATAGCAATTGAAAGCTCTTTATACGACATCGCACTATCCCCCACAAAAGCCAATGATGGCCTGTTGGGAAATAGTGTTCTTGACTGATTAATAGCTTCCTTGAGCGTTAAACGCCTATACGTTACCATAACGAAATCATGTTTTTACAATAAAATTCTACCCTAAGCTAGGGCGGCAAATATATGTATTAATACTTACAACAAGCTATTATAGCTTTATATTTAACGCTATATATGAGTATTCACAATAACTGAGTATATTCAACGCTATAAATATGGAATCACTATTGCCCGGTAAAAACATAATTCTGTATTTTAGATTCTTCGCTTCACTACGTTTCGCTCTGAAACGCATGTTCGACAAAACCGTTGAAAATAGAAATGGCTTTGTCAATGACAAATGTTTAGTTTTTAGGGGGGGGGGCTTGGTTAGCGGCTTCGCCGCTAACCAAGCCCTCCTTTCACGAATATGACTCAACCCCCTGTCATTCCGACCATAGGGAGGAAACTATAAGTTTTAACCGGACACCAATGATATGGAATCCTCTTTAAACAACAAAAAAGAGACTTACATCTTTTTTTTATCAAAATAAAACAAAGCTCATTCCATAGTAAAACGTTTGGTATAACATAAACTTTTCTTAATGGGATAAAAAAAGCGAATATCTATCTTACCCAATAAAAGGTTGTTTAATTCTTACGCCTTTTTTAACCAGTAACAGCAAACCCAAGAATGTGATGGCACCATTTACAATAAGCAGCTCAAAACCAAACTCGTAGCCATTAAAAAGGGTTGGTGAATATTTCGCCAAAAAGTAACAGATAATGGGAGAAATAACTGCCACCAATGGCACCCATTTATCCTTTACGCCATAACGGGTAAACAACCCGAAAGCGTATAAGCCCAATAAAGGGCCATAAGTATAACCTGCCACTGTAAATATTGCGCTTATCACGCTCTCATCGTTTACGGCTTTAAAAACCATAATAACGCCCGCCATTATTAGCGAAATGGCAATGTGTACCCGCTTTCGAATTCGTTTTACCTGCTGCTCACTTCTCCCCTCCATATTTAATATATCAACGGTAAACGATGTTGTAAGTGCCGTTAATGCCGAATCGGCACTTGAGTATGCTGCGGCTACAATACCTAAAATAAATAAAACACTTACTATGGAAGGCAAGTATCCCTGAGTTGCAATAATGGGGAACAGTTCATCGGCTTGCTCTGGAATAACGATTCCGTTCTGTTGGGCAAATATAAAAAGTAGCACCCCAAGCGAAAGAAAAAGTAGGTTTACAGGCAAAAAGGCAAATCCATACCAGTACATATTCTTTTTTGCATCCTTCAGGTTTCTACAGCTAAGGTTTTTTTGCATCATATCCTGGTCTAAACCTGTCATAACAATAGTTATAAACGCACCACTAAAAAACTGTTTCAAAAAGTGACGTTTATCGTTCCAATCATCGAAAAACCAGATACGGCTTAGCTCGCTATCCCTTATTGCTTGAACCATTGACACAAAAGTAAAATCCATTTGCCTAGCCAAAAAGTAAATAGTGAAAATTACAGCGAGCAGCATGGCTGCCGTTTGTAACGTGTCGGTCCAAATAATAGTTTTTATCCCCCCTCTATTGGTATAAAGCCAAATTAGCAAAATGGTAACTAAAACCGTTACAATAAACGGCACTCCCCATGCATCAAACACCGTAATTTGCAGCACAGTAGCCACTAAAAACAATCTAAAGGATGCCCCTATTAACCTGGAAATCAAAAAGAAAGCAGCACCTGTTTTGTAACTACAAAAACCAAAACGAGAGTCTAAATAGGTATATATTGAAGTAAGATTTAACCTATAGTATAGAGGCAAAAGTACGTTGGCCACAACAAAGTAGCCCAATAAATACCCTAAAACTAGCTGAAGATAAGAAAACTGCGTATCGCCCACATACCCAGGTACCGAAATAAATGTAACGCCCGAAAGCGAAGTGCCTAGCATGCCAAAAGCAACAACATACCAAGGCGATTGGCGATTGCCAACAAAAAACGATTCGTTGTCGGCATCACGACCTGTAATACGTCCTATTACGATTAGCGTCAGAAAATACAACCCTATGATAAAAATCACCCAAACTGGATTCACGGCAATACGTTTAATGATTGTGCAAGTGTAAAGAAAAAAGGGGAAATAAAAAACTTGTTCTTATGCATAGCTTTAACCGATTATTTGTAGATTTGCATTAGCTAGAATTATTGTATACCATGAATATTCAAAGTTTTCCGTCGAAATTACTTGAGAATGCGGTAGATGAGTTTGCGAAACTTCCTGGGATAGGTCGTAAAACTGCACTCAGACTTGTTTTACACCTATTAAGGCAACCCAATGGCGATGTTGAGCGATTTTCGCAAGCTTTCACAACGCTAAAAAATGGGGTAAAGCATTGCCGTCATTGTAATAACATATCCGATACAGATGTTTGCAGCATATGCTCAAATCCGCATCGCGACAATACAACGGTATGCGTGGTAGAAAACATTAAGGACGTAATGTCTATTGAATCGACGAACCAATTCCATGGGGTTTACTACGTGCTAGGTGGGGTAATTAACCCAATGGAAGGCATTGGCCCTGCCGACATTAAAATTGATGGATTAGTAAACAAGGTTGGGGAAGGCAACGTAAAAGAAATTATAATGGCACTTAGCCCCACACTTGAGGGGGATACAACAAATTTTTATATCTTTAAAAAAATTAATCATTACCCTGTTGCTATTTCGGTTATTGCCCGAGGCATATCATTCGGTGACGATTTGGAGTATGCTGATGAAATTACCCTTGGGCGAGCAATACTTAATAGAACAAAATTCGAAACAGCAATATCGAACTAAAGATGTATTTAACCCATTTACTAGCATGAAATATAAACTCAGCATACTTTTTACCATTCTCTCGTTTACTTGCATCTTAGCTTTTGCTCAGGATACAACTTCAACAGGCGAGGCCAATAAAAAGCTTGATGCTCGCGAGTACAAAGAAGCCATAAAACTATTTGAAGAAATTCTGAGTCAAAGCCCAGAGAATGAAGAGGCTCTAGCTGGTATAATTCGTGCACATCTTCTTTCCGAAAATTTAAGAGATGCTCAAAAATATATCGATAGGGCAGTACAAGCATATCCTAAAAACCCCGAATTCGTACTACGAAGAGGCATTTTAAATAATATGAAAGGGCAGTATCTAAGGGCAGTTGACGATTTTAACGTGGCCTTTCAACTTAGCGGAAATGAGCCCGATATTCAGCTATATGTAAACAGGGGCGTAGCCTGCATGCAAGATGAGAACTACGATAATGCCATAGCCGATTTTACCGATGCCCTGAAAATCAATCCACGACATGCTTCGGCTCTAAAATACAGAGCCTTTGCAAACTATCGCTTAGCAAATTATGCCGAATCAATCGATGATTACGATAAGGTTATTGCACTCGACCCCGAATCTACATCGGGATACTATAACCGGGGCATGGCACACCTTCGTTTAGGTGATAAGAGCAAAGCTTGCTCCGATTTTCACGAGGCATGTAGCAGAGGCAACATAAACGCATGCAAAATGATTGTTACGCAATGCTCTGCAGGAGGCAATTAGTATCCAATATCACTGTTGTCCGGTAAATTTTTTGAGATTCTTCGCTAATGCTCAGAATGACAAGACTTTAATAGGTTTTATAAGAAGAGGGGGCTTGCTGGCGGCTTCGCCGCCAGCAAGTCCCCTCTTCTTACATCTAACATGTTGTCATTCTGAACGTAACGAAGTGGAGTGAAGAATCCAGTAATCAATATTAGGGACTCTCCGGACAATAGTGATCTAATATATAGAAATCCCCCCATAGATC
>JAQVYY010000051.1:0-5775 GCA_028708425.1 Bacteroidales bacterium
AATAACATACACATTGCCAGATTCAAAAAATACCAGGTCAAGGTTGTTACAGATGGACGAAGAACAGGCTGAACTATATCAAATAATCAGCAAAAATTTTTAGGGTGTTGCAACGCTGAAGACAGGAAAAGGTTTTCCTACTTATCAATCTCCTCTTCAATAAACCTTTCGAGCGATTCGATGCCAATCCGTTTGGCAATAATTTTCTTATCCTTATCGAGCACATAGATAACTGGCGTGCTGTAAATATCATACAGCTTGTGGTAATTTGTTGTGCGCATTGGATCCCAAACGTTTATCCAATCCAGCTCATTCTTCTCAATATACTCTTCCCACTTATCGGGTTCGCCCTGGGTGTACACGGCAAACACATTAAACCCTTTCGACTTATACTTTTGGTAAAGTTTTTTGAGCGCAGGAGAAGTCTTCTTGCAAAAGCTACAGTTAGTGTCCCAAAAATAGATTACCATAATTTTTGCATCTACCTTGCCTAGCTCATGCAACGAACCATCTAAATCTCTCATCTTAAGATTGGGCGCCACTTCGCCAATTAAATTGGGTTTTAAATTGGCAACCCTCTCGGCTATCTTGGTTTTGGTCTCTTGTGTTATCCAGGGCGTTTTGCCAGACAGGAAGTAATTTTCGGCAATATTCACAAAAACGGCATCCATTCCCATAATAGATGAATTTGAGTATTTTGAAAACAGATGGGTTACAATAAAACGATACATATCGTCGTTTGCCTGTGCTCGTTCAATCACGCTATTAGCATACGGGATTACTGTATCAGCAACAGGTATTAGCACCCTATCAAAATAGTTGTCAATTCTATCCTGAAAAAAAGGTGTGCGAATAAGCCCTGCTTCCGAAAAGTTTACGTTATCAAAATAGTGCTCCTGGTTGTACCTTATACTGGTAATCCACCTAAGCGAATCGGCATTGGGGGCATCATCGGGTATATTAAAATCGGGAAACTCAACAGGCTTCAACGTCCTAATTATTTCTGACAGTAGCGTTTCAGGGTTTGCCTTAATGGTGGCATCCCACATGCTCTTAACCTCATTATCAACCAAGGCAATGCTATCGAGTAGATTTTGTTTCACCTCACCCCCATCCTCTTTCTGACTTTGAGCACGTTTTTGCAGCTTACTCATAACACCCTGTTTCTGGGCCAAAAAGGTTCTGTACTTTGTAAATGCTGTGTTTTCGGACGAATTGGTAAACACCAAATCCTTAGCCACATTTTCCAGCGTTGTGCTTACACTAAACTGCTGATTATCGGTAATAAGCAGCTCAAAGTAGCTGTTTGGTAAAACCACAAAATACATACCTCGGGGAAGTAACGAATCGCCTTTAAACACTGCCACGCCATTGCTATTCACAGGAGCGGTATCGGCAAGCAAAGTTTTTTCACCAAAGTAGTACCCCATTTGCAATGTTGAATCCTTTAATCCATCAACCTTTACCTCAATTCTATAATCCTGAGCGCTAACCGAAAAAACAAAAAGGATAGATACAATAACTATAAGTGTACGTTGCATGGTTTAAGTTCTTTTAAATAGATTTATCTTCAAAAATAGAAAAATTGTGGCAGTGTACGCCTGCATTTTTAGATTTATTAACAACAATTGTACAAAGAAATTGTTAAACAGGCAGAACAAACCATATTTAGGAAAATTTTATGAGCAGCTCTACAAATAAGCTATCAACACAAACCAGTCCGTATTTATTGCAGCACGCCACAAATCCTGTTAACTGGTATCCCTGGGGCGATGAAGCTTTTGAAAAAGCAAAACAGGAAAACAAGCTGCTGCTCGTTAGCATTGGATACAGCAGCTGCCACTGGTGCCATGTTATGGAAAGAGAATCGTTCTCGAACCCCCAGGTTGCTGAGTTTATGAACGAGCACTATGTATGCATTAAGGTTGACAGAGAGGAGCGCCCCGATGTTGACCAAATATATATGAATGCCGTACAAATTATTACCCGATCTGGCGGATGGCCACTTAACTGCTTTGCGTTACCCGACGGCAAACCAGTTTACGGAGGCACATACTTTAAAACAGAAATTTGGCTCGATATTCTGAAAAGTTTAAACCATACCTGGATTAATGAACCTGGCAAAGTGATTGAAGTTGCCAACGAGCTAACGGAGGGGATTTCGGAAACAGGAATTATTTCGAAAAGGGTTGAAAAAAACGAGTTCGACAAGAGTTTTCTTCCTAAATACGTTAACGCCTGGAGTAAACATTTCGATAAGCGATTTGGGGCCAATAGGGGTGCCCCGAAATTTGCCATGCCCGGCTCAATTCAGTTTTTGCTCGACTATGCCACTGTTGCCGATAATGAAGAGGTAAAACAACACATTAAGGTTACACTCGACAGGATGCAAAATGGAGGCATATACGACCATCTGGGTGGGGGTTTTTACCGTTACTCTGTTGACGAACAATGGCATGTACCTCATTTTGAGAAGATGCTGTACGACAACGCGCAGCTCATAAGGCTTTACGCCAATGCTTACAGAACGTTTAAAGATGATAATTACCGATCGGTAGTTTATCAAACTGCCGATTTTTTGCGTCGTGAATTACGCTCGCCTAACAAAGGTTTTTACAGCGCTATGGATGCTGATAGCGAGGGTGAAGAGGGGAAGTATTACACCTTTTCGAAACAAAAAATTGATAGCCTACTTGGCGATGATGCGGAACTGTTCTCGGTTGTTTACGGTGTAACTGCAGCTGGAATTCTCAACGGGAATAATGTGCTACGAGTAGCCGCCTCGATAGATGAAACAGCCAGCCTAATGGGCATTTCGACCAACGAGATTAACGAAAAGCTAAAGGCAGCCCGAACAAAACTGCATAATGCTAGAAGCACTCGCGTTAAACCATCAACCGATGACAAAATAATTGCTTCGTGGAATGCGCTTGCCATAACGGCTTTTGCCAATGCGTACCAAGTGTTTGGCGATAGTCGGTTTTTAACCGATGCCATTGATGCGGTAAAATTTATAGAAGAAACGCTAGTGGGTAAAAATCAAGAGCTTTACAGAATACATTGTAAAGGTAAAACTAGCATACCCGCATTTTTGGACGATTACACCTATTTAATTCAGGCATATATAAATTTATACCAGGCAGATTTTAACGAGGAGTGGTTACTGAAAGCCAAACGATTAACGGGTCAGGCAATTGACAAGTTTTTTGACAGCAAAACGGGAATGTTTTTTCTATCGTCGCTACAGCACGATAATATAGTGGTTAGAAAGATGGACATTACCGATGGTGTTATGCCCTCGGCCAATGCTGCCATGGCCGATAACTTGGTTTGCCTTGGACTATATTTCAGAGACGAAAACTTTAACAGCATGGCGAAGCAAATGCTTAGCAATATAGCCAAGCAGCTTGATAAGGGCGGTCCGTTTGTTTATAAATGGGCGCACACCTACCTTCGATTCGTTACCAACATTGCAGAATTGACAACGGCTGGCAAGGATTCGGCAAAAAACTTACGGAGTATTATCAGCAAAACTGCCTACCCTAACCTTGTTCCATATATTTACCAACCAAATTCAAAATTGCCCATTGCAGAGCATACCATTTCTGATAACAATTACAGGTTGTGCTTGGGGCAAAAATGCTCTATACCAACGAGCAACCCGAATGACATTATAAAAACTCTAGAAACAGAAAAGCCCTTAGGGTAACCAAGGGCTTTTCTGGGGAAATTAGTACCAAGGCACTACCAAATTTTTGGGCTTACATCGGTTGCTCTAACCCCAATTACTAGCAAAAAAAGTTCGGTAATGCCCAATAAAAAAGGTGCACAAAGGCACCCTTTTAAACAGTCTTCATTATTGACAATATTATCCTTCAGGCACATCGCTAGCAAGTTGTCCATAAACACTTGCCATTAAACCCAAAAGGAAAGGCAAGGCTATAATTACCACAATATAACCTAGTGGATTCCACAACAAGGCTAGTAATGAAGCCAGTACACCAATACATACTCCTAAAATTAGCTGTGCAAAGAAAATAGCAACCTTATTACCATAGGTAAGGTTATTACTAAGCTTTAGCGCCTCGGAGGCTCCTTTGCCTTTATCAACAACCAATAAAGTAGACAAACTATAGGCAATTGAAAGCACAATACCAGGAATAATTAAAAACAATGTTGCTGGAACAATAATTAGTGACCTTAGCCCTGTAACCAAGAAAAATTCTCCCATAAACTTATAGTACTTTTGACTAAAAATTTCAAAGGGAGAGATAACCTTACCCTTGCTTATTGCAGCTGGAAGAGTAACAATAGCAATAGTTGTTCCTACATTCACATACGGAATCCAGAGAGTTAAAAGCCAAAGAACCAAACATCCCAACAACGAAAAGAAATTTTTCAAACCTAAAGAAACTGCGTTTGAAAGTAGCTGTCCAAAATTCAAATTTTTCTCCATAGTTTTAAAGTTTTAGGTTAAAAATAACACTTAATGAAGTTTAAAGGTATTTAAATCACACATTAAATGCAAACTTTTTATTGAAATATTGCCACACATCCCTCTCCGCTCGATGTGGCAAAAGCTCTAAACATACCCAAGGAATTGAATGATAGGTGCACATTCCCCCATTTATCTACCGCTATAATACCGCCCTCGCCACCTACATCCACAAGCTTTCTTTGAACCACATCATCCGCAGCCTTATCAAGTGAAAATCCTTTATACTCCATTAAGGCCGAAATATCGTGGGCAACGGTGTAACGAATAAAGTACTCGCCATGCCCTGTTGCCGAAATAGCACAGGTACTATTGTTTGCATAGGTTCCTGCCCCAATTATTGGCACGTCGCCTACCCTACCGTAGCGCTTATTGGTCATGCCACCTGTTGATGTTGCAGCGGACAGATTGCCCTCAGTATCGAGGGCAACACAGCCCACCGTACCCATCTTTCTATCGCGTTCGAGGGCACGCTGTAATGTTCGATAGCTCTCCTCTGTATAAAAGTATGAGCTGTCGACAATTTCGGCCCCATTTTGCGAAGCGAACAGCGATGCTCCCTTGCCCACCATCAGCACATGTGGGGAATTCTCCATTACCATTCGGGCTGCAGAGATGGGATTCTTTATATCGCCAACACCAGCAACAGCACCTGCTGTTAAATCTTTACCAAACATAATTGCTGCATCGAGCTCGTTCTTACCATCGTTTGTAAATACGGCACCACGACCAGCATTAAAAAGGGGGCAATCCTCAAGATAGTTAACTACCTTTTCAACAGCATCGAGGCTGGAGCCGCCATTTTTAAGGATGTCCTCGCCAATGGCCAGAGCATTTTTAAGCTCAGCTTCATATTTTTGAACCTGCTCATCGGTGTAGTTAGCGGGTATCATGGCACCAGCCCCACCGTGTAGAGCAATTGCCCAATCGTTTACCTTTTTGTTACTACCTGTTTGACAAGACGAAAGAAGTACAAATACTAAGAGGAATGGCAATAGAAAAGTTTTTGATTTCATTTTGTGTGCGTTTTAGGGTTGTGCTATCAATAAAGAAACGAATAATTATTATCTCACTCAGCTAATATACAAAAAATAAGATATGGGGTAAGTTTGCCTTGTTATGATTGGTTAGCTTTGTGTGGAACACTGGTAACGCTGATTTTACTGATTTACACTGTTTGGCTTGTATCACTGTGCTCTGCCTTGAGCATTCTAAGATAAAACCAAACATTTAAGCATTTAAGCATTTAATTTCATAATTTATTTTTAAGTATCAGAAAA
>JAQVYY010000051.1:5875-22356 GCA_028708425.1 Bacteroidales bacterium
TATGGAAGGTCTTTTGCTTCGGCCCAATGACTTCTCGTATTTCTTTACTTCATTATTCGTTATTCAATGTATTTTAGTTAGGGCTATAGGCTTCGGCTTCGCTCAGCCTGACGGTCAGGCTGAGCATGTTGAAAGGTTTCTCAGTGTTTAACACATTGTTACACTGTGTAGCTTTTTGTTCTCTGCGTTCTGCATATCACAATCGGGTACGCAAACCCGCAACTTCCTGAACCTCAACCTTAATCTTTTTTGGTTTCACAAAATTCACGAAGAAGCCACAGAGTAGCACAAAGATTTTATGATTAAGTATGACTTAGTGCTTTTTGTGCCTACTTAGTGTTCGCTGTGTCCTAATGGTTTTTACTGTTTATTAGAACACTGATGATGCTGATTTTACTGATTTACACTGTTTGGCTTGTATCACTGTGCTCTGCCTTGAGCATTCTAAGATAAAACCAAACATTTAAGCATTTAAGCATTTAATTTCATAATTTATTTTTAAGTATCAGAAAAACTGAATATTGAATATCGAACACTGAATATCGAATGTAGAAGTTTTGGTATGGAAGGTCTTTTGCTTCGGCCCAATGACTTCTCGTATTTCTTTACTTCATTATTCGTTATTCAATGTATTTTAGTTAGGGCTATAGGCTTCGGCTTCGCTCAGCCTGACGGTCAGGCTGAGCATTCTAAGATAAAACCAAACATTTAAGCACTTAATTTTACAAAAGGTTCTTCTCTGTTAGCAACAGCAAAAATTCTAAGCACTAATTTATTTGCTACCGCGTTGAGAGCCGTTAGCTTATGCTTGCCTTCTTTGACCTTTCTGTTATAGTACTTTTTAAGTTGAGGGTCATGCTGTATTGCGCTCCCAGCAGCCTTAAACAGGATTGATTTTAATGACTTGTCTCTCAGGTAATGGGTCTTAGTTCTCCCTTTAACGCTACTCCCGGATTGGTATGCAAATGGCGCCAGGCCACAATGGCAGCTAAACTTTCTTCCATTAGCGAACTTGCTAAAGTTGTCCGTTTCTGCAATGCATTTTATTGCAGTAATGGGACCAACACCAATCACCCTGGTTATTCTCTCGTAGCTAACCTGAAAGTCCTGATTCGATCTGACGATTTCAAGCATCTGCTTTTCAAAATTAGTGATCGCTTTGGTTATAGACTGTATCTGCTTCTTTTCTTCCCGTATTAGATCTTTTACATCCAGGGTTCTACTTACAATTATGTTCGCTTTTAGGCTATTTTTTAGCTGAACAGCTATTTTCACAAAACGTTCTCTAGCCGTCATTAACACCTTAAGCTTCCTAAGCGCTTCCGTAGGGATGCTGTATGGACTTAGCTTGTGCTTATTGGTAATGGTGTACGCGGATATCCTGTATGCGTCAACAGCATCCGTTTTGCCCCTCTGTATGCCCATTGAGTTCTTTAGCTCTAGGGGGTTTATTACGTAAAACTCAGCATTCTCTTGGCTAAGGAGGTAGATCAATAAGGCTCCATAGTGGCCCGTGTGCTCCATCGAGAAAACGGTCTGATTAATATTCATAGTTTTAAGCCACTTTAAGATGCTGCTCTTGGTGTTCTCAACAACATCCCTTTTAACGATAGCATGATCTTCTCTTCGGAGCATACAGAAATCGAACTTTTCGTTTGAAATGTCAATGCCAACAAATAAATTTTTCATACCTTTGAATTTAGCTATTAAAAACCTGCAACAACCAAGTGGTTCTTGTACTAACGCTATTAATAAGCCTTAAAGCTTAACATTCTAAATGGCAACAAAACCATGAGAGGGGCAAAGGACTAATGCTCAGGATAAACCTTTATGTTTAAGAGTCGAAATAGTTCACCAACGCCCCTCTGGTTGTTCAGAAATTTAATATGGTTAAACTTCTATAAATATAGCACAACAAATCTAATAGCTTGTCGAAGGGTTTCTCAGTGTTTAACACAGTGTTACACTGTGTAGCTTTTTGTTCACTGCGTTCTGCATATCACAATCGGGTACGCAAACCCGCAACCCGCAACTTCCTTAACCTCAACCTAAATCTCAACCTTCTTAGCTATTGGCCTTTTGGTGCTTCGCAAAGTACAATCGGGCACGCAAACTTTCAACTAAGTTATAAGATCGCTTTGTTATTCGCTACGCTCATGAGACCGCTTCGCTAAGTTCGCAAAAAACGCTCGCAATGACGGGAAAAATTTGTATCCCCCCCCTACTACTTACTGTTTACAATTCACTAATCACTGCCTTATCATCACCCCGCATTCTCATCAATTTCCATCAGTTCGAGCCAGCGCTCGCCCTTGGTATCGAGCAAGCTAATTAGCTCTGCAATTCGCTCGGCTAGTGTAGTTAGCTCCTCGTGCGATAAGGTGTTGCTGCCTATTTTCTGTTCGGCTTCAGCTTTCTCATTTTCCAACCGCTCAATCTCTTCGGATAGGGCATCCATCTCCTTACGCTCAGCAAAAGTTAGTTTACGAGGTTTACTCTTCGATGTTTTGGGTTTAGATTTTGGCACCTCAGGTTTAGCATCCTGCTGTTGAATACGTTGCTGCTCTTTTTTCCACTCGTAGTAATCGGTGTACGAACCTGGGAACCCGCTAATTTCACCATTACCTTCAAAAATAAGCAATCCATCAACCACCTTTTCGAGAAAATGCCTATCGTGCGAAACCACCAGCACCACTCCAGGAAAATTCTCGAGATAGCTTTCCAGAACATTAAGCGTCTCTATATCAAGATCATTTGTTGGCTCGTCAAGAATTAGGAAGTTTGGGCTACGCATAAGTATGGTGAGTAGGTAAAGCCTACGTTTTTCGCCACCACTAAGCTTATGCACGTATGAATTCTGAACATCGGGGGCAAAGAGAAACATATTCAGGAATTGCGATACCGAAAGGGTTTTACCATCGCCAAGAGTAATCACCTCGGCAATCTCACGGGCCACATCAATTACCCTCATATCCTCACGAATAGCCATTCCCTCCTGTCGGTAGTAACCAAACACAACGGTTTCGCCCACATCAATTACGCCTTTATCAGCCGGAATAGATTGTGTTATAACATTGATAAAGGTTGATTTTCCGGTACCATTATCACCCACAATACCAAGGCGCTCGTAACGATTAAAGGTATAAGAGAAATCTTTTAAAATAGTAATATCGCCAAAGGATTTATGCAGCCCTTTCGCCTCCAGGATCTTCTTTCCTAACCTAGCAGCACCAACCTTTATCCTAACATTGCTACTATCAAATCGCTGCGATGCCTTTTCTCTTAATTCGTAAAATGCATCAATTCGATATTTCGCCTTGGTTGTTCGGGCTGGTGGTGAACGCCTCATCCAATCGAGCTCCTTTTTAAGCAGATTTGATGCCTTGTCAACCTGTGCACTTCGAGCCTCAATCCGCTCCTGTCGCTTCTCGATATAATACGCGTAATTCCCTTTATACCAGTATAGCTCTTTGTGGTCGAACTCAATAATATCGGTACATATCCTATCAAGAAAAAAACGGTCGTGTGTAACCATAAGCAGGGTTATTCGACTAGTTTTCAGGAACTCCTCAAGCCACTCTACCATGTCAAGGTCGAGGTGGTTGGTAGGCTCATCGAGAATTAAAAAATCGGGCTCGTTTATAAGTGCTGCCGCCAGAGCCACACGTTTTTGCTGACCACCCGAAAGGGTGTCAACCGGTTGCTCGAGATCTGTAATTTTTAGCTGCGTAAGAATTTGACGAGCCTTAACCTCTATATCCCACGCATTATGCTTCTCCATAAGATCAAGAGCCACCTGCATTTCATGCTTCTGATGCGAGATCATTGCCTTTTGATAAGTCAGAATAGCCTCGCCTTTATGTTCGCTGGATAAAAACACATTCTCAACTATAGATTTTTGAGGATCTAGAACAGGATTTTGTTCAAGGTAACCTAACCGTAAATCATTTTGCCAAACAATAGATCCCGAATCCTTCGACTCAAGCCCAGCAATAATCCTAAGCAACGTAGTTTTTCCTGCACCATTGCGAGCAATTAGCCCCACACGCTGATCTTTACCAATGGTAAATTTAATATCGGTAAAAAGCACCAAATCACCAAACGACTTGCTAATATCCTCAACCTGAAGGTATGGAATCATAATAAAGAGTATGTTTTAAGAGTTTAACCCCAATTATTCATTCGAATAATTGCTGTCTCCGACAGCGACTAAGTTTTACAACCAATCTAGTTGCCCAAAATTGGTCTCAACTAGGTCGGGGTAACCCGCATTTGCATTCATCTTTAACAAAAAAGATGAATAATACGGGTTAATTTAGATGCTAACGCCACCATTTCAAGAAAACTATGAGCATAAGTCCAAAAATTTCGAGGCGTCCAAGTAGCATATTAAACGTAAGAAGGACTTTTCCGAAATCGGGAATAACTGTAAAATTTGATACCGAACCTACCTCGCCAAACCCTGGACCAACCGTACCAATGGTTGCTGCCGATGCCGAAAAAGCAGTCGTTATATCAACCCCCATGGCGGTAAGCGCTAAACCGTTAATAAAAAGAATTAAAATATATAGCACAATGAATACTAAAACCGAATCTACCACCTCATCGTCAACCACTTTACCATCGACCCTAACTGGTATAACAGCTTGCGGATGCTGAAGTTTAAGCACTTGCCGTTTAAGCGTTTGGTAAAAAATAACCACCCTATCCACTTTAATACCTCCAGCCGTTGAACCCGAACAAGCACACTGGAAAGTAAAGTATATTAGCACCATGATTGAAAATGGAGGCCATATGGCTGTATTTGCTGTTGCATAGCCTGTTGTTGTTCCAATTGACACCACTTGAAATGCAGCATGCCTAAGCGCTTGGGGGAACGTTTCGAATATTGAACCCCAGGTATTAAAGGTTACCACAATAATACCAATCAAAAATGATAAGGCATAAAACCGTACCACTGAGGATTTATACCATTTATTTTTCCTGAATGCAAACATTGAGTACAGAACCCCAAAGTGCATACCTGACAAAAACATGAATACAATCACAATAACCTCTATGCCTATGCTATTATAAAAGCCTATACTGGCATTCTTTGGCGAAAAGCCTCCAGTTGCAATAGTGCCAAACGAGTGGGTTACGGCATCGAATAAATTCATGCCAAAAACATACAGTAAAATGGTTTGTGTTGCGGTAAGCCCTAAGTAAACCACAAGCACAATTTTAAGGGTTTTATTGGTTTTATAATGAAAATTTGTTTTAGCTAATGGCGACATCTCGAGCCTCGACAACGACATCCGAGCCTTGCCAAGCGCCGGTACAATTATTAGCATAAACAGGATAACACCTAAACCACCCAACCAATGCGTTGCCGAGCGCCAAAAAAGCAGCCCCTTTGGCAGTGCTTCAATATCATTAAGTATTGTTGAACCAGTTGTAGTAAATCCCGATACACTTTCGAACCAAGCATTAGCAAGCGAAAACTCCCCTCCCCAAAGCAGGTAGGGCAACATACCAAAAAAACAGATTAATAGCCAACTTGATACCACAATTACGTACCCCTCTTTATGCGAAACTTGATTTGATGAGGGTACAAATATGAGAGGAAAAACACCTGTTAGCGCAGTAAGTATGGTGCTAAGCAGTAATGGTAACCGGCCACTATCTGCATTAAAAGCCGAGATTAGAAACGAAACGAACATAAAACCCGAGCTAAGCAACAGAACCAGACCAATATAGCGTATAATGATATGTGGGCGCATAATAAAGAGCTTACTTCCGATCAGAAGTTTTAGTGAGCGAAATTAAATTAACAATGGACTCCTTTAGTTTATGAAATTCATCTTTGGTTTCAAGATGTACTGCAAAGGGTTTTCGAAACTTCACGTAATCGTTAATTCCCTTGGTTAACCGCAAAATTGGTGATACAAAATAGTAATGAACCAGATAGGTAAAAACCAATGTAAAAATCAGGCTAGTAACAATAACTATTAAACCAGGAAGCGATGCGCGCTGTGCACTGGTTTCGAGAAATGCTGCTGATTTGGATAAGTCCTGCTGATTAATAGTTATCAAGTTCTTTACATGCTCATTTACATCTATTAGTAAGGGGTTAGTAAAACGAATAAAATCATCTATCGAAAAGTTAGAATCATCAAAATTGGCTGATGCACAAGCGTAAAACTTCTCGTAAAACATCCTTACCGAATCAACCTGCAGATGCTCGGTAACCAAATTAAGATTGTTACTCGCACTATCCAGATTAATTCGCAAAAATTTGTCGGCCTCATAAAACATCTGCCTTGGTTTAATAGAGTCGCCAGAAATTTTATACAGCAACGCATTCTCCTGCTGGTCGAGAGCATCAAGCATATTCCTAGAGTAATCAATGCTTTTGTAGTTATCGTGTATAAGCCCTTTTATTGATTTACCCAACCTGGTAAGCTCGAAAACTGAAATTGCGCCCGAAAGAAAAAGCATCGAGGCAAGAATAATAAAACCAAGCATCATTTTTGTTCGAATACTCATAGCTTTAATAATTTACCACAAATGTATTAAGTTAAACTTTGATATTCCATGTTACGCAAAAAAAGTTAGAAGAATTCAGTTTTATGCGCAAGTTTTGTAAATTCAGCGTGTCAAAACAGTACCAAGTTTAAATTTTATTTGACATCAATCGCATCGAATGACCGACAATGAGCTCATAAATGATATTCTGGAACACAACAGCCAAAAGGCTTTTGAAGAGATTGTGAACCGGTATCAAGCGCTGGTTACAAAAACGTGCCGAGGATTTGTACACTCCTATGCCGACGCTGAGGATATTGCCCAAGAGGTGTTTATTGAGGTTTACCAATCGTTAAGCAAATTTAGAGGCGAATCTAAATTTTCAACCTGGGTCTATCGAATAGCTGTAAACAAATCGCTGAACCACATTCGTAAACAGCAGAAACATAAAACGCTTCGAAGAATTGAGGATATTTTTGCACCCAAAGACGAAATGTCAAAACCAAGAGATATTGAAGACCACTACAGCCCCAGAGCCGACGATAGAATTGAGCAAGATGAAAATAAAAAAATGCTTAGAAATGCCATTAACAGGCTACCAAAAAACCAACGAACAGCCTTTGTATTAAATAAATATCAGGATTTAGCATATAAGGAAATTGCAGAGGTAATGGAGCTAACGCTATCGTCGGTTGAATCGCTTCTATTTAGGGCAAAAAGAAACCTACAGAGCCATCTTTTAAAAGAAATGCAAAAATAATTTGTACACAGCGCAAGTTTTTTCAAAAATTGGTGTCTAATTAATTAAAGACTAATAAAATGAACTGCAACAAGGCAAATATAGATTTTCTAAACTTTTTAGATGGCACTCTTAGCGAGTCAACGCAAGAAGCCATAAAAGAACATCTGGCCACGTGCAATGCTTGTAAAGAAAAGTTTGAAAATATAAAAGAGATATACACAAGCATTGAAACCCAAAAGGATGAGTTTAAAGAGAACCCTTTTCTAGCGGCAAAAGTTTGGGATAGGCTACAGGATAAGAGCAAAACCTCTGCAGCACCCATTATCGCAATGCGCAAATCGGCAATAGCAACCCTAGCAGCAGCCGGAATAGCTATAGGCATAACCATTGGAACGCTTTTTAACACATGGGTTTCGGAAAGAAACAGCTACGAACAGATTAACAGCTGGACCCAGATAGCTGAGGATTATTTACCAAGTGAGATGTTTTCACCCTACGATAATTTAGAAATCAACGAATAAAACCAAAACCATGAATGCCACAACAAAAAATAGAATTACTATAGGAATACTGGTTTTATCAGTTGCCGTAAACCTTGCTGTTATCGGAACCATATTGTTTTACAAACCTAAACCAGCGCCAAGCACACCATCGCAACGCGAAATTAGGCAAACCAGAACAAATCATTCGCAGATAATAGCAAACGACCTAAGATTTAATACGGAACAAGAAAAACTTTTTGCAAGTATGAGGGCCGAATACGCCGAACAAACCAGGAATAACAGGATCGTACTAAAGAACCATTACAATCTGATAATGAACGAATTAAACAAAAGCGACCCCCAAAGAACCTTACTAGATAGCCTGGCTAAAGAAGTGGGAAAATTACATGAACAGCAACAGCAAGCAACAATAGATCATCTTATTACGCTTCGAGAAATCTGCTCGCCCGAGCAATACAACCAGCTACAACAAATGTTTTCGCGAGGCATGCAGAACGGGCAAAGAAAACTCGAGCTGGAGCAACGGCATTTACGCCAAAATAGACAAAGGAACTTCCGAAACAGAAGAATTATCGAATAACAATTTCACTAATGCTATTAAATAGCAATCAATCACAATGTATAAACTAAAAACAGATACTACCATGAAAAAAATGAAACTTTTTGCGACTGTCGCCATAGTGGCAGCAGCGCTAACCACAACAACCGACGTTTTTGCCCAACGAGGAATGGGCAGAGGATATGCAAACAACGCCGTAGGGCAAGGCAGATACTACGCTAATAGGAATGCTGCAGTAGCTAATGATGCCAACAGGCCATACTACTGGGGCGAATGTATTCTAGACTTAACCCCTGAACAAAACGAGAAGATCACAGAGCTAAGGACCAACCATTTACAAGACTTAACCCAGCTTCATAACGAGCTTAACGTGAAACGTGCACAGCTAAGAAGCTTACAGGTAACCGCCAACCCAAGTCTCGATGAGATAAATAAGGTTATTGATGAAATGGGTGCCATTAGAACAAAAATCCAGAAAAGAAGCGCTGCCCATAGAGCTAGCGTTGCCGATCTTTTAACCGATGAGCAAAAAGCAATGTACAATACCCGCAGAGGTGCTGGAATGGGCATAGGTGCTGGTGTAGTAGGAAGAGGTGGCGGAAGATTTACCCGTGGCGGAAGAGGAAGAGGAGCGGGGCGTGGAATGGGACGTGGAATGGGATGGTAAAAAACATTAATCATAAAAAAAACCTCGCCTTACTAAGCGAGGTTTTTTTTATGATTATAGGTGTTGCTTATTTTTTGTAAGTGAATCTTAACACACCTGTGTTAGCCTTTCCTGCTGGGGCTTCTGCAGTTTCATCAACCTCAGTAACCTTAATAACATAAATTTCATCATCAAGAACACCAATATAAATATCATCAACGGCAGGCGCATCTACTTCTGTTGACTGATTATCTTCACCAGCAGCGTTAAATAGACTCCATGCTACTTCAATACTAGCCAACTCGTAATCGTAACCATCTGCCTTTACAAACTTGGTGCCATTTCCCTCGGTAACCCCATCTGTAGTATTATCACTATTCCAATTAACTGTACCCGACGACCATGAACCATCAAAGTTAGTGACTACATCACCAGATGTTGAAACACCGTTATTGTTAATCATATACCTAGTTGCAACTACATCTTCCTCATTACCAACCGCTGTAACAGCTACGTCATCTTTAAGGTTCCAACTTCCTTTACCATGGAAACTCTGGATTTTCCAAACTTCACCTTCTTTCTCAGCTTCAAGTTTTGTGAAAGGTAAAGTTACAGTAAAAACTGCACTCACAACCTCACCCTGCTCGTCGGTAACAACAACAGCATACTCAATTTTATCAATTGTACCATCAGTAAAGTCTTCGGAGTTAATATTATCTTCATGCCTAATTGTAGCCTCGGCCAATCCGCTGTTGCTATCTGAGTAATTTTTTGATTCCACATCACCCACAACATCATTTCCCAAAATCTTTGAACGCTCAACAGAGACTGATTCAATTTTACCAGGGGCAGTAATGGTTGCACTAAACTCCAAGACATAAGCAGGCCCCTCAGTAATGTCAAGTACCATTGAATTTTCACCTACAAACATAATAGTGGGCGCATCGAACACCTCTGGGTCTTTTTCGCAAGAGGTAAACGTAAGTACACCTGCAAACATGGCTAAAGCCAAATACTTTAATGATTTAATTTTCATAAGATAAAAAGTTTTAATGAAACAATTTGTTTAAATTTACAATTTGAATACAAAGTTAAAATAATTAAGTAACGCAACAAACACTATGCCTAAAAAAAAGTTCGACGAAACACAGCTGTTTTTAGTTAAGGGTGATATAACTGCCCAAAAGTTTGATGCCATTGTAAATGCGGCGAATACAACGCTCTTAGGAGGTGGGGGTGTAGATGGAGCGATTCACAGGGCGGCAGGGCCTGAACTGCTCGAAGAGTGCAAAACCATTGGGGGCTGCCCAACTGGCGAGGCTCGAATAACGAAAGGGTACAATCTAATATCGCCATACATAATACACACCGTTGGCCCTGTATGGCATGGAGGCACCAGCAATGAGCAACAGCTGCTACAAAATGCGTATGAGAGCAGCTTAAAACTCGCAAAGGAGCACGGTATACAATCCATTGCATTTCCAAATATCAGCACTGGCGTGTATGGCTTTCCGAAATTGCTGGCTGCTAAAATTGCCGTTGAAACGGTTAGCCGTTTTTTAAGCCATAACAGTACCCCACACAAGGTAACCTTTGTTTGTTTTGATGATGAAAACCTTGAAATCTACAAAGAGTTGCTGGGGGATTAGCAGTATTTTTATCCACATTATTATTAAGCGTATTTAGCTAAAACATAAAATTAGCTCGGCCCTATACCTAAACTCGCTAAGAATGTGCAAAACCACACCCTATTTTTTACCCCATTTTTAGCTAACTTTGCAGCAATCATACAACTAAGAGCAAATGGCTAAAAAGATTAGGGTATCGGCTGTATCGTATCTAAATACCGCACCCTTTGTATACGGACTGCAAAAAAGTGAAACGGCTAGCCTTATCGACTTATCGTTAGATAATCCGGCCGAGTGTGCCCGAAAGTTGACGGAAAACCAGGCTGACGTTGCCCTTACACCCATTTTCGCAATTCTCGATAAACCCGAATATAAAATCACAACCGACTACTGCATAGGAAGTAATGGTATTGTCCGCACTGTTGAGCTATTAAGTAATGGCCATTTTGATGATATTAAAACCGTATATCTCGATACCCATTCGAGAACATCGGTAAATTTGATAAAAATTCTTGCAAAATACTTCTGGAAAAAAAACTTTGAATGGAAAACCTTAAATCCCAACAGTAAGCCCTCCGATTTTAAGGAGGATGAAGCAATTTTGGCTATTGGCGACAAGGTTTTTGGCTATGAGCCACACTTTAAAACGAATATTGATATGGCCAACGAATGGCAAAAATTCACAGGGCTGCCCATGGTTTTTGCTGTATGGGCAACGAGTAATGGTGCAGATCCGCTTTTCATAAAAACGCTTAACTCGGCTCTAGAATTTGGCATTCAACATATCGATAAAAGCATTACACCTTACATTAACCAACAAATATCACATAAAGAGGCCTATATTTACCTAACCCAAAATATATCGTATTTGCTTGACAGAAAAAAAAGGGAGGCGCTCTCGTTATACTGGGAATACGCTCGCAAGCTAAAGACCGAATAAAAACAGCTCTTCAAAAGAATAAGCTATGAAAACAAAAACCATACTACTTACCACTACCCTATTACTGCTAGCCAGCTGGCTATTCGGAGTAACTGATACTACTCTTAATAGCGATAAAACCTTTGTGTATAAGGTTAATATCATGGAAGAAATTATGCCCTCGGCATGGCGGTTTATTCAGCGAGGGTTTGACGAGGCCAACGAGCTAGATGCCAACATAATACTCATACACCTAAATACATACGGAGGTTTGGTTGACGTGGCCGACTCCATTCGCACTAAAATACTAAACAGCCGCATTCCCGTTTGGGTTTTTATCGACAATCAGGCAGCATCGGCAGGTGCGCTTATAAGCATTGCTGCCGACAGCATATACATGCGACAGGGTGCAAGCATCGGCGCCGCAACCGTGGTAAACCAAACTGGCGAAAAGGCACCCGATAAGTACCAATCGTTTATGCGTGGTATTATGCGGTCAACTGCCGAGGCTAAAGGCAAATATCCAGTAATTGAGAATGGCGATACCATATATAAATGGCGTCGTAACCCAAAAATTGCTGAGGCAATGGTTGATGAATCGATTTTTATTGAGGGGCTTATTGATACAGGTAAAATACTAACATTCACCACCGAAGAGGCCATGCTTTGGGGATACTGTGAAGGAAAAGCCGAATCGATTGAAGCCCTTTTAACCCATGCGGGTATCGATAATTATGAGCTAGTAGAATTTAAACCAACTGCGGTTGATAAAATTATAGGTTTTTTAACCAGCCCTGTTATTTCGGGGTTGCTAATTATGCTTATTGTGGGTGGAATTTACTTCGAGTTGCAAACACCAGGAGTTGGTTTCCCCTTGGTAATAGCCATTTTGGGAGCAATTTTATACTTTGCACCACACTATATCGAGGGCCTAACCGAACATTACGAAATAGTGGTTTTTATTATAGGCCTAGTACTGGTTGCACTAGAAATTTTTGTGATCCCTGGCTTTGGCATTGCCGGCATTAGCGGAATATTGCTAATAATTATTGGGCTTACCGTTGCCATGATTGATAACGATATTTTTAGAGACGCAAAACCTTTCTCCTGGATAGAGATTTTGAAGCCACTCGCCATAGTCTCAGTATCGCTGCTTACGGGTATAGTTACATCAATAATTCTTAGCCGTAAACTGCTTACATCGCCTACATTCCCTTCGCTTGCCCTAAGCTCATCATTAACAAAGGAAGATGGATACGTTGGAATAGATAAGCGTCAAAAGGATACGGTAGGAAAAACAGGGGTGGCCGTTACCGTTTTGCGCCCATCGGGTAGAGTACAGATTGAGGATAGAATTTTTGATGCCGTTTCGGAGGATGGTTTTATTGATAAAGACGAATCGATAAAAGTTATACGCGATGAAGCTGGCCAGGTTTACGTTATGAAACATTCATGTTAACAATGCTAACACACTGTAGAATGACACTACCCCATGAATGTTCCATGTGTTCCTTTGAAACTAAATAAATAGACACATGAAACATCCACAATAAAGACACTAACACAAAATAGGATTACCGTTGCATAAGCTTTCAATCTAAAAAAACAACTTTTAGGTAAAAACTAATCCCCTGCTTACTGAACACCTGTTTCTCGCCCAGACCGGTACAAAAAACCTGGGTCGAAATTCTCTTTTTCTGGCTGTGTAGGCAAAGGGTTACGCTCACGTATAGGGTTTCTTGCATCAATATCCTCAACAAAATTCCAGTACGTACCATCAAAACTAAACCCGTTAAGCATTGAATCGGGGACATAGTACTGGTAATTACCAGCAAACATGGGTTGTAATGGTACAAGGCTATTAAAAACAATAGAATTGCAGCTCTCATCCCAACGCAAAACCATTGCTGCACGCGCCGAGTATTCGAATACTACCCTACTCATAATATGGTTCTTAAGCCTAAAAATTGGTTTTCCAAAAGCAATATCACCATTTTTACCTACACTTAAAACATCAATAATCCTTTTTGATGAGAACGCATTGTTAAGGTCGACTCCCAATAGTACGTATAGCGTATCATCATTCACAGCCTGTTGCACTATTTCGTAGTATAATGCACCGAACCACTTTTCGGCTGAACCCAGCTCAACATGAGGTTGAAAAAACTCCTCCCTTTTGTCAACCAGCTCTAACACTGAGACTATTCCATTTTGATTCAAAACAACCAAACCGAAATATTTTTGTGTCATTCTTGGACCTGGTATATTCCATGTAAATACACGCACCCTACCATCGGGCGATGTTTGCTTTCCAATATTCACAAGCGAATCAAATGGGAAAAAGAATGCACTATCGAGCAACAAAACTTTTTTTAACTCTTCAACAAACCTCTTATTTATCTCCTCCATTTTCGAAAAATCCTGTGCCTCAGTAGTAATGGGAGTAAATATCTCAAGCAATCTTTCTTCGGCATGAACCAGCACATCGGCTTGTTGAGATAATACTGGAACCGATAAAACCACAAGGAAAGGAACTAAACAAAACAAGGAAAACGGTTTGAACATATCTGTATTACTTTATGTTTATATCATTCATGTTTAAAATAAGAATAATAACTATGAAAGATAACGACTTTTTTAAAAGGATATTTTCCGTTCGCCTACTAATAGGTATTATTATTGGTGGTGCTTTAGGGTATGTATACTACCATTTTTGGGGATGCCAAGGAAACTCTTGCCCCATATGGGCTAACCCATACAGAAGCACACTGATTGGCATGGCATTTGGCGGAGTACTCCTTTTAGACACCTCAAAAAAGCCTAAAGACGATTCAACGCCTCAACTATAATGCCACAAACATTTATTATTTCATCATTGGTAATGGTAAGAGGGGGCGAAATTCTAAATGCCGTATCGCAAAACAGGAACCAATCGGTTAGGTAACCAAATTCAACCCCCATTTTGGTAAACCTAAGCACATCGTCAAACGAACCTAGCTCCACCGCCATAAAAAGTCCATACGACCGTATTGCTTTTACCTTGGGGTGCTTTAGAAGCAATGAGCGAAAAAGTTGCTCCTTGATACTAATATCCGCCATTAGATTTTGCTCTAAAATAATTTTTAGCGATGCCAACCCAGCAGCACACGATACTGGATGCCCCCCAAATGTGGTAATATGACCTAAAGGGGGATTAGCTGTTAGGGCTCGCATAATTTCGGTCGATGAAACAAACGCCCCCAATGGCAGTCCCCCGCCAAACGCTTTGGCAGTAAGCAGTATATCAGGTATTACCCCCAGCCTTTGAAAGGCAAATAGTTTACCCGTACGGCCCATACCCGATTGTATCTCATCGAAAATAAGCAGCGCACCCATTTTTGTACATCTATCCCTAAGAGCGGTAAGAAACTCCTCGGTAGATACCAGTATGCCAGCCTCGCCCTGTATGGGTTCGATAATTACGCAAGCGGTATCTTCTGTAATTTGGTTTAATTCTTCTAAACTATTAAAGTTAATATGCTTTACCCCAGGCAACAAGGGGCGGTACGCTCGTTTTGGCTCCTCATTTCCCATAACGCTTAAAGCACCTTGCGTGCTACCATGATATGCATTTACAAACGATATAATACCATGACGACCAGTATAGCGTTTTGCCAGCTTCATTGCCCCCTCAACAGCCTCACTACCTGAATTTACGAAGTAAACATTCTGTAGGTTGTCGGGTAATTGGGCAACTAATAGCTGGGCCAGCTTAACCTGTGGTGCTTGAATTACATCACCATAAACCATTAGGTGCATGTATTTTTGGAGCTGCTGATTAACAGCCTCTAGCACGGCAGGATTTGAGTGCCCCACGTTGCTAACAGAAACCCCCGAAATTAGATCGAATATTCGCTGCCCGCTTGGTGTGTATAGATAAACCCCTTTGGCACTCTCTATCTCAAGTCCAAGGGGCGATTCTGATGTTTGGGCAACGTGTCGTAAAAAAAGTTCGCGATGGGTAATCATTTAAAAATAATCACTTATTAATAAGGTTAATATCTTTTAGCAGCTGTTCGCGGTAGGATTTACCGATAGGAATTACCTTACGCTCATGGGGTAGCTTTATGATTATAGAATTATCTTCGATGCTAGAAATTGCCTTTAGGTTAACTATGAATGAACGGTGCACCCTTTTAAAAATCGGTGAAGGAAGTTGATTATCAATAGCTTTCATTGTAAAATGAATGGTAAACTTATCGGTCAGCGTATTAATAACCACATAATTTTCAAGCGCCTCAATCCATAAAATACTACTATACTTAATTTTTACCAGCGCATTACCCTTCTTAACAAATATCTCATCAACCAAGGTATCCTGCTTGCCTTTGTCAAAATTTTCGAGCGCTTTATTTGCTGCTTTAAAAAAACGAGCGTAGGTAGCAGGTTTCAACAGGTAGTCAGTAACATTATACTCAAATGCTTCGAGAGCATACTTTTCGCGCGACGAAATTATGATAACCTGAGGCTTCTGGGTAATGATATTCAAGAATTCTATTCCTGTCATCTCAGGCATTTCTATATCCAGAAACACAAGGTCAACCCTATGCCCTGCATTTATATAGTTTATGGCCTCTACAGCCCCTGTAAAGATTTCGGACAGGTCTAAAAAACTAGTCCGTTTAACGTAATCCTCAATAACGCTACAGGTAATCTTATCATCATCAATTATTATACACTTCATAGGCTATAAAAGGTTATCATTCATTTGACGAATTTACAAAAATAATTGATGAACAGGATAATTTTAGCGATAAAATGTTGTAGGCTACACAAATTAATGGTTTAAAAATCACATTATTCTACATGACACCTAAATTGAGCGATTCATAATTCCACTGTTTCTTTTCTTCTCGCTTGGCTCAAAAAATTAGTTGATTTTTAAGGACGGGATTGTGAAAATAATTCTTTTCTCTGGTTTAGGGTATTTTTTCTTAT
>JAQVYY010000087.1 GCA_028708425.1 Bacteroidales bacterium
GAAAAAATACCCTAAACCAGAGAAAAGAATTATTTTCACAATCCCGTCCTTAAAAATCAACTAATTTTTTGAGCCAAGCGAGAAGAAAAGAAACAGTGGAATTATGAATCGCTCAATTTAGGTTATAGTAAGAATTCCTCCCACTAAAAAAGTCCCGAATGCAGTAACAAACCCTAAAAGTGGAATATGCCATATAATGTTTGCCAGAGTACGCATAGCGTTTTACTTATTAATTTCGACTAGTAAAATACCGGTTTTCCTATCTAGCCCCATAATGGGGTTCACAACATAAAAAGTGCTACCCTTATCCACAACCACAATCGATGATGCATTAACAACCTCTTTATCATCTACAAGCGTATCGTTATCTTTCTTATTTGTTGAAAGAACTATACTGCCGTCCTCAGGATTTACCAGAACAACGCGAACAATATCATCGGTTTGCAAATAGTTAATAAATAGGCTTTCAACCTGATCTAGATTTCCTCGATTTACCTCGCTTCGAACAGCCCAGCTAAATATTCGCACATTATCCTTTCTGTAATCCAAGCTCAAACTATCTTTTATAGCAGCAATTTCTTTGGTGTGTTTAACCCTAATTCGCCTATTTTTTATGGAAAGGGTTCCGTAAACACCAGCTATTACAATAAGCGCAATTAGAACTGTTGAGAGCAATGGGTGCCTTGCTAAAAAACTTTGCTTCGCCGCATCCTTAGATTCTAGATTCGAATCTCTTTCTGGAGTTGAATTATTTTTTGTCATTGTATACTCGTGTTTTACTTCGTGTTTAAATCCAATTAAGAGCCATGTAAAATTATCGAAAAGTTTGTAACTTTACAAAAACCCAAAGTTTACGAAGATAGCAACAAATCGGTTACTATTATTCGTACTTACGAGAAAAATCATGACAACTGCCAAACTTCAAATTCTCAGATATAAATGTATTGCCTGTGGGCTTTGCCTTAGTGTGGCACCCGATGTATTTATCCTATCGCAAGCCGATGGAAAGTTAACCTGGGTAAAAACGCCTAACTTTAATGATGATGTGCAGCTTGTTACAGATCCTAACCTTCTTACGGATATTGCCCTACAAATGGTGGGAGTTTGCCCAGAACGGGCTTTAAGTATTGGCTAAATCATACCCTTAAGCGTGGTTTTATACAACTACCTGTAAATCAAGAGAAAACGAGTTTTAAAAATATAATTACTCGTAAATCTATTCGTAAAATCAAAATATTATCTTATTTTTATATTTATAATTCTATATTACTGTTTTCTTAAACCATAAAACGATGGAATCAAAATCGCAAAAGTTAATTGTTCCTTGGGATTTTACCAGTGTATCAGAAAACGCTTTGCTTTACGCTCAAAAGATCGGTTCTTTTACCGATGACTTTTCAGTAGAATTAATTCACGTTATTGAAAGTAGCGGTATGTTCAGCAAAACTAAGTTGACTAAAGAAGAGGCAACCGAAAAGCTGAAGGCAGATACTAAACGAATAGAGCAGGAGCTAGGGCTTGAGGTAAAGCCTGTTATTCAGGAGGGGAATATTTTTCATACCATAAGCGAGTATGCTTTCGATGTAGAGGCCGATATGGTAATTATGGGAACCCACGGAATAAAGGGTGTGCAAAAACTTACAGGAAGTAAGGCTCTTAAGGTTATAGCAGGGTCAAATGTCCCTTATTTAGTTATACAAGACAAGCCACGCGAAGGGCGTATTTTTGAGAATATAATTTTCCCGCTCGATTACAGGCTTAACGAGAAAGACCGATTACGCTGGACAATTAGAACTGCTCATCAGTTTAATTCAATGGTACATATGATTTTACCTCACAAGTCTGATGCGGGAATCCAAAAGAAAATAAACCTAAACCTGAGTTTTGCCAAAAAGCTCCTTGAGGCCAATGAGATTAAATACGAGGTGCACAACGCTAGCAAAAGAGGAAGCTTCTCCGAAGAGATTGTTAAGCTTGCAACCGATATTGAATCCGATTTAATACTTATAATGACCTCGCCAAATCTCGATTTTACTGATTATATTTTCGGTGCTCAGGAACAATATGTAATTGCCAACCATGCAAAGATTCCAGTGATTTGTATTAATCCGGTAATGCTATAAACGAGTTGGCAACAAGGCTATGAAGAAAAATCAAGCTGCAATGGACTATCATAATTCAATCGAAAAATAATCGTTACTTTAGTGAAAAATACCGTTGAATAATATGACTTTGCCAGTAACGAATGAAAATTACCTAAAACTAGTTCAATCTATTGGAGAAACCATAGAAGAAGCTAGAAATAGGGCTGTGAAAGCAGTTAATATAGAGCATATTAGAGCAAATTGGGAGATTGGAAAATTTATAGTTGAATTTGAACAGCACGGAAAAGAAAAAGCTGACTATGGTAGTTCGCTCCTTGAAAATCTTGCTAAAGACTTAAGAATTCGATTTGGGAGAGGTTTCAGCAAGAGTAATGTATACTTAATGCGACTGTTTTACATCAAGTTCCCAATTTTCCAGACGCTGTCTGGAAAGTTATCTTGGTCTCATTATGCTGAACTCTTAGGAATATCAGACGACACTTCAAGGGAATTCTATATCAAACAGTGTGAAAAAGAGAATTGGAGCGTGAGAGAACTTAAAAGACAGGTTAGCTCCTCTCTATTTGAAAGACTGGCATTAAGTAAAGACAAGAAAGGAGTTCTTCAGCTTGCAAAACAAGGATTAATAATTTCTGAACCCAAAGACATTGTGAAAGACCCATACGTTCTGGAATTTCTGAAAATCAGCGAAGAAATTCGAATGACAGAAAGCAATTTGGAGCAGAAAATAATTGATAATCTTCAGGTTTTTCTACTCGAATTAGGGAAAGGTTTTTCTTTTGTTGGCAGACAGTACAGAATTACGTTAGACAATGACCATTTCTACGTTGACCTTGTATTTTATCATCGAATCCTTAAATGTTTCGTGCTGATTGACCTAAAAACTAGACACGTAAAACATTATGATATAGGTCAAATGAACCTCTATTTAAACTACTTTAAGACAGAAGAAAACACAAAAGGAGATAATCCTCCAATCGGAATAGTTTTAGGTGCAGATAAAAATGACATTCTGGTGGAATATGCTATAGGTGGAATTTCAAATAATATTTTCGTATCAAAATATCAACTCTATCTCCCTGACAAAAAGCAGCTTGAAGAAAAGGTGAGAGAATTAATTAACGAATAAAAAAAAGCCCAGTTGCCAACAAAGGGTGTAAAAAATGCTGGTTTCTAGGCTGTATCGGTAACTTTTCGTTCCAATTTAGTTTTTTACTGTGGGATGATGACGATGTTCCAATCTCCAGCACTTTCCACACCCTCAGCCGTTAGCAACAAGGCTGTTAAAGTTTACATATACAGACACATGAGTAATAACTAAAATAAAAATGACATGAAAAAGAAAGTTTATTATTTAGTTGTTATTTGTTTCCTACCAATTTTAATGTATTCTCAAGAATATGAATACGTTGCATTTCCAACCTCAAATGCTATTTGGAGTGAATTCTATGGAAGGGAATTAATGCACAATTACTTATCCTCATATGATAAAGTAACTTTAAATGGTGAGGACACCTTGATAAATCAACTGAATTATAAAAAGTTGTATTTGTTTTATGGTGCATCCTTTGAAATAAGTAATGCTACTTATCTAGGCGCGATAAGAGAAGAAAATAGAAAAGTATACTACATAGGTGATACAATACATCAAGGAAAACCGTTTGGTTATTCCGGATTACCTGAAATTCTGTTGTATGATTTTAATGTGAAAGTCGGTGACACCTTAAATTGCAATGGAGAATTGTTGGCGAATTTTTATTGTTTAATAGTTGAGTCCATTGATACAATTTCAATAGGGAATAAACTAAGGAAACAAATTTCATTTGAAGGCTCTTATGCAAAATGGATTGAAGGCATCGGAAGTGTTCAGGGACTTTTATTTGCGGGTGAACGTATTGCTACAAAAGGACAGGCTTTCGGAGAATTAATTTGCTTCAAATTTAATGATGAGATTCTTTACTTTAATGAATCCTATGATGAATGCATGCCTGTTGGTATCTCTGAAAATATAATTTTGAGTAACACTTTAATATACCCTAATCCTACCAGTGATGTAATTAATATTGAAGTGCCTGAAAATATTTTATCACCAAGAATATATATGTTTGATGTTTATGGTAGAATAGTAAGAATTGACTCTAATTCTAAGAGAAATTACGTCATAGACCTAAAAGGGTTGCCTAAAGGTATTTACATCTTAAAAATTCAAGGATACAATGCAAATCTTAGTTATAAAGTTTTGAAAAATTAGTAATAGACTTTAAAAGTCTATGTAATAAACACAACACAACTGAAATATTTAATTAAAGATTTAAGTCGAGTAGGTAAAGGGGAATTTCACCCCTAAACCTCTCACAGAACCGTACGTGACAGTCTCCCGTCATACGGCTCTTCGCACTCGCGCAACCATTTCAGGTTGACAGGTAAACAAAGGCTCATCCTAAAACCCACATAAGGGTAAGTTGGCAAAATTACCTTGAGTACATCAGCCCCTTCGCTGTGACTAAGTTTCCAAAGCCTTTAATTGGCACAGCCAGCTACTACGGGCTAATCCGCCCCTATTTCAATGTATTGGTTATTTGGACTCGCAGGTTCTGCATTTCAGCAATGGCTACTTGTTCCGTTCCCTTAACAACATTGAATAGGTTCTCCTGTTCCTTAAATGAGCCAAGATATAGCTCCTGCCGTCTTTACGCCGAATACCAATGCAGTCGATAAACTGGTAATCCCTGCACTTATCCCGACTAACTGGCGGATAATCGGTTCTTAGTATCAATTTAGTTAGTAACGACGCCTCATCGAGCGGTTCACTTTCGTTCAGCTTCTATATCCATTCCTGACAGATTTCATCCACAAAAACAGTGGACGCTTTCAGCCTTTTAGCCCTGCCGCTCAGTACCAACCCCTTGAAAGGGAAGCACCGCAGGGTGGATTGGAAACGTTTCCAGTAAAACGTATCCGAGAGACCAGTCCAGAGTAAAATCTGAACCCCTCTCATCTCATTTAAAGTTATGATGAATCAATTTCAAAGTACGTGTTCTAATTCATAGAACAATTCACTATATTTGAAAGTGCCCTGATTCATCGCAGGACACACTGCCAGGCGGTAACACACAATATAGCCAATAAGGGCTTCAGTGGTATGCGAAGGGTTGGCTATTTCGGTCTAATGGTGCCACCCTTTTCGGTCAAACCGTGCCACTTTGAAAGATCTTGCAATTATACAAAAAAATAGTTACTCATTTTTCAGAATGCCTCTTCTTAGCGATTCCCCCTTGA
>JAQVYY010000052.1 GCA_028708425.1 Bacteroidales bacterium
AACCCAAGATTTGCTAACTGCGAATTACGGTTAACCATTGAGAAAACCGCCTAATACGAGAGACGTACGTTGGGTGGTGTGAGAGGACAGCAAAGATAGGAGTAACTACCTACCTTTGCTTCCTACTCGATTACGGAGTTTTAACGCCCTGAAAGGGGAGGTAATCAGGGTCGAAACATATTCAATGATCATGATGAATCACTGCGCCTACACGGCTACACAGCTGGGGGCGTTAGCCCTGTCATTACTCTGGGGCTATACGCCTTCTTTGCAGGAAGAAAAAAGCTACCTCAAGGGAAGCTACCATTCGATTAGTTATACTTTTTCGTGAGCTGTTTTGGAGCTTAAATTTTCAATATCTCTATTGAGTAGCGCTTGAACCATTTTCACTTCTTTTAAAACCTCCTCAATGGTATTGTGGAGCCAGGTTTCATCTACATCGTGCGGGTTGATGTTTTCAAGCTGCTCAAGTAGCTGTCCTAGCCCATCAACCCTAAGCTGCCTAAAGGCCGATTTCATTCGGTGCGATACTTCGCTTACGCCTTTCCAGTTCTTCTCTTCAACAAAACCCTTTAAATACTTAACGTTGGCTATAGAGTTGTCTACGAATGATTGTAGTATCTTGCAGGTCGATTGGTCATCGTTATCGGCAAACCGTTTAATCTCAGCTATATCGTATCCCTCGATACGATTTGGTGAAAGCCCCGTATTTTTTACCGTACCTCTGCCTACAACGGGAGCAATAGCATTATAAAGGCTTATCTCGTTAAAGGGCTTGGTTAGGGCGCAGTAAAAACCTTTGTCGATGTAATAATCCTGATTGCCATCGGTGCTGTTGGCCGTTAGGGCAATAATTACTGGTGCTTGATTAAGCTTCAAGTTTCTTACTCGCTGCACCAGCTCAATGCCGCTCATCATGGGCATTTGAATATCGGTAAGGATAACGGTTGGTGGATTTTCTTCAATTTCACCAATGGCTTTAAAGGGGTCTCCGTAAACCTTAGGTTTGGTACCCAGCGTTTTAAGCATTTCGCTAACTAGCATCTGGCTAATGGGGTCGTCGTCAACCACAACAATATTTAGGTCGTTAGGTAGTTTTGGTGTCTCAAAATTTTCGTCAGCTGTTGAAGCGATTGCTTCTTGCTCGGTAGCCAATGGGTAGCCTATTTTTACGGTAAAAGTAGTCCCTTTCCCCTCTTGGCTGCTAACCGCTATGGTGCCGTTTTGTATTTCGACAAGTTTTTTAACAATGGATAACCCAAGCCCAGTGCCACCATATAGGCGGGTTGTGCTGCTGTCAACCTGATTAAACTCTTCAAAAATATTATCGATCTTATCGGCAGGTATGCCAATTCCCGTATCGGCAACAGTGAATTTGAACGATGCACTATTTTCTGTTTTGGTGCTGTGAATGCTAAGCTTTACGTATCCATTGCTTGTAAATTTTATGGCATTGCCAATTAGGTTAATAAGTATTTGGGATAGTCTAAACGAGTCGCCAGAAACGGTTACATTATCATCCCCGTGGCTTTCAAAACGAATGGCGATATTCTTTTCCTCTGCTTTTATTGATAGGTTTTCAACCACGTCGGCAGCGATAACATTAGGCTTAAAAGGATTTTTTTCAAGACGAATGAAGCCACCCTCAATTTTTGACAAATCGAGAATATCGTTCACGATATTAAGCAAGTGGATTGATGATTTGTTTAGCGATTCGATAATAAACGGTTTGTTGTTGCTGTCGGACTTGGTTTTGAGCTGTTTCGAAAGCCCCACAATTGCGCTTAGGGGTGTCCGGATTTCGTGATTCATGTTGGCTAAAAAATCCTGCTTAACTTTAAGCAGCTTTTCGGCATACTGTTTCGATTTAAGCAGCTCGTTTCTGTAGTAGGTTGCCCGTGTAACATCCCGAAAAATGAGGGTAGTAAAAAGTATAAACATAAAAATAGCAACGCCCCCTAAAATTAGCAGCAGCTTGGTCGATTTTTCAACAGCCGCTTCAACATCTTGGGCCAGCTCAATGGAATTCATAAGCTCTTCGCGTTCTAGTAGCGACACAATGGTTCTAATTTGATCCATTATCTCCTTATCGCTTTTCAAAATTTCAAGCTCCTTTTTGCTTATGTCATATAGAGCCATCTCTTGCTGTGTTTGAATTTCAGAGAGAATGCTTTTTACCTCGTTAAGTAGGCTGTCGGATGGCGACATGACCGACCGGCTAAGGGTATCTATTTGGGTTTCAACCTCCACAATTAGCTTTGTAATAACGCTATCGCTCGACTCCTTTTTCGATAACCAGCCAAATAGTTTGCTAAATCCGCTCTGGCTACCTTCTTCGGGCTTTACTTTTATAACGGAGTCGCGGCGTGATGTTTTGGTTGTAGTAACGCTGGTAATTACCGATGATTCTCGTATGGAGTCGAGGTCTATCATTTCAACCTGTTCCATCGCTTTTTGATAAAATCGAGAGGTTTGGTCACTTTGTTTTAGCACAACCAGCTCGTTTAGTACCCTGCGTTTGCGGGAGAGTAGTTCCTGAATAAACCTAATTTTTTCGGCCTGCACGGCATTATCATGGGTTAACTTCAGCAGCGAGTCAACCTTTATATTTATGTTTTTCATAAACGAGAGGTAGATTGACAGGTAGCTCTCGTTTTGGGTAAGGGTATATGTTCTGATATTGCTTTCTGCTTCGTAAATATCGGTTAAAATGGAGTTTAAGTTTATTAACTTTTTGCTGGGTTCCGAAAGGTTTTGTCGTGTTTCGGTAAGCTCTATAAAACCTGTGTAGGTTACAAACAGCGCAACTGCTGCAATGGTCATAATTATTATAAAACCAAATAGCACCTTGGGCTTTATGTATCCATGCTTCGATTTATTCCTTTTACTGCTCATTTTTTTAGCTTGAAATAGAAAGTGCTATGCGTTAGCAACTGGGGAAGTTCCAAATTTGTACCAATACAAATAATTTTTTATCTAACATGCTGTAACCGCTTGATATTGTTGATCTATAGGGGCAACAATAATTTTCTGCTAAATGGGTTGTAGTGTGAAAAAAATCAACATAACGAGATACTTTACTACAGAAAATCAGGGTTTCAAGAATTGTAATCTCAAAGATACATAGTTTGTACAACGCCACTTCTTTATGATGGCTAGCCAATAATATTGGCAATTGTTTGCAAAAACTCATCGGGGTCAATGGGTTTTGGTATATACTCGTTACACCCCGCTTTTATGCATTTATCCCTGTCGTAATCCATAGCATTAGCTGTTTGGGCAATAATGGGTACTTTGGGGTTAAACTTTTTAATCGTTTGCGTAGCCTCATATCCATCAATAAAAGGGAGTCGCATGTCCATAATAATTAAATCGATATCCTTTCTAAGCCGAGCGATTTCAATGGCATCCTCACCATTTTTCGCATGTATTAGTTTTGCCCCAGTATTATCGAGCATAGCCTCAATAAGTTGAAAACTCATTAGGTCATCTTCTACCACCAAAATGAACTTGCTGCTAAGCGAGAGATTCTGGACAGCCGAGCGCGATATGTACGGTGTTGCTTTTTGTTTACCTGGAATATAGGGAATAGTAAAGCAAACGGTGGTCCCTATACCTGGGGTTGTTTCAATATTCATTTTGCCACCAAGCAGGTCGGTAAGGCTTTTACATATTGGTAACCCTAGGCCTAGACCATGATTTTTTGAGTTTTGCGAACCATGACTAATCCGCTTCACGTTGCTAAAAACCTGCTCTTTTATTGCTTGCGATATGCCTGTGCCCGTATCTTTAACAAAAAACCGTATGCGGTTAGAGGGTGTTAAATCATAGCCAAATTCGATAACCCCTTCATTGGTGTAGCTAAAGGCGTTGGTTAACAGGTTGTTGAGGATTCGCTCTATCTTGCTAGGATCTGATACTACTGTTGAACGCTCGTCGCTTATCGAAACGGATAATCTAAATTCTATCTGACCTTGTTTTCGATAGAGGCTATCCGATTTAAACATTTTGTAGAGGTCGTACAAAAGTTGGTTCAGGTTAAACGATTCGGTTTTAAGGTAAATCATCCCCGCATCAATAAGCGATAGGTTAATAATGTCGTTTACTATATGCTGAAGATTTTTTCCTCTACGCGTTATGATTTCAACATACTGCTTCCGTTCGGTTTTGTTGAGGTTATCGTTATCTAGCAGCTTGCAAAATCCTAAGATAGCATTTAGGGGAGTACGAATTTCATGGCTAATGCTTGCCAAGAAGCTCGATTTTTGCTTGCTATTTTCCTGAGCTTTCTTTTGGGTGTCGAGCAGGTCCTGGGTGCGTAATTCGACAATGGTTTCTAGATGCTCGTTTTTGTGTTTAATCTCATCATTTACTTTTTTTAGTGCCCTTGTTTTATCCCTATATCGTTTAGAAAGAAGTAGCAAGGTAGTTAACATGGCTAAAAGCATGAGCGATAAAACCGCAAAGGCATATTTTACGGTTGTAGAATTCTGAATCCAACTACTTTCTACTGTTTGCGCAGGTTCATGGCTATCCGTATTCTCGATATTATAGAAAGTTGAATGGGATTTAGATATTCTTGTCGACTCAATGAATTTAGTAGCATTGGGTGTGCCGAATACGATATTATGTGCTACGCATGGTAATTGCTGAACAGTAGCGAGGAGTAATATTATAATGAGCCGTACCATAGGGTATAAGATTGCTACAAAAATACACAAATATTGCTATTTTGCTTAATATCTGCTTAAAACGTTACCCAATCGTAGGTTATTTGCCTAAAGTTCTTTTAGCAGCGCTTCGGCTAGGGTTAGATCAAAAGGGGTTGTGATTTTTATATTTTGGCGCTCGCCTTCAACAAGATTTATTTTTATGCCGAAGCTCTCGGCAACTGAGGCATCATCGGTAAATTGTGGTTGCCAGTTATTCCGATAGAGAGGTTTAATTTGATTAACTTCAAAAACCTGAGGGGTTTGAACTAGCCAGCACTCGTTGCGATTGCCTGCTTTGCTTGCTAATGCTGGGCCCAATCGGATTGATTCAACTGGTTTTGTGGCAGGTACTGCATTCCCCTGGTGGCCAGCTTGCTCAAAGCACCTATTTATTAGGTTGATCGTAACCAGAGGCCTTACGCCATCGTGAATGGCCACAAGGCCATTATCGGTAATGGCTGCCAGGCCATTTTTTACCGAGTGGTAACGGGTTTCGCCACCGCTAACAAGCCTATGGGCGATGCTAAAAGAGTGCTGATTACAAAGTTGTTGCCATCTATCGTGCTCTGATTGTGGTAATACAACAATTATATTGCATAGGTTTTTAATGTACGAAAAAACCCGAATTGTATGCATTAGTACGGGTAGTCCGTTTAGGGTTAAAAATTGTTTGGGGATACTTTTACCCATTCGGGTTCCTGAACCTCCAGCAACAATTATGGCGTATTTATTCAATGGGTTCAACCTCTTTTTTTTCCTCGTGAAATAGCAGTTTACGTTGAAATAGCAGTAGGTAAAATACGCCAATGGTTATTGCCGAATCAGCGATGTTAAAAACTGGCCTGAAGAACACAAAGCTTTGCCCTCCTACCCAGGGTACCCATTGGGGCCAAGTGGTATTAATTATTGGGAAGTAAAGCATGTCAACAACTCTGCCGTGTAAGAATGATGCATAGCCACCATCGGGAGGTAAGAACGTGGCGGGTAAGGTATAGCCCGATTCGCTAAAAAGCAAGCCATAAAAAGCGCTATCGATGATGTTGCCGATGGCACCAGCCATAATTAGCGATATGCCTAAAACCAAACCCGTAGGCATCTTCTTTTTAATAAGCGAGGCAATGTAAAAGCCGATGAGTATAACTGCAGCAATACGAAAGAGGCTAAGGAAAAGCTTGCCAAACTCGCCCCAAAATTGCAGGCCAAAAGCCATGCCGTAGTTCTCGGTAAAATGGATTACAAACCAATTGCCAATTACATTAAAGCTTTGCCCCAACGACATGTTTAGCTTAATCCATATTTTTACGGCTTGGTCAACAACTATAACACTGGAAATTAGGGTAATAACTTTGCTCCGAAGGGACATTTTCATGACGTAAAATCTAGCAATAGTGCAGAAAAGTGGCTTGTAGCATGCCACTTTTCAATTAGTAGAGTTAAAGTTGCTATTTCTGGTTGTTTTTAGCTTCAATGCTAAGGGTAGCGTGTGGTACTACGCGTAATCTTTCTTTGTTAATCAGTTTACCCGTTTCACGGCAAACGCCATAGGTTTTATTCTCAATGCGTATCAGTGCTGCTTCGAGGTGTTGAATAAATTTTACCTGGCGTTGTGCTAGCTTACCGGCCTCCTCTTTCGAGAGCGTTGCGGCACCCTCTTCGAGTACCTTAAAGGTTGGTGAAGTATCTTGAGTATCGTTACTTTCACTCATGGTAATAGCACTTTTAAGGGTGTCGTAATCGCTTCGAGCCTTATCAAGTTTTTGCAGAATAATCTCTTTAAATTCCGCCAACTCTTCGTCGTTATATCTATTTTTTACTGCCATGGCTATAAAAATTTTCTAAATATAGTAAATTGTTAGAATGTTCCAAATGTTAAGCATCAATTTTTTCAACTTTAATTGATGTGAATAGATCGGTATCGAGGTCAATTTTTGATGCACTTTCTTCAGTCATTGAATCGACTAGTAGTATCTCGCTGGCAAGTGTTTGACTAGCAATATACTCTTTGTGGTTTTCAATGGCTTGTGTTAGCAAATCGTGCTTTAAGATACTAATTTTTACCTTATCGGTAACATCAAAACCAGAATCCTTACGTATGTTTTGAATCCGATTTACTAGTTCTCGAGAAACTCCTTCCTCTTTCAGATTACTGGTTAAGGTTATATCGAGGGCAACGGTTAGGTTGTCGTCGTTGGCAACTAACCAGCCCGGGATGTCTTCCGAAACAATTTCAACATCTTGTAAGGTAATGGCTTGGGGCTCGTTGTTAACGGTAATTTCAAGCGAGTTTTCACGTTCAATCTGGCTAATATCTTCCTGAGACATGCCTGTAATTATGCCAGAAACCTCTTTCATAAATTTTCCAAAGCGCGGGCCAAGGGTTTTAAAGTTTGGCTTAACTTTTTTTACCAGAATCCCTGTTGAGTCGTCCAGATATTCCAGCTCCTTAACATTAACCTCGGCTAAAATTAAATCTTGTACCCCTTGAAGCTGCTTGCGGAATTTTTCGTTAAGTACTGGCACCATCATTTTGCTTAGGGGCTGCCTAACCTTAATGCTAACCTTGCGTCTTAGGCTTAGTACCATTGACGACAGTTTTTGGGCAATATCCATTCTTTCTTCCAAGTCCTTGTCAATTAGCTCTTTGTTAGCCTTTGGGAATAGCGATAGGTGTACGCTTTCAGCATCAACTTGCGCTGTAATGGAGTTTAGGTCAGTAAATAGTTGGTCGGCAAAGAACGGTGCTATAGGTGCAGCGAGCATTGCCACTGTGTTGAGGCAGGTGTATAGCGTTTGGTAGGCAGCAACCTTATCGGTGTTGTATCCCCCTCCCCAAAAGCGTTTACGGTTTAGCCTAACGTACCAGTTGCTAAGGTTTTCGGTAACAAAATCCTGAATTACTCTGCCTGCTCTTGTGGGTTCATAGCTATCGTATGCGTCCTGAACTTCGAGAATTAGAGAATTTAACAACGATATAACCCACCGGTCTATTTCCTGCCTTTGGTCAACGGGAATTTCGGGTTCGCTATAGGTAAACCCATCAACATTGGCGTATAGGGCGAAGAACGAGTAGGTATTGTACAGGGTTCCGAAGAATTTACGTTTTACCTCGTCAACCCCCTCAGCGTCAAATTTAAGGTTATCCCATGGTTGAGCGTTGGTTATCATGTACCAGCGGAGCGGGTCGGAACCATACTTTTCGATAGTTTCGAAAGGGTCAACCGCATTACCCAACCGTTTGCTCATTTTATTGCCTTGCTTGTCGAGAACAAGGCCGTTGGATATAATATTTTTGAATGCAACCGAATCGAAGAGCATGGTTGCAATGGCATGAAGGGTAAAGAACCACCCACGGGTTTGGTCAACACCTTCGGCAATAAAATCGGCTGGGAATTCAACCTCCAAACTTTTTTTATTTTCGAAAGGATAATGAATTTGTGCGTATGGCATTGCCCCTGAATCGAACCAAACATCAATTAGGTCGAGCTCACGGACCATTTTTTTACCCGATTCCGAAACCAGCACAATATTATCAACAAACGGGCGGTGTAGGTCAAATTTGGCATAGTTATCAGGAGTAAAGTTGTTTGGCTCAAAATTTTCTAGCGGATTCTCTTTCATAAATCCTGCTTTAACCGATTTTTCGCACTCGGTTTTTAGCTCCTCAACCGACCCAATACAAACTAGCTCTTTCCTGTCTTTTGTAACCCAAATTGGTAGGGGAGTACCCCAATATCTTGAGCGAGAAAGGTTCCAGTCAACCAAGTTTTCGAGCCATTTTCCGAAACGACCGGTACCCGTACTTGCGGGTTTCCAGTTTATGGTTTTGTTTAGCTCCATCATTCGCTCCTTAAGGGCTGTGGTTTTAATAAACCAGCTATCGAGAGGGTAGTAAAGGATGGGCTTATCGGTTCGCCAGCAATGAGGATAGTTGTGGGTATGCTTTTCAATTTTAAAGGCAAGCCCCTCCTTTTTTAGCTGAACGCAAAGGTCGATATCTAGGCTCGAACCGTCGGTTGGTGGGTTCGGATTGTATTCGTTTTTAACAAAACAACCAGCATACTTTTTGTACTGCTCAATGTTAACGTTATTTTTCACAAAATTGTCATCTAGCTCGTCAATGTTGTAAAACTTTCCGGTTCGGTCAACCATTGGTTCCGGATTCAGCTGCTTGTTGCGAAGTATTAGCGGGGATATACCCGCAGCTTTGGCAACCCTATCGTCATCGGCGCCAAATGTGGGTGCAATATGCACAATTCCAGTACCGTCTTCAGTGGTAACAAAATCGCCCCCAATAACTCTAAATGCATCGCCCTCGGGTTTTACAAATTGAAAAAGTTGATGGTACTGAATGCCCGTTAGGTCGGCTCCCTTATGCTCAGAAAGCACCCTAAACGGAATCTTTTTGTCGCCTAATTTATAGTCTTCAAAAGGAAGTTCTGCATTTTCGGGAGCAAAGTGCGAGTTTTGCAAATCTTTTGCCAGCATAACGGTTATTGGCTGACCAGTGTATGGGTTGTATGTTGATATTTTAACGTACGATATTTTTGGCCCAACGGCCAGTGCTGTGTTCGATGGCAATGTCCAAGGGGTGGTTGTCCACGCTAGCAAAAACAGGTCGGTATCGATATCGCTAAAGAACGATTCTGATTGCTGATTGCGTACAACCTTAAATTGCGCAACAGCTGTTGTGTCCTTTACATCGCGATAGCAACCTGGCTGGTTTAGCTCATGGGTGCTAAGCCCGGTACCAGCTGCAGGCGAGAATGGTTGAATGCTTTTACCCTTGTACAGCAATCCCTTTTTGTGAAGTTCCTTTAGCAGGTACCACAAGGTTTCAATGTATCGGTTATCGTAGGTAATGTATGGGTCTTCCATATTAACCCAGTAGCCCATTTTGTGGGTTAAATCTTCCCACATGTCGGTGTACTTCATTACTTCGCGTCGACAGGTTTGATTGTACTCTTCAACCGAAATCGATTTTCCAATGTCTTCTTTTGTGATGCCAAGTAACTTTTCAACTCCTAGTTCAACGGGCAGGCCGTGTGTATCCCAACCAGCTTTACGAAAAACCTGAAACCCCTGCTGGGTTTTATATCGACAGAAAATATCTTTAATGGCACGGGCCATAACATGGTGAATGCCTGGCATTCCATTAGCCGATGGCGGCCCCTCGTAAAACACGAAGGCTGGATGCCCCTTGCGAATCGATAAACTTTTACGAAACGTATCGTTCTTATCCCAGATTTTTAAAACATCCTTGTTAATCTGAGGTAAATTCAACTCTTTGTACTCTTTAAACTTGGCTTTCACTGTTATATTTTCTTATGCATTACTAATTGGCCATAACTATATTTCGGATCTTTATGCTCATCAAACTACTAGCAATAAAAATCTTACAAAGATAAATCACGCAGCGATAAAAACAAATCATATTCTTATCCATATCAAAGGTTTTGGTTGTTAATTTTTTCTGAAGTAAATTGCACGTTAAAATTACCGCCTGATGACTGTGTTAAGATACTGGAAATCTGCTGTTTGGATACTCGTAATCTTGCTGGCAACCACCCTGCCCAGTAGCAGTATACCAAAGGTTCCTATGTTCGATATACCTCATTTCGATAAGATTGTGCACTTTATTCTATTCTTTATACTTGCTATATTTCTACTTTCCGAGAGCAATAAGCTTAGAAAACAGGGAGAACTTACCCGTTTTGCCGCTATTGTTGCCCTTTCGGTATCATTTACTTTTGGCCTTGCTATCGAATTAATGCAGCTTTACTTACTTCCAACTCGTAGTGGAAGCTTGTTAGATTTTATTGCCAATATGGCCGGAGCTATTGCTGCCGTGATTATATACAAACTTGTTAATAGAATTACTTTTCATTGGCTTTAATTACGATGGCTGTGGGTTATTGCTTACTCGTCATGAAGATGCCCACGAGGCTGTACCTTGGTACCAAGGAATTGAACTTTTCTTAGCACTACGCAGGCTAGAGAAACCCGTTTGGATGATTAACTATAACGATGAACCCCACAACCTTGTGCGTAGGGCGAATCGTGTTGATTGGGCAATACGTATGCAGATTACTACCTAAAGGATACACCTTCTCCAAAATGGCTGAAATACGGATTGCCAGCCCTTGAAAAGGGGGAGATGGGCTATGAGTTTGTTGAGTAGCTTAATATTGGGCAAGCCAAATAGAAATATTTGTGTGATTAAGACGTCGTGTTGGTTACCCGAGTTTTAATCTACCTAAGAAAAGGAGTAAACAAACATCAGCATTTTATTTTGCGGAGCGTAGCTCTGCCATCTTATTAAAAGACTGTCGGTATGAGTATTGTGAAGAATCTCAAAAGATTTACCGGACAACAGTGATTACAATTGAATAAAATGTATCCTTAAAAACAGAACAGAAAAAGGGTTAACTTAATTTCGCCAGCATCTTGCTATAATCCTAAAATCCAAACCGATTTGGTGGCTTTATGGGATCTAAGGCGGACAAGCTCGCGAAGTGCCCCATTCTTGTCGGAAAATTTGCTGATGGCAACCCTGTAATGGTCATTCGATTTGAGAAGTTCGGGGGAATATCCCTCCTTAGCAAGCGAATTGAATAGTTGCTGTGCATTTTCAATTTGCTCAAAACTTCCTGCAACGATGTAGTACGTTTTATCGTCGGGTTTAGTTGGCTCCTCGTAAAAAAGTGCCCGTTTTTTATCGGCAATAATTTCTACCTTTTCCTCCAGCTCGTTTGTTACCGTGTCGCTTTGTGTTTTTTCGGTGGTATCTATAGGGAGACTATTGGCAAATGAGGGTTGACTATCTTTTTGAACATTAATTATATCTAGGGTTTTATTGCTTTTGTAACTCCAGAAACGAAGTTCGGGTATAAAAATCAGCAGGCTGCCCACAAGCATAAGTACAACTACTGCTGCTACACCCAGCATTATTGGGAGGCCAACAGCCGAGAAATTACTGGTGCTGGTGGCTGCCTTGGGTTTTGTGCTTTGTGGTTTGGGTTGCTTATGTGGTGACTGGTAGCTTTCCTTTTTAGGTTCGAGTTTAATTGATCGAAGACCAAACGTTGCAGAGGCTCTTTGAGCTTCAGGAAAAGGTTCGAAACATAATAAGCCATCATCCTTTTTCTGCAGAGTGCCCACATTTTCAAAGGTAATGGGGGTTCCTTTCTCTAGCTCCTCTTTTAAGCTACTAATGTATTGTTTAATCCTTAGGCTGGCTTCGTTTGCTGTAATGGTTTCAGTATCTTCTAGGTAGCGTTCAAGTAGCCCATCATTAAAAGTACGAGAGGTACTAAAAAGTATGGTTTGTTTTGGAGGTATGAAAGTTACCCCATCGGCCGAAAGTTTGGCAGGTTCTAATGTTTGAACAAAGCTGCCAATGCTGGGCAAGCTAATGAAGTTATTGCTGGCTAGAAGCTTTTGTATTACCCTATTCAGTTTCAAGTTGCTTTGGGTTTTAGTTTACAACAAAAATAGGTAAAAATTAGGGCGAAATCAATATAGAAAAGAATATATTAAGTATCAAAAAAAACTAGGTCTAATTGAATTCAAAATATAGGAATGGTTTAGATACTCTGATAATTGTAAATAGGGGTATATGGCTGGGGGTAAAGATTATAATATACTGTAATTAGCTTAGGTTATAGTTTTGCTTATCTTCTATTTCATTCCTATCGAAGTTTATAAAATAATCCATTCCACGCTGCTTCAACGACATAATTCGTCCGCGTGCTTTTTTTACCAAGAACTCTTCGTACGATTTTACGGCGTAGTGATTAATTCTAACTTTATCGTGCAGTGGAGCACGTTGAAAAAAGTACTTACGTACAATGTTCCTGTTTGTGTCAACAGCCCGACCAGATAAAAGAGTGGGATAATGTGATGATATAAAATTCAAAGCGAATCGTGGATACACAATGGTTTTAATATGTCTATTCAATTCATGGTTGGGGTGTGAATGGGTACGGAATCGCTCCATAATCTTTCCGGACTCATGTGTTTTGGCTCCGCCACTGCCGTAGCAAAGCCAATTGATTTCTACTGCTGGAAAACCCTCAAAATCGTTTAAAAATTCTGGTATGGTTTTGTATTTAATGGGAACAATGAACTCGTCTAAATCAATAAATGCAATCCAACGTGAGTTGTATCGATGTCGTTTAAGGCAATCGTTATATGCTGCTGTTTGTTTTCTCTTCCCTTCAATAAAATGATACTCAACCAACCCAGAGTTGATGTATGGTTGCAAAATTTCATGGGTGTTGTCGGTTGACTCGTTGTTATAAATGTAAAATCGTTCCACGCCTTGGGCAGCATGCCATTCAATCCATTCTTTAAAATATGGGCCTTCATTTTTTGCAATGGCACATATGGCTAAATAGTAAGTTGGCTGAGTACTGCGCATTTTTCTATTTTGAAGGGCAACTCTAGCAGCACGTAGTGGACCAAATTCAAGAAATCCTCGCACACGCCTACGCTCAACCTTATTACGGAAAAACGGAGATATTATGCTGGCAAAAAACTTTCTAATTAGCGTCATTTTATTCAACTTAAGATACAACCTATATTTGAGTTAGTTTCGACAATGAGGAAACGAGTTTTTGTTTTTTGGGAATTTTCGATAAAAGCGAAGTAATTTATTTGTTAATGTAATCCTGAGCTAAAAATATAATGAACAATCCAATTCCTACCGTTTTAGTTGAGCTGAATAATATTCCAGGAAAAGATAATAACATACACTATTAGTTATTCTTAATTAGTGTCTAATCGAATTCTTTATCTTTGCATGCCCATTCAGCACAATGTATTTGTTAAAAAACTCATTGTTTATTAAAGTAAATATAGAATTGACATTCTATTTCGAATAGATTACCTAACTCAAGAAAGCGTCTAACGCCTCCGTAAAGTTTTGTATGGGGTAAAATGGTGCCAATGCGCATTGTTCTAATAGTTAATTAGGTTAAGTGTATTGCATAAAAAAACTAAAAGAGAACTTAGTTATTGCCTTGATAATATGCATTAAAGCATCGTTTCACCATTTTGCAATTTAAACTATCTTTCACTTGTTCAAAACTAACAAGAATATCTTCGGCCAGCAAAATTATTTCCTAAATTCAGCTGGCTATGCATCCTAAAACATAAGAATTCTAAAAAATCTCAGCAGCTTATACTGTTCATTCATAAATAGTTTGTAAAACAATACCTGCCTGTAGCTCCAACGTTTCTTAATCTCTTTGAACTCAGGAGTATTTCTATATTTAAGTAAAACTTCTCGTGCTAAAAGCATAAGATTATGCTGGTTAGAGCGAATGGGATTGCGTATTAAAAAACGATAAACACCATACGATTCTTTGTGATAAACCCACCACAATAAGCGTTTATCGATAGTTGTATCCATTGCATATTTCTGATAAACATACGGAATTGCGATGTCGAACATTTGTATGTGCACCGGCCTGTAACCGCCAAGCATAACGCTGCTACTTGAGCGCCTGTGGCAAGCCACAACGCTATCTATCTGCACGTAATTTTTGATATTTGCCACCACCTCGTACATAAACAGATTATCCTCGCGGCCCGAACGTAAGCTCTCTAAGAATCGGATGTTTTTTATGGCAGAGTGCCTGAAAAGGCACTGCCAGATGTAGCACCACGTTTTGTTTTTTCTGCGGGCATTTCGGTAGAAATCTGTTAGCGGATTTTCATGTAAATTTGAGAATGTTGGTGCTTGCTGCTTAGGTAAATCGGTTAAGGCATAATTATCTGAAATCATTATCATTCGCCCACGCGACATATCGGCATTAAATGCTTCTGCAGCATTTAGTAAATTTTGCAGCGTATCGGCAACAATTAGGTCGTCGTGATCAACAAAATACAGAAACTCGCCTTTTGCCAAATTCATACCCGCATTGCGCGCAGCCGAAACGCCAAGGTTTGCCTGGTTTATTTTTATAAATCGCTTGTCGTTTACCGTAAATTGGTCGATAATTGCTTCGCTGCTATCAACCGAACCATCATTTACACAAATGCATTCAAAATCAGGAAATACTTGATTCTGGATAGATTGCAGGGTATCCGTTAAGTACAGCCCACAGTTATAAATGGGAATAATAACTGTAATTTTTGGTGCTATCACTTTTCAAATGCTGATTTGGTTGGGAACATATATTTGATAAATTCGGAGGCTCGCTTAAACGATGACTTTTTATCCGAAAAGTCATTTATGGTAAACAAGGTCGGCTGATGTTTACGGATATTGCTTATTAAGTTCATCTCCTTATCAATACAATCGTAGTGAATAAATCCAAAAATAGTTGCGATAAGCCACAAAGCACTACTGTGCATCCGCCTAAGCCGAGTATCCTTTCTGTAATTGTAAACAATTCTATTTGGCCCTGTACGCCAATTTAATACAATGGAGTTTCTTCCACAGGCATTGTCGTAAAGCGGCATAATTATTCGTTGTAGGTTATTTACATCCCGAAAGGGTGTAATGGTGGTTTCCATTAAATGTTGTTCCAATGTATTGAAATTGTCTGCCATATAGTTTTTTCGAATAGGTTCAATGGCATGTTTAAACGAGAGGTTATATTTTATGCCGAGCTGCTTGTACACAAATTTTATGGTACGTGCGGTTTTAATGCTGAAGAGCCTCCGATTCACTTCCGATTGATCATCTAAGTTTGCAAAATTTCTACTGCGCTGCTTCATAATCACAATGGGATTCCCGTTTTCATCAAAAAAGAAGTCGGGCTTAACCTCTTTCCCGAAAAACATATCATCGCATGCATATAAAAAGTGCTCCGAGAGATTGGGGATTTTCCATAAAAACATCTCTATGGCGTTGCTGTTAAAAAGCGGCAATTTTTCGTGTGGAATAATTTCCTTATGGTCAACTATGCTTACTTTCGAGTTATTTGTATTGAGCCACTCAGGTTTGTGGTTGTCGGTAACTATATAGATATGGTTAATCCATGGAGCAAATTTTTCTACGCTACGTAATGAGTAAAGCAGCTCGTTGTGATTTGCCCATCGGGTGCAACGCACAGAGGATATCGGAAGGCCTTTCCCGTCTTTTTTTATAGCAGCATTCTTTTTCTTTTGCCAATTCTTATCGCTGCCATCTACCCATAAGTAAACCAAATCAATTTTCATATTCCCGATAGTTTTAGATTACCCTGTTTTCGTTGGTTTATTCAGTTAGCATTGGTCTATAGATAAGCAATAATTAACACAGAGCATTAGCTAAGTAAAAACTCCTCTTTAAATAGGCTAGCCATCTCTTTTACACATTTAGATTTAAGGGTTTTATTAACAGTTGGTCCAGTTGGCGTATTGTTTACATCAATTATATATATTTTTTTATCGTCGTTATCACGTAACACATCAAGCTCTCCGTAGTCAAGACCTATGCGCTTGCAAAAAGTTGCTATAGCTCTCATCTCTTCCTCAGTAAGCAGGTCTTCTATGGGAAGAACTTCAGGTTCTTTGGAATTAAGCATATTCTTCGGAAAACTTGCAAACCGAGATTCAATTGACTTATACTTGAGGTAGCCAAAAATCATTTTGCCATTTATAACAGGAAGCCTTATGTCAACAACAAAATGTTTATCGTATTCATTATTTATAACCTTTTGGTAAATAAACCCCTCGTCGGGAGAAAGCGGTCCCTGAACAATTATGCCATCATGCGAAGCGTTTATTTCATTTTTTTTAACCATTAAACCTGTAAAGGTTTCTGGATTTACAACGCTCGAGTAACCAAATACTTCGTTAAATACCTTTTCAACCAGGCTTTTAGATATGTCTGTACACTTGAGATTTATCACAGGTCCTTTTTCGGAGAAGTTTTTAATAACTGAATCATGATGCCTGTATGTGGTATCATGCCAGTAAACCACAAGGTCATGTTCTTTATTTGGATTATTGGTGATGTTGCAGCTTAGTTTTGTTAATATCCTATAAATTACAGCATTGCTGCTAGGGTATTGTGGGTAAAGAAGAATTGTTTTAACTTTATTACCTATTAATAATAGGCGTACACCCCATTTTAAAAGGTATGCAATATTCTTAAAAAAGATATTTATTGGTGACCGTTTTTTTCTGAAATTATTAAGAATGTACATATGTTTTATTCGTTTTGTGGTTATAAGACCTCGGCTATTTAGTTTATAACTAATGTTTTAAATTAATTCACCTCAAGCATTCTATCCATCCAGCTATAAAGTTTGTCCCTGTCGGTTTGGCTGCATAGGTCAAGACTCTGGACGCATAAAAATTTAATATTTTTATTTTTTTTACAGTATGCTATTTTTTTGTCAATATAGTCTTTTGACCTACCAACTGGTTGTATGTAGGCTAGGTCGGGTTTTGCAATATGCCTATTTCCCAGGTTAAGCTGTAGGTGGTTCGATAGTGAAATAACGTTAAACTGTTTTTGATTTCGGAATTTATAGCGAATATTTTTTTTAAGTAATTCTTCGTTCTGCTTAAGAAAAGTGCTAATTGTTACTAGATTAACAGAGTGTGGAGTATGGCCATTGGCAAAGTATTTAAAGAAGTAGCCAGTAATACGGGCTGCATTCCACTGCCCAATATGGAACGAAGGACGGGGTTCATAATACGTTTTGCGTAAAACGAAGCGTTGCATGCACAGCTTGGCCCAGCTCCAAAAAAGCCGGGGTGCTGGTGCTAGCGACCAACTCCCGCGTAGTACGGGCTTAGAGTTTATAAACCAATCGCTGGGTTCAATGGGCCTAACCAAAAAGTTGTCGTCGTTAAAATATACAAAGTTGTTCGACAGGCCTTTTATTCGCCAAATCATGGTTTCAATGCTTCTACTGTTAAATGTTGGCAAAAATGTTTCGTAATCTCTAAATATTTCTTTATGGTCTATAATAGTAATAGAGCTTAGCCTTTCAGGGAAAAACTTTTTTACAACATCAAAAATATTCGGATTCTGATTGTCGGTAACAATAAATATTTTCCGAACAAACGGGGCAAAGGTTAGTATGGAAAGTACGCAGTACGTAATTTCGTTTACAGATGCAAAGCGTGTGAGGTTAGCACCAGGTATGGTTTCTCGGGATTTGCCGTTTAGGTGATGTTTAAGCTTTTCGTGAAATTTAGGATCGCCACCATCAACCCAGGCGATAACCACATCTATTGGGGCCGATTCAGCTAAATTAGTTACAGGCATTGCTATTTTTTCTTCAAAAGTATTGCTTTTTTACATTTTTTCGCAACTTTGTGATTAAATAAATGGTTAATATGATTTCTTCTCATAAAAATAAAATAGCGGTTGTGTCTATGATGCGCAACGATAGCTTTTTTGTCACCAAATGGTTAAGCTATTATAGTCAGCAGTTTGGTGCTAATAATTTATTTCTAATACTCGATGGGCACGACCAGCCTTATCCTGTTGGTTATGAGAAAATTAACGTGATAAGGTTGCCTCACATCAGCTTAAGCCGAGCAAAGGGCGATAGGAATAGGGCTCGACTAATTTCATGCTTTGCTAAGTCTCTTTTTCACAGGTACGAAGTGGTTATTGCGCACGATATTGATGAGATACTTGTGGTTGACCCAAACCTAAACATGAGCCTTGGGCAGTATTTGCAAATACCTGTTAGGTGTTCATCAAAATCGGCTTTGGGTCTCGATGTGGGGCAGCATCTAGAGCTGGAAAGTGAGATTGACACGAACACACCCTTTCTTGCCCAACGGCGTTTTGCCCATGTGTCGGCCCGCTATACAAAACCCGTAGTGGCTCATAAGCCTCTTCGATGGGGGTCGGGTTTCCACCGGGTTAAAGGTAAAAATTTTCGAATTGATAAAAACTTGTTCCTTTTCCACTTCGGAATGGTCGATTTCAAGAGGTCGAAGGATAAAATTGGCGACACATCATTACAAAAAGCTGGTTGGCAGGGGCATCTCGACCGACGGCTTCAGCTATTCGAGTTCATTACAAGCGCCAAGCCCATCAACGGCGATGATTTTTTTGCAAAAGCGCGCACCCGACAAAGCATATTTCGTCCTATTTACGCCATAAATAAACCGGGGAAACTTAAGGAGAACCCGATAGTTAAGATCCCCGAACGGTTTATGCATATTGTATAGCTAAAAGTTAGCTGTTTCTATTTTTAATTGAGCAGAAAAGATGAGTCATACTTATTGTAATACCTCGCTATTAACCCGCACTACTCATCAAATTTGTTAAAGATGAATGCAAATGCGGGTTACCCCGACCTAGTTGAGCCCAATTTTGTGTAACAAAATTGGTTGTGAAACTTAGTCGCTGTCGGAGACAGCAATTATTCGAATGAATAATTGGGGTTGACATATTTTATGAATGGTGCAATAAGAAACTTTTTATGGGGTTTATATGATAATAAAACTGTTGGCAGATATTTGCCATTCGTAAGATGTTGAACCAATGATTTCCAAATATCAAGCCCAAAAACAAGTAGTACAGTACTGGATTTACTTTGGGTCTTTGGCGTTACTAATGATTTCGCTGCCCACTTCGCGTTTTATGATGACCCTTAGCCTTGTGTTTCTTATTGCAAACTGGCTGTTTGCCGGAGGCTTAAAAACGAAGTTTAGAACGTTCCTATCAAGCAAACCGGCCGTTGCTTTCACATTAATATATGTGCTCAATATTATTGGATTAATCTGGACCAAGGATTTTCATTTTGCTCTCCAAAATGATCTGTTGCATAAGCTGCCAACCCTGTTTTTACCTATTATCGTAATCTCTTCCCCACGGCTTAGTCCCAAAAGGGTAAACCTGCTGTTCTCCCTTTTTATAGCATCAGTATTTGTTGTAACGCTTATGGGTTTATTTGTTAGGGGTTTTAATCAGGGAGCTGGTTTTCGCGAGGCGTCGCCCTTTGTGCCAAACGTTTACTTTTGTATGATGCTTATAGTTGCCGCTTTTCAGCTTCCCTCTTTAGTGAAAATAAAAGGCACTTCTACTCGGATTAAGCTGCTCTCTATTGTATTATCGCTTTGGTTTGTATTTTACATTTTTTTTATGCGCTCACTTTCGGGTATAGTAGCATTTTTAGGGGTCTTAGTCTTGGTCATTATTAAGAGTAAATACCGGCAGCTAAAGTTAACCTTTTTAGCGCTGTTTATTCTCCTATCGGGTTTTTTTACTTGGCTTTTTGTTGACATGTATAGTATTACCCACACCGAAGTGGCTGCTAGTTCACCCTTGCCCACCCATACGGTGAATGGTAATATGTATTCGCACGACACCACCCATATTTTAAGAGAAAATGGTAACCTGGTTTACATAAATATTGCACAGGATGAGTTGGCAAGACAGTGGAATAAAGTTAGTGCCTTAGATTTCTATGGAGCCGATAACGCAAACCATGCATTAAGGCACACATTATATAGGTATATGGCATCTAAAGGACTTGCAAAGGATAGTTTAGGTTTTTCTTCGCTTGGGCAACCTGATATTAGTGCTATTGAAGATGGTGTTCCTAATTACTTATACACCAAATGGCCAGGTGTTTTTATTAGGGTTCACCAAACGACCATGGGGCTTTACATGTATAAAAAATCGGGTTATAGCCAACCCTCGTGGAGCACCCTTACCGAGAGGCTCGACCTCTGGCGATCATCGTATATTGCTTTTAAGCATAAACCCCTACTTGGATGGGGTACAGGAAGTATTCATGTTGCCCAAGATTTCGGGCTAGCCAAAGCACAATCGGCACTAAAAGGGAAGGGCATGAAACCCCACAGTCAGTACCTATACATCTTGCTTACTCTTGGAGTGTTAGGATTGTTGGCTCATATCGTACTTTACGGATATTTTGTCAAGGAATCGAGAGTGTATAAATTGTTTATGTTTAACGCTTTTTTTATTACATTTGCTATTAACTTTATTGCAAACAATTCAATCGAGAGCCAGGTAGGGCAGAATATGTTTGTGCTGTTCTCGCTTTTGTATTGGATAAAATCGTCTAAACCTATTCATGATACGAATTACTCAATCCCATAAATTTTTTTCTTATTTACGTGGGTATAAAATTTCGATACAAAGGCCAACACGTTTTATGTAACGCTCTGGTTTCGAGCAAGATCCAGCGTTTTTTTTCACAAACTTTAAAATCCGATGAGAAATACTTCTAAGCTCCACACAAGCCAACATGTATATAAAACGCTTTCCGCAAACGAGTGTGTTGAAATTTTGTTATGCTAATTAATGTTTAATTACATTAATTAGCATATATACTTACTTTTGTTGTAAAGTATTTTTACAAGGATAAATATCGTTGACAACTATTCACTAAAATCTTAACAAATTATGGCCAGAGCACTACAAAGAATTATGTTAGCAATGCTGCTAACTATTTTAACCAGTGGAGTTTTTGCGCAGGGAACGGTTAAGGGGATTGTGGTAGACGCTAGCACCAATGAGCATCTCATTGGTACCACAGTCATTGTTAAAGGTACAACCACTGGTGTTGTAACCAATGCAATGGGGCTTTTTAGTATGCGTGTCCCCACTGGAAAGCAAACCATCCTAGTGCAATTCGTTGGTTTTACAACCAAAGAAATTGACGTTAATGTTAAGGATGCAGAGGTTATCGATTTAGGAACCATTAAAATTGAGCCTGACCAAATTGGTATTGCCGAGGTTTCTGTTTTTGCCTCGGTTGCTGTAACAAGGAGAACGCCCGTAGCCCAATCGAAGATTACCCCCATTCAGATTGAGGAGAGGTTGGGAACTCAGGAGTTCCCCGAAATCCTAAAATCAACTCCAGGCGTTTACGCCACCAAACAGGGGGGAGGGTTTGGAGACTCCCGTATTAATCTCCGTGGTTTCGAGTCAGCCAACATCGCAGTAATGATTAATGGTGTTCCCATGAACGATATGGAGTGGGGTGGAGTTTACTGGTCCAATTGGGCTGGCCTGTCCGATGTTACCCGTACCATGCAGGTACAACGAGGATTGGGTGCCTCAAAGGTGGCTGCACCATCGTTGGGTGGATCTATCAATATTATCACAAATTCTACCGATGTAAAAAAGGGAGGTACAGTGTCCTACGGTTTAGGTAACGATGGGTACAACAAGGTTAGCTTTAGCGTTTCAACCGGTTTAACCGAAAATAATTGGGCCGTTACTTTGCTAGGTGCCAGAACGGTTGGTAACGGTTATATTCAGGGTACAGAATTCGAGTCATACTCCTATTTTGTGAACGTTTCTAAAAGGTTAAACGACGAACACCACCTATCGTTTACCGCATTTGGAGCTCCCCAGTGGCACAATCAGCGGAATAGATACGACAATTTATTGATTAGCGAGTGGCAAAAGCAACCCCTTAAGTATAAGTATAACCTAAATTGAGCGATTTGTGCAAAAAAAGATAAAAGATAGTTTGTTTAATACCCTGATAATGTGTAATTTAAAGGTGTCAAAACTAATAAATAACACTTCACCATTTGGGTGCACAA
>JAQVYY010000053.1 GCA_028708425.1 Bacteroidales bacterium
CAATAACTTGGTCAAACTCTATTTTGTCCTGTGTCGCTGTCATGGCTCTTTTTTTTTGCAAAGTTACGTTATTGCGAAATAATCATGCTCGTGTGTGTCTAAAAATTGTCATGGGTGTTTCATTTTTTGAGATTTTATGATTACTAAGCACTACTGACCGACTAGAAATAAGAAATAAGTTAATACGGGGCTAATTACTTTAGGTTTCGCCCCAGAGTCGTAAATGTGTTTTGCAAAATAAAAAAACGACATGGGCAAAGAGAAAGGAATTCATTTTGTGGGACAGCCGATTTTAAAACAATTTTTAAATTAATTGAAGCCGTAACATGCAAAGTTTGTTAACCCCAATTATTCATTCGACTAATTGCTGCCTCTGGCATCGACTAAGCCTCACAACCAATTTTGTTACCCAAAATTGGGCTCGACTAGGTCGGGGTAACCCACATTTGCACTCATCTTTAACAAAGTTGATGAATAATGCGGGTTAACAAGCATCAGAACAACCGCTATTACAAGACTTTTAATTATTACCATCTGTTCGCCTTACGGACCTAGCAATAGGTTTATTTTGCTGCCCATTTAAAAAGGAGTGCTGTTTATACGGTGGTAGCGGAACTTCGTAAGCATTATCGAAAAAAAGGGCAAACCAAGGTGCTTAGCGATGAAATTATTGAGATTGAATACAATCCGAAATACAAAAACGGCTAAAAGCAAACAAAACTATAGCCCACACGGGCAATTATCGATAAATTGGGGTGGTTTTAATTTAGAATAATAAACTAAACACCGTGTTTATAGGGACTGAAACAAAAATATTAAAATGCCGAGTTTAGTCGGTTAAAAGTGAAATTCCATGAAAATAGAACCCGTAGCTTTTATTGAAATGTGGACAGGCGTTTATTTAAAGAAGAGGGAGTTGAAAAATAATATCCCGAAATTACTATCTTTGATTCTATCAAAAAAAGGGTTATTATGAAAGAACAAGAATTGATTGCAAAAATTGTAGCGTATTTTGAAACTTCTCCTGTTTACTAAATGTGCGCTTTTTCATCGTCATAAATTTACAGATTTTTATCTATAACTTAGTCCGATGATTTATGGGGCTAATACATCATCAACAAAAAAATTGAAAATTATGATTACTATTCAAGAAAACTTATTAAGTTTGTACAAACTTCTTACATTATGCGAGTTGGCATAACATCAAACCTATACCACAATAACGGCAAGAGGCTCTTCGCTTGCTGGATATGCTGATTTTCATCCTCTCTGTTTTACGCGTACTACTCTACTCTATTTGCCCAAGGCAAATATCTATAACCACCTATGTAATTAAGAATTATGAAAGGAATAATTTTCCATACTCGAAGTTTTTCGGTACACGATGGCCCAGGCATTCGTAAAAGTATTTTCTTAAAGGGTTGCCCGTTGCGTTGCAAATGGTGCCATAACCCCGAAAGCCATCTTTTTGATTTTGAGGAGGTTCAATCCTTACAAAAATTAGGGTCGAAAAGTTTCAACCAAACCAAAACCGTTGGAAGGGTAGTTTCGGTAGAAGAGCTTATGCGAGCGATACGAGCCGATATTCCATTTTTTGAAGAATCGGGAGGCGGTGTAACCCTCTCGGGGGGCGAACCGTTAGCTCAACCCGATTTTACCGTGGAACTTTTGGCTGCATGCAAAAACGAGGAGATACACACCGCTTTAGACACCTGTGGGCATGCTCCAAGTAAAGATTTTAAGCACACCATTGAGCACACAGACCTTTACCTATTCGACCTAAAGCTAGCCAATTCCGATGCACATAAACAGTACACGGGGATTGACAACAGGTTAATTCTTCAGAATTTAAAGCTAGCCTCCGAATCGGGGAAACCCATAATAATTAGAATTCCGCTTGTTGAGGGAATTACCGATACTTCTGAAAATTTAGAGGGGATTAAATCGATAGTAGCTTCGCACAGAGGCATTAATCGTATTGATATATTACCGTATCACTCGCTGGCCAAGCATAAATTTAAGATGAGAAATAAAAAATACTCGCTAGACGACATGAAAAACTACTCGCAGAGTAAAGCCCAAATTGTTGCCAACTCGTTTAAGCAATTGGTTCCCATAGTTAGCGTAGGCGGATAATTTATTTTAAACCATTAAACAAACATAGCCATGACCGAAAGAATAAAACAGCTTAGAGAGCAGAGCCTAAACGCCATAAATATCCTATCGGCCGAGAGGGCTCAGCTGGTTACCGAATTTTACAAAAACACCGATTTAACAAAATACTCCGTACCCGTACAGCGTGCCATGTGCTTTAGGCACATAATGGCAAACAAAACTATTTCGATACAACCAAATGAGTTAATTGTGGGAGAACGTGGACCAGCCCCAAAGGCAACGCCAACCTATCCCGAAATCTGTTTGCACTCAGTTGATGATTTACAGATAATTAACGATAGGCCTAAGGTATCATTTAGGGTTGATGAGGAAACATTTCGCATTTACGAAGAGGAGATAATTCCATTCTGGAAGGGTAAAACCCAACGCGACAGAATATTTAACGCAGTACCAGAAGAATGGCATAATGCCTATGCGGCAGGGATTTTCACAGAGTTCCAGGAGCAGCGCGGCCCAGGGCATACCGTGGGTGGGCCCAAGCTTTTTAAAAGGGGTATGAACGATATTAAAAAGGAGATTGAAAACGAGTTAAAACCCCTTAACCCAGAAAATCCTGAGGATTTGAATAAACAGGAAGAGCTGAGCGCTATGTATATTGCTGCCGATACAATTGCACTTTTAGCCAAACGCCACGCCGAAGCGCTAGAGCAGTTAGCCACAACCGAAACCAACGAGGAGCGACTAGATGAGCTGTTAGAGATGATTCGCGTCTGCCAAAAAGTACCTGCACAAGCACCCGAAACATTCCACGAGGCCCTGCAGCACTACTGGTTTATACACCTTGGCGTTATTACCGAGCTTAACCCTTGGGACTCGTTTAACCCCGGCAGGCTCGATCAGCACTTATGGCCATTTTACCAGCGCGAAATTGCCGATGGTACGCTCACAAAAGAGAAAGCGGTTGAACTGCTACACGCATTTTGGATTAAGTTTAACAACCATCCTGCACCACCCAAAATGGGGGTTACCGCTCAGGAGAGTAATACCTATACCGATTTTGCCCTGATTAATGTTGGAGGGGTTAAGGAGGATGGTTCCAACGCAGTAAATGAGCTATCGTACATTATACTCGATGTAATTGAGGAGATGCGGCTGCTTCAGCCCAGCTCCATGGTACAAATCAGCAAAAAAACGCCAACCCGATTCTTAAAAAGGGCTCTAAAGATTGTAAAAACAGGTTTTGGCCAACCCTCAATTTTTAATACCGATGCCATAATTCAGCAGCTGCTATCGCATGGTAAGTCCATTGCCGATGCACGTAACGGTGGGGCTAGCGGATGTGTTGAAACGGGTGCTTTTGGAACCGAGGCCTATACCCTATCGGGCTATTTCAATCTAAATAAAGTACTTGAGGTTACCATGAACAATGGCTACGACCCACGCACAAAGAAGCAGATTGGAATTGAAACGGGCAAAGCATCGAGCTTTAAAACTTACGACGATTTTTATGCTGCTTTCGAGAAACAGCTAAACCATTTTATTGACATAAAAATTAATGGAAACAACATAATAGAGGAGCTATACGCTAAGCACCTACCCGTTCCGTTTTTATCAATATTGGTTGACGACTGTATAAAAAAAGGGAAGAACTACAACGCTGGTGGTGCTCGATACAACACTAGCTACATACAGGGCGTTGGATTGGGAAGCATAACCAACAATTTAACATCAATAAAAAAATGGGTTTTTGATGATAAGGAAATCTCGCTTGAGGAGGTGATGAGGTCATTATCAGATAATTTTAATGGGCACGATAACTTTAGAAGAAAATTGGTTTACGATACGCCCAAATGGGGAAATAATGATGACTATGCAGATGAAAATGCGGTTAAGGTGTTTAACAGTTTCCACAACGCTGTAACTGGTCGCCCTTCGGCTAGAGGTGGAACTTTCCGCATAAATATGCTACCCACAACCTGCCACGTTTACTTTGGAAGTGTTATTGGTGCCATGCCCGATGGGCGCCTAGCCAGCGAGCCCCTTAGCGAGGGTATAAGCCCCGTACAAGGTACCGACCATAAAGGGCCAACCGCCGTGCTGCAATCGGCTGCCAAGATTGACCATATAAAAACTGGCGGTACATTGCTGAACCAGAAATTCTCGCCCTCATTCTTCGAAACAAATGAGGCGCTAGATAAGTTAGCAGCATTGGTTCGTACCTATTTCACGCTCGATGGCCACCACATACAGTTTAACGTTGTAAACGTTGAAACGCTCCGCGATGCACAAAAAAATCCCGAAAAACATAGAGATTTAATTGTAAGGGTTGCGGGTTACTCCGACTACTTTAACGATTTGGGCGAAGCATTGCAGGAGGAGATTATTCGCAGAACTGAACACGATAATCTAGGCTAAATAAACAGCAGCAGGCTGACAGCCATTACGGCCATGCCACCTATTAATCCATATATTGATAGGTGGTGTTCGCCGTACTCACGTGCTGCCGGTAAAAGTTCGTCTAGTGAAATAAAAACCATGATGCCCCCAACGCCCGCAAACAGAATACCAAATGTTAGCTCAGTAAGGAAAGGCATAAGAATAAAATAGCCTACCAATGCCCCAAGGGGTTCGGCCAATCCCGATAAAAACGACAGCGTAAAAGCTTTACGCCTATTACCTGTTGCATAGTATATTGGAACAGATACGGCAATACCCTCGGGGATATTATGGATGGCAATGGCTACCGCAATGGCAACACCAAGCGCAGGGTCGGTAAGGGCGGCTATAAAGGTTGCAAGCCCCTCGGGGAAGTTGTGAATGGCAATGGCTAAAGCTGTAAAAACCCCCACCCGCATTAGCTTAGCATCCTTGGGTGCTTTCTGGTTAACCTCCTCAACCATCCTAATTTCATGGGGGTTTTCTGCGGAGGGAATTAGCCTATCGATAATGGCAATAAGCATAATGCCACCAAAAAACGAGGCTACAGTTAACCACCACCCATTAGTGTACCCAATGGCTTCAACCAGTGAATCCTTGGCCTTAAAAAAAATCTCAACAAACGATACGTATATCATTACACCCGCCGAAAAACCTAGCGCAACCGACAGGAACTTGGTATTTGTTTGCTTTGTAAAAAAAGCAATTGCACTACCTATACCTGTTGATAAACCTGCAAAAAGGGTTAATCCAAAGGCTATAAGTACATCAGTGAATTCATATTCCATATTGGCAAAATTAGCTGTGTTTGTTTTCGAACAATACAAATTAACGAAAAAATAGCTGTTTTGTTTATGAGATGCGAATACTTTTTTACGACCACCTAAACTAGCAAAACAAGCGGTATACATCCAATTTGAAGTGGAAAAACAACAAAACCTAAATAGTTCTATTTTTAAGATTTGAAATTTCTTCCGAAAAATCTATGGCAGAATGCTTGCTCACAAATGCAGTAATTTTATCCAACGTTAAAGCTACATGTTTCCTGTATTCATCGGATTGAATATTAAAAGGTTTATGGTTAGCTGCCTTTTGTAATTTTTCAATCTCGGCTAAAAGCCCACCCGCTTCGTTCGATAAAACTGACGAAGCAAAACGCACCCAAATATATCTAACTGCCTGCGAGTTGGGATGCAGCATATCATCGGCATAAAAGCGGTAATCGCGCAGGTCGTCCATCATTATTTCGTACGATGGGAAGTAGAAAACATTATGGGGAAACATGCTAACCAGCTGGCTAATGGCCAGCAAAAGTGTTGACTTGCTAATTTGATTGCCTACTGCCCCATCTTTCCAATGACGAACTGGGCTCACAGTAAATAGTACCCTTAGGCTTGGTTTGCTAGCAAATTGTTTGCTAAGTAAATCGTTCCACTCCCCTACTATCTCGTTTACGGTAAGCAGCTCGTGTGTAAACTCTCGTGCAGGTATTTTATGGCAATTGGCTACTGGTTTACTGGTCTCGTTGTATCGATAAACCCTGGCAGTACCGAGTGTAATAATTAACCTGTCGGACTTATTCCAAAGCCTATGAGCCTTAGCAAGCGACGAGTTAATGTTTTTAAGGCATTTGGCCTGATTGTGGCTAGAAAAGCTGGTGTGATGATGGAAACTAAACCACTGATCATTTCTATTCTGAAGATCGCTCTCGATATACGGGATTCCATCAGAAATTCGGTTTAGCACCAACGCAACCGATACCGGATTATACACCACACCAAAGGGGTTGACCAGCACCGGGAACTTACGCTCAACCAAAATATTCCCAATGTTATCGGTAAAGCATGACCCCAGCATGAGCAAAGGCGTGCTATAATCGATACTAAACGGAAGAGGTTTTACATCAATAATTGTTCTGAAAGGATAGTTCATTATTTAATATATAAATAATATTATGCTGTAACCATTATGCATAAATAGGTTATTTTTGCTTAATATGATTAACATAAATCCATTTTCTGCGAGCAATAACAAGTACGTATAAAATCAGTAATAAATCAACCGCTAGCAATGCACCAAAAGACCATTTAAGCCAAAGAGTTTCTAAATTTGCAGCAAGCATATACAAAATAACAATTAGCGAAGGTAGAATAATACCCATCTTGCTAAATATCATGTTTGGCAAAAATTCAATAATATCACCATCGTTCACATTTAGGTTTAACTTTTTGCTTGCCACCCAATTAAACCTAGCCTCAATGGTAATGAGACTTTCTTCAATCTCAATTTCTTGCGATTGATTTTCTTGTAACGTGGCAACCTTGTTCCTGTTAACATATATCCTAAACTTACTCTCGTCGTATAGCTTACTCTTGGGCCTTTTAATGGTTATCTGCATATATGCTAATGTTTTGTAGTACTACTCGCCTAAATTACCGCTAAGCCACTCGCGTATAATCCCAAACACTTGGTCTTTAACTTTATCTTCGTTGTGCAACTCGTGATACATATCCTTAAAAGGTATAAAGCTACAAGTGTTACACTTTTCGTGTAGCTGAGCTGCGGCCTTATACGATGCAACTGGGTCGGCATCGCCATGAAGAAGCAGTAATGGCTTGCTGAGCGCTGAAATATTATCAATAATATAGCTACCCGCATTGGTAACCTCGGTTAATAAGCGGGGTGAGATTTTACCATGGTTAAGCGGATCGGTTTTATAATGTTGAACCACAGACTTGCTATGAGACATACCACTAGGGTTTACAGGTGCTTTTATCTGCAACCCTGGTGCTACCCTATTGAGGATTTTAACAAAAAAGCGCGAAGTTGCAGAGGGCTCATTGGTTAGCTTTATCCATGGCGACGTGGCAATAAGTAGGTCGATATTGTTCGCTCTTAAAGCATAATTAATGGCTATGTTACCACCCATGCTATGCCCGTAAAGTACAACAGGAGCAGATGGAAACAGCTGTCTAGCCTTCTGTATAATTAGCGTTATCTCCTCCATGAAAACGTTGTAATTGGGAATATGCCCTTTTTTGCCATCGGATTGCCCATGCCCATAGTGATCCCATGCGATAAAAGCGTAATTGTTATCGACAAACCGCTTAGCCCAATCGGTATAGCGTAACGAGTGCTCGCCCCAACCATGGCTTAAACAGATAACCGCACGTGGTGCAATAGGCTGGTTAGCATACCAAGCAAAAATCTTTTGGCCTGTGCTTAGGGTTAGGTTGATGTTTTTTTGTTCCATAACTGTATAATTACTATTGAATTATGAATAATACACTTATCAATTAGGCGAAAAATGCTAAATCTACTCGCCTTTGCAATTTAGCATAAACTGGTCATATCCCGCCCTACTAACGGGCGTATCTTTAAAAATACCATCAAATTGATGTGATGTTAACCCCCTGATATCATCGGGAGAAAGCCGAGTGATGCTGGTTTTTGGCTTAATTTTTAGATCTGAACTGACGGTTAGCTCACTATTCCAGGGACAAACCTCTTGGCAAATATCACAGCCAAAGCACCAACCCTTTAACGATGATTTTTCTTTGTCAGTTAAGGGCGTCCGCTTTTCGATGGTTAAATACGATATGCACTTACGGGCATCAATAACGCCAGGCTTAATAATTGCCCCAGCGGGGCATGCATCGATACAACGGGTACAAGTTCCGCATCGGTTGGGCTGCTCCGCAGTAGATGGCTCAATATCTACATCAACAATAAGCTGCCCAATAAACGTGTACGAGCCCAAGTTAGGGTTTATGAGCATTCCGTTTTTTCCAATCCAACCCAGACTTGCCTTTTGCGCCCATGCCCGTTCGAGTACAGGTGCCGAATCGACAAAAGCTCGCCCCGTAATTGGACCAAACTGCTGACGCAGCATATCGAGCATTTGCCATAGCATTTGCCTAATGGTGGCATGGTAATCGGCACTAATGGCATAACGTGAAATTTTTGGAGAATTGGTGGCTATGGAAGGGCTACCCGCGTAGTAGCTAACCAAAACGGAAACAACTGATTTTGCACCCTCGACTAAAAGGGCAGGATTCAGGCGCTTATCCACATTACGAGCCATATACCCCATATCACCATTCATGTTTTCGGAAAGCCAATGGTTAAGTATCTCCTTTTTATTATGAAGCAACGTAACCCTTGATACGCCAAAAGCGTTAAAACCAATAGCGTCAGAAATTTTCTCGATAGAAGAAAGGGCAATCATCAAAAATAATTGGATGTTAATTATTCTAACTTCAAGTTTAAGCAAAAAATAAGTTGTTACCAACAAAAGTTATTTAGATAATTTTTTTATGTTTGTGTGATAGGATTTCCCTATTCCATTTGATATATCCTTATGAAAAGATTGATTTTTACAGCTTTTACAACATTACTACTTAGTATGCAACTACAAGCACAGGAGGTTGTAAAAATTGATAGGGTTACTCGTTACAGGCAGGGCCTTGAAAAAGCCAGCAAAAGAATTGACGATACACAATCCAAAATTCAAGAAAGCATTCAAATGAGAGCTGAGGGGAAAGCCCTAAAAAAATCGTCGAAAAGTGAAAGAAAGACATTTACAAAACAGCAGAAGAAACTAACTAAGGCTTACGAGAGAAGAAAGAAGAAGTTATCAAAGAAAAGGAAATCGAAGGACAGGGAGGAAAAAGCAGCAGCAAGGGCAGAGCTAAAGGAAATTTCCACACAATACAAAACCGAGATAAAAGAGGTAAAAGGAAATGTTAGAACAGCTACAAGAGATTATAAAAAATCGATTAAACTAATTACTAAGGGCAAGACCAACGCAAAAAAGAATAAAAAGAAGCTGAAAGACGTGAAGAAAAAACATAAAATAGCACAAAAAAGACTAGATGATGCTATAGAAAAACAGAGAGAAAGAGAGGCTCAAGACGATTAGAACCTAAACACTAGGATAGCATTCTATCCCCTTAAATATCTTGCTCTACCGCGGATACTAAAAACCATTTATTACCGATTAGCTTAAATTTATACTCCGATAGATACCCTGAATTTTCAATCCAAACTTTTTGAATAAATTCAGTTTCGCTCTTCTGATAGTGTACCTTATACTCGGTAGTATCTACATCGTATACCTTTGTTGTTATCAATTCAAAATCATCCCTAGTCCAACGGGTTCGACTTATCCCATCGTATTTTTGCCCTTGTAAGGGGTACTTAATTCTAGACTTTTGAAAAATGGTGTCTGCATGGAATTTTTGGTAAAACCCATCAAACTCCTCAGCTTCCAAAGTAATATCAACAGGTTTAGCAGGTGTTTTTTTTGATGTTTTGCATGAAGTAGCTAGAACTAGTGAGATGCATAGCAGCACTAAAATCCTAGGTATTGCTCTTTTATAATCCATTTAAATATGGTTTTACCTAAAGAAATGATCCCTTTACTCCCCAATTACATTCATCTTTAATAAGTTTGACAAATAATGCGGGTTAATATAGCAGCTTAATCCCCATGAAATTAGCCGTGTAATTATTAAGCAAACATACTATATTTGAATAATATTAACAACAGGGCAAAAAAGCACAAGACCGATTTTAGCTATAGGGGGTAACCCTTGGATACAAGCAAATAGCTATGTTTGCTCTGAATTTTAGACCTTATCGAAATTCTATTTGCCCTTCCCGCCGAAAGGAAAGGCAAATAGAGCTATACCAAGTTAACCCACATTTGCTATTCATCCTTAACAAATTTGATGAATAATGCGGGTTAAAATAGCAGGCTTACTAAAACAAAAATCCAGTGTGCCGCTACCCCTGCCATAATACCCCCTATTGTATGTGAAAGGAGAGCCTTTCCTGTAAGTTTTCTGTAACCTAGCGAATCGAGCATTGCTGTATGGGTGCTTAAAAAACCGCTCCAGCACATACCCATTGCGGTAAATACTGCTATGGCGTTACCATCGATTAAGCCTGCCTGTTGAAACTTTGGTATTAAACCAAGCGCAGCACCAACCGCTCCGAGAGAAGTTATTGGGAATGCTATTAGCTCTGGATGCTTAAACCCGAAGAGCCAATCGAATATAAAGTTAACCTTCTGGGCTAAATAGGGAAGTAACGCTATCCCCTCATAAGCCTGTCCTGTATACCCCTCGGCGCTGGGGCCAAAGGTAAGCATCATAACAAATGTTGAAATAATTAGTACCCCTGGAATAATGGCGAGGCCGAGGTCAACACCCATTTTACCACCATCGAGTATTGAGTTTAATCCTCTTAAAAAAACACTACCTTCAGATTTAAACGAAATCTTTTGCTCATCTCCCCCCTCAACCAGTTCCGTTTCTAGTTCTGGATACTTCTTAATGGTAAAGCGTTGCATCAATCTTGTTGAAATAATACTGCCAATAATAGCACCTACAAATCCAATAATTGCAGCAAAACCAAAGCCTCTACCGGCCATAAAAATTATTACAACCAACCCCATCCCAAATGCTGTTCCAAAGTTGGTGAGAGATATTAGCTGGTACTTTTTGAAATACTGGTTAAAATGCTTCTCGTTTGCAAGGCTAATAATTGCAGGATTATCGGATAAAAATGTTAGCACCCCACCCAACGCTGCAACACCCGGCAGATTAAAAATTGGTCTCATCAATGGTTTCAACATCACCTCTAGTAGTCGAACCACCCCAAACTCTATTAACAGCTTGCCCAAAGCTCCCGATAGCACCGTTATCGCCATAATGTATAAAACAGTTTCGATTAATAGGCTGTACGAGGTTTGCATAATGGTGTTGAGCATATTCGACAGGCCCATTCTGTTACCAATAAAGGTAAACGTCGCGAAGAAAAGCAGTAGGAATACACCCGCCTCTATTCTTCGCCTTGTAAGGAATTTAAATGATTTTAAAGTCATAAGCTGATTTTTGTAGGGTAACTATTTTTTATAAACATCCATTTGCCAACGAACCCCAATGTTAAACGTATGGTACTGTAATATGTCGTTATTTGAAGTCCACAGGGCGTGTATCCGTACATTATCACTATCTTTTATTGGGTAAAATTCTATCCCTGCTCCGTAGAAAAGATGCTCCGTTCCAGGTAAAACGTATCGATCGTAAATAAATGTTGCGGTAGGCTGCTGCGCTTTATTCTGGTCGTACCCAGCCTTAATAAATAGATTTAGCTTGTCTTTTACTGCATACTTCAAATTACCAATAACAGTATAATCTTCAAGCAAATTACTCTGATGGTCAAAAAATCTATCCATTAGATCAACCTCAACGGAGAAATTATTTATACTAAATTTATTGCCCAGGGCAATGTAATTAATGTAATGCCCTTTCTCAACCTCTATCCTATTCAGAGAATAGATGGTACTAAACGCGTTAAAATCACCATGCCAAATTAGATTATAGGAATAGATACCCTGAAGAGATTGGGTTGAGAATGGCGAATTTGTAACCTGAAACCCAACACTATGCTTATCGTTAGCTGGTTTATAGCTTACCGTACCCCCTATTTGGTAGCAAGTAACATTATTCCAGAAAGTTGACCAAAGGTATAAGTCAATTGGTGCAGCATCATACTCATAGCCACCTATGGCAACTACCTGTTTACCTCCTGATATGGTGAAGTTCTTACTTATTTTATAAGAAAGATATAACCAATCGGTTGCATTAAAGAAACTTTGATAGTTAGGCTTGCTATCTAAAATCAACCGCTGCCGATAGTTGTACGAAAACTTATCGTTGATCTCTCCCTCAAGTAGAATATTTAAGTACTTGCCATCAAAACTTGATAATGGCGATAAGCTATCATGGGTTGGTATTTTACCCGTAAAATCGAAACGGGTATCAAATTTTAATCGAGCAGTGGAGTATTTATCCTGCGATAGGGCTAAATTTGGTATAAAAAGAAAAGCAAATAGTATTGCTGGTATAACTCTTCTCATATTATCGGCTGTAAATATTAAAATATTTGCAAATATATGTAATAACAAACCCTGAAAACTATGACATTTCTTTGCTTATTGTTATGCTATATAACATTGCAGTGTTTTACAGCATAATTACGCTGATTGTCAGGTGTTTAGGTTAGCGTATTGCAACAAAAACACTAACATTCGCTAACCACAAATGCAACTATTGTTCATCGGTGCTAACTAGTATATAATAATGTAAGTAGAATACAATATCATCCCTTCTGAGCATCATAAAAGTCTGCATCCCTAAGCTCCCGAACAGCAATAAACTGGGGCATCAACCCTGACCGTTAAATGCCTCGTATACAGACAGTAAGAAGTTACAATGGCAAAACAAGCACCTTTTCTCTATGTTGTATAACCTTTTTTGGTAACTTTGTCCATTGTTGGGACAAACATAAAATCATAGCCATGGAAACCTATACACTAGCTAAGCCGAAAAGCGATTTATGCGGCACTATTACCCTATCGCCCTCAAAGAACATTAGCAATAGGGATATTACAATAAATGCGCTAAAGAACTCGAAGTTCGACATCGAATCGATTTCCGAAAAGGATGCCATTAGAGTTTTTGACGAAAAGATAAAAAAGGGTAAAATAGCCCTCGACACAGGGCGGCCAGCCAAGGCCATCCGTTTGATAAGGGCATTCTTAACCTACTTTAAGGGTGACTGGATAGTAACCGGTTCGGCAGAAATGCATAAACGCCCCGTTGGCGATGTAATTGACTTGCTTCAAAGCCAGGGTATCAATATTAAGTATATTATACGGGAAGAGTTCCCCCCGCTTAAAATTATTGGCAAGGGTATAAAAGGCCCCATCACACGGGTTGATGCGGTTATCTGCAACCAGTTTATTTCAACCGCTCTCCTAATTTCCCCCACGTTAACATCGGATGATGCTGTAGCGCTCAAAAATCAAATAATTAGGTCACCTTACATTAATCAAACACTGAAATTACTTAGATACCTAGGGGTAAACACCAACTGGAATAAGGATGAAATGCTGATTGAACACCATTTAAATGATGGTTCGGCCATGACCGTTGAAGCCGATTGGCTTTCGGCAAGCTACTGGTACCAAATGGTTGCCATTGCCGACAAAGCAGAGCTTACCATTAACGGTATTGAACCCGACAGCGTACAAAGCGACGCTATTGTTAAGGAGCTGTTTGAGCCGCTTGGAGTTAAAACAACGCCAACAGATTCTGGTGTTAAGCTAACCAAGATTAAGCGTAAAATCAAGGAGTTTGTTTACGATTTTTCGAATAACCCACACCTAATTCCAACCATGGTTACTACCTGCGTTGCCCTAAACTTACCCTTTAGGTTTTCGGGAATTGAAGTAATGAATAGCCTAGAGCCCGAAAGAGCAATGGCACTACAATCGCAATTAAAAAAGGTTGGTGCCACGCTTACCATCGAAAAACGAGGCGATTACAAAACCATGGTTTTCGATGGGGATGCATCAATACCAAAAGACAAGGTAATTGATTTTAAACCGCTTAACGATCATCGAGTAATAATGGCACTATCGGCACTAACCGTTAATGGGTGTAAGATTTCTATCGAAAACCCGCGGGCAGTATCCAGATCGTACCCAAATTTTTGGAACGATTTAAAACAGGTTGAAATTCAGGTTGAAAAACCAAACCCATTATAGCTACTTGAACACCATTGTAAACTATAAAAAATTGCCGATACAACATGTAACGTATCGGCAATTTTCACTAATATCTATATAGAAAACTACCCTTCAACCCACTGGGTTACCTCCTCAATGGTTGGGTTTTTTAGGCCCAATTTATTCTTCTTATTATACCCACAAATGTCGTTAAACAGCTTACCTGGTTTTAACCCTTGTAATGAAGCTACAGTTGAATGGCCCATTTTTTGTAAAACAGGCACCCATTCCGCTGCAACACCAATTTTTGCAAACGCCTCTGGCGAATCTTTACGGGTTTTAGGCTCTGGTTTCATCTGTGGAAAAAATAGCACATCCTGAATTGACGACTGGTTGGTTAAAAGCATGGTTAAACGGTCGATACCAATACCCATGCCCGAACAGGTTGGCATTCCGTATTCTAACGCACGCACAAAATCGTGGTCAATAAACATGGCCTCATCGTCACCCTTTTCGCTAAGCCCCACCTGCTCTTGAAAACGCTCTAGCTGATCGATGGGGTCGTTAAGCTCGCTATAGGCATTGCAGATCTCCTTACCGTTTACCATTAATTCAAAGCGCTCGGTAAGCTCTGGGTTGGTTCTATGGCGCTTGCACAAAGGCGACATCTCAATTGGATAGTCTGTTATAAATGTTGGTTGAATATAATGGTGCTCACATTTCTCACCAAAAATCTCATCAATAAGCTTGCCTTTGCCCATGGTTTCATCAACTTCTATACCTAGCTCCTTGCATTTTTTACGAAGCTCCTCCTCGTTTTTGCCAGAAATATCGTAACCCGTATATTCCTTTATGGCATCGGTCATGGTTACCCGCTTAAATGGTCGCTTAAAATCTATCTCTTTATCGCCAACGGTTACCTTAGTTTTTCCGTGTAAGGCTAGGGCAACACGTTCTATCATCTCCTCGGTAAAATTCATCATCCAGAAATAGTCCTTGTAGGCAACGTAGATTTCCATTACGGTAAACTCTGGATTATGCGTACGATCCATCCCCTCGTTTCGAAAATCTTTTGCGAATTCGTAAACCCCATCAAAACCACCAACAATAAGGCGTTTTAGGTACAGCTCATTCGCAATACGGAGGTAAAGCGGAATATCTAAAGCGTTGTGATGAGTAGTAAAAGGCCTAGCAGCCGCCCCCCCAGGAATTGGCTGAAGTATTGGAGTTTCTACCTCGAGATAACCCTTCGAGTTAAAGAAATCGCGCATGGTATTCACTATCTTGCTGCGCATAATAAAGGTTTCGCGCACCTTGGGGTTCACAATCAAATCCACGTAACGCTGGCGGTAACGCTGTTCTGGATCGGTAAAAGCATCGAAAGTTTGACCATCCTTCTCTTTTACGATAGGAAGAGGGCGCAATGCTTTTGCAAGTACGGTTAGCTCCTGCGCATGAACCGATATTTCGCCCATTTTGGTTTTAAAAACAAAACCTTTTACGCCTACAATATCACCAATATCCAGCAACTTTTTAAAAACCGTATTATACATCGATTTATCCCCGTTGGGGCAAATATCGTCGCGGCGGATATAAACCTGCATCCTTCCCTTCTCATCCTGAATTTCGAAAAACGATGCGTTCCCCATGATTCTACGAGTCATAATACGACCAGCAATATAGAGTTCCGTTTTTTTATCGCACAACGAATCGAAATTATCAATAATATCCTGTGACGAATGGCTTACAGGAAATTCTGCTGCAGGGTATGGTTCTATACCAAGTTTACGCATCTCAACCAGAGACGCTCGGCGTAGCTGTTCTTGTTCACTATATTCAAGCATAATGGGTAAAATTTTGAAAATTTACATGCAAAGGTAGCTAATTTTTAGCGAGAAACACTCTATTGCGCCTATTCCCTATTGAGCAAACGAAGTGCTGAGTAAAAATCATATTATCCCGCATTATTCATCAACTTTGTTAAAGATGAATGCAAATGCGGGTTACCCCGACCTATTTGGATCCAATTTTGGGTAACAAAATTGGGCTCAACTAAGTCGCTGTCGGAGACAGTATTTATTCGAATGAATAATTGGGGTTATAACAAAAATAACACTTCCTGATAGGCAGCAAGCATTAAACTTTAGCTTAACCCAATCAACAAGTATAAGTCGCTATAATAGTGGGCATTAACCCCCCACCCCCTTAATAGTTTCAGAAAAACCTTATAAACACAATACATTTTACTACTTTTGTATGCTGATTTAAAATAGTTTTTATGGGCACAAAGAGAGCATTAAGGTGTACAAGAGAGAATTCGTGGTTAAAAGCGAAATTTACCAAAGGAAAAGCCCAACAGAATAAGCCTGAATAGGAATACAACCCCAGTTCGGAGCAATACGCTAATGACAAAAAAATATCAACATATAAATGCAAACCATAAAATACCAATACCTTGGTTTAGCTAACTACAAAAAGGCTAGGAATTACCATGAGGAGCTGGTTCCTTGTGTAGCCTCGCAATGCAATAAGAGCGAGTACACATTTTTTGGGTATATACTATTCTGTGAGCATCAACACATTTGCACACTCGACCAAAGTAACCAAATGCCTAGGCAAATTGACGAAACACCGCCTCACGCTAATGGCATGGTTTACCATAACATCGAGAAGAATAGCTCCTTCCCCTTTGCTAATTTCAAGGTTAATAAATAAACTCTAGTATTTTGCTACAATTTGCTTTTGTTGATATTAAGTAGTCGTTCTTTATTTTTCGGCAAGTTTTTTGGTTTCGGTAGAATGTTAGCTACCACTCAAAAATGGGCAATAACAAAAGGCTAACTAGCCTAGCCCCGAACGCTATTTATTGTTTTGATGAAAAAGCAATGGAATTATAAAAAAGCTGGAGACCCCAGCACTGCAGAAGGTTTAATGGCCTCGCTAAACATAAACAGGGTATTAGCCAACCTGTTGGTACAAAGAGGAATTAAAACCTTTGAGCAGGCAAGAAAGTTTTTTAGGCCTGCCCTCGAGGAGCTATACGACCCATTCCTAATGAAAGGAATGGCGGATGCAGTTTCCCGAATAGATAAAGCGCTACAATCGGGAGAAAAAATTTTAGTTTACGGCGATTACGACGTAGATGGAACAACGGCAGTGGCGCTGGTTTACTCTTTTTTACGTAAGTATTCAAAAGATGTGAACAACTATATCCCCGACAGGTATGCCGAGGGATACGGTATATCGTACACTGGCATAGACTATGCCATTAAGAATAACTATTCGTTGATTATTACCTTAGACTGTGGTATTAAGGCTGTTGAAAAGATTGAATATGCCAAGGAGAGGGGTGTTGACTTTATTGTTTGCGACCACCATCTACCAGGAGATGTTATTCCGCAGGCAGCTGCTGTACTCGATCCTAAGCAACCCGACTGCAGCTACCCCTTTAAGGAACTATCTGGGTGTGGCGTAGGGTTTAAACTTGTACAAGGATTTTGCCAGCTAAAGGGCATTTCGCTAAAAGAAATATACCCCTACCTCGACCTTGTTGCCGTCAGCATAGCATCGGATATTGTCCCGGTTGTGGATGAAAATAGGATACTGAGCCACTTTGGGCTAATTCAACTTAACAAAGCCCCTAGTCGTGGCCTAAAGGCCATAATTAAACTTGCTGGGGTTGAGAGACACAACATAGCACTCGACGATATTGTTTTTCGTATTGGACCACGAATTAATGCCGCTGGAAGAATGGAGTCGGGAAAATCGGCCGTTGACCTGCTTTGCGCCGAAACTGACTCTGCAGCATTCGAAATGGGCTCGGCAATAAATTCGTGCAACAACGACCGAAAGTTTATTGACAGGAGCATAACACAAGAGGCTCTCGAAATTATTGGAAACGACCCTGCCCTACAAAACAAAAAAACAACGGTGCTGTACAATCCCGAGTGGCATAAAGGCGTGGTGGGTATTGTGGCCTCGCGACTTATTGAAACGTACTTTAGACCTACCGTTGTGCTAACCGAATCGAATGGTTTTGCAACCGGCTCGGCCCGATCGGTACCCGATTTTGATCTGTATCAAGCCGTGGAGGCCTGCTCCGATTTGCTCGAAAACTTTGGTGGGCACATGTATGCAGCAGGGCTTACCATGAAGGTTGAAAATGTCCCTATTTTCATCGAACGATTCGAGCAATTTGTAAGCGAACATATAAAACCCGAAATGCTTATCCCGCAAATTGATATCGATGCAAAAATAAACTTTAACGAAATAGACGATAAATTTTATCGAATACTAAAACAGTTCGAGCCCTTTGGACCAGGTAATATGGCGCCACTATTTGTTTCCGAAAAGGTTTATGATGCGGGCGATAGCCGAGTGGTTGGTAAAGAACGAAACCACCTTAAACTAACGTTAATTCAAGAAAATAGCCCCAAAATATTTCCTGGTATTGCCTTTCAAATGGCTTCGCATTACAAGAAAATTAAAAAAGGTTCATCCTTTAGCGTATGCTATAGCATTGGCGAAAACACATACAGGGGCGTATCAACCGTACAGCTAAGGGTAAAGGACATACAACACTCTTGCGAAATGCAAGACGAATACAGCAATAATTCGTCGGAGGAAAACATGTCGAATACTACCTAATAACAATAAGTGGGTAATAAACAGCTCGTTACAAAAAATCGCAAACCCGCATTATTCTTCAAATTTTTAAAAGATGAATGCTTATGCGGGTTACCCCGTCTAAGTTGCAGTTGGAGACCCCAATTATTCGAATGAATAATTGGGGTTAAGCCATCATACCAAAATTTTAACCAAACGAAAGGGGAAGTACCCAATGGGATGTAATGATTACATCCTAACAAAAAATTTCCTACCTTAGCTTATTATTCTGCAAATGGTAGGGCGAGCTTTATTTTCATAATAAACTTAAATAATCAGCTAATAATTACACATGAATTCAAAAAAAACCATAGGTATTATTGGAAGCGGAAGTTGGGCAACGGCCATTACCAAAATTATACACGAAAATTTTGATAGCGTGAATTGGTATATCCGCGAACCCAGCATTATAGATAACATTAAAGCCCATAGTAATAATCCTAACTACCTAAGTTCCGTAAAGTTTAACCTCAACAACCTGTTTATTAGCAGCGATATTAATGAGGTGGTAGAAAAATCTGACATCATCATTTTTGTGGTACCCTCGGCCTTTTTAACAACATGGCTTGAACCACTTACTGTTCCACTAAACCAAAAATTTGTTGTAACCGCCATAAAGGGCATTATACCCAACGACAACATCACCATTGCCGAGTACTTTAATCAGTACCATAAGGTTCCATTCGATAACATTGGGGTAATAAGCGGCCCTTCGCATGCCGAAGAGGTTGCCCTAAACCGCCTATCGTACCTAACCGTTTCGTGTAAAAAAGAAGAAAGTGCTGCCGAAATTGCATCGTACCTTAACTCGTACTACATAAGAACCATATTAAGTACCGATATTTACGGAACGGAGTACAGTGCCGTGCTAAAAAACATATATGCTATTGCTACTGGAATAGCTCATGGCCTTGGGTATGGCGATAACTTTTTAGCCGTACTGGTAAGCAATGCCCAGCTCGAAATAAAACGATTTCTAAAAGAATCGTACCCTAGCCAGCGCGAAACAAGCACATCGGCATACCTTGGCGACTTGCTGGTTACCTGCTATTCGCAATTTAGCCGTAACCGGCTTTTTGGCACCATGGTTGGCAAAGGGTACTCCGTTAAATCGACGATGATTGAAATGAATATGGTTGCCGAAGGGTACTACTCCTCGCACTGTATTTACGAGATTAACCAACGGTTAAAAATTGACATGCCCATTAGTCATGCGGTTTACAATATACTGTACGAAGGCATTGCCCCCGCCGTTGAAATGAAAATACTAACCGATAAATTACTCTAAACGAATATAAACAGCTACGGATATGAGTACATTAAGAGTTAACATTGAAGACATATACCAATTTGCAACCGAAGACCAAGTACAAAGCCTTATGCCCACCGTAGAGCAAAGCATAAAAACGCTATATGCAGGCAATGGAAAAGGCAGTGATTACCTAGGCTGGTTGAATTTACCCTCATTAATTACACCCGAGCAAATTGATGCTATCAACGAAGTGGCCAACGACTTACGAAGTAAAAGTGAAGTGGTTGTGGTAGTTGGGATTGGGGGTTCATACTTAGGTGCAAAATCGATTATAGAGTCGCTGAGCCATAGCTTTACAGGGTCAATTGAGGGCAACGCACCCCGAGTAATTTTCGCAGGTTTTAACATCTGCGAGGAGTACCACTCCGAACTACTCGAGCTGCTTGATAAAAAAACGTACTCCATTATCGTAATTTCGAAATCGGGCACAACTACTGAGCCCGCCATTGCGTTTAGGCTTTTAAAGCAACACCTTGAGGCTAAGGTAGGAAAAACCGAAGCAGCAACCCGCATTGTAGCCATTACAGATCCATCAAAAGGAGCATTAAGGCAACTCGCCACACAGGAAAACTACCGTACATTCATCATTCCTAACGATATAGGTGGAAGGTACTCGGTGTTTACACCTGTAGGCCTACTTCCCATTGCAGCTGCTGGCTTCGACATACAAAAACTTATTGATGGTGCTGCCGCTGCCGAAAAACAGACTGGTTTCGATATCCCGCTTACCGAAAACCCAGCATGCCTATACGCAGCCGCTCGCAATGCGCTCTATGAAAATGGGTATAAAACAGAAATAATGGTTAACTACACCCCTAAGTTACACTATATTACCGAGTGGTGGAAACAGCTTTTTGGCGAAAGCGAAGGCAAAGAAAACAAGGGGATATTTCCGGCTGGCGTTAATTTTACCACCGACCTACACTCGTTAGGGCAATATATTCAGCAGGGTGAAAGGCTTATATTTGAAACCGTTATAACAGTAAAAAACAGCAAACGAAAACTTGAAATACCTAGCGACTCAGCTAATCTGGACGAATTAAACTATATTTCGGGTAAGCGTCTTTCCGATGTAAACCGAATGGCTCAACTTGGTACCACACTTGCCCATATCGATGGTAAGGTACCCAACATGAGCATCGAAATTCCCGAAATAAATGAATATTGGCTCGGAAATCTTATGTACTTCTTTCAAAAATCATGCGCCATAAGCGGTTATACCTTGGCAGTTAACCCCTTTGATCAACCAGGTGTTGAAGCATACAAGAAAAACATGTTCGCTTTGCTAGGAAAAAAAGGGTACGAAGAGCAAGGAAAACTACTTCGTGAGATTTTAGGTGAGGAGCATTAACATTTGCGAATAATTTATAGATTTGACGAAAGGTTACTCTGTCATTTTTTTAATTTGCACTTTTATTAATCTGATACCCTACAATTAATGATAAACTTAGGCTCTAAAAAGACTAAGGTGAACGTAATTGCAGCCATCTGTATTCTAACTTTCACTATAGTTCCAAACATTTTACCAGCGCAAAACTACATAAAACTGCTCAAAGATGTTACCATTGGCATGGATTCAGTTGAAGTAGTAAAAATTGCTGGTAACCCCACAAAAAGTTTAATGGTTGAAAGGTTTTTTTATTCCACCGACCAGATAGTTTTTTTAAACAACGAGGTTATTGATATCCGAGTTAAAGAACGAATTAAGCCTACAAGTAAAAAAATGGCGGCTACCCAAACCCAACGCCCCATATCTGCTCTTCGTATAGGCATGAATCGTAACGAAGCCATTGACATTGCTGGTGAGCCCGATGAGATACAAAAAGGTACAGACCTGTACTACAGCGATCGCAATAGAGTTGAACTTAGCCAGGGCAAGGTAAGGAATGTGCAAACCCATATTAAGATTGGCATGGAAATACTCGATTGGATTAGGCTAAACTTTAGCAAGGGTGGGC
>JAQVYY010000088.1:0-2069 GCA_028708425.1 Bacteroidales bacterium
ATAACAGCTCTGCAGGTACTTCTGTTTTCTTTTTGACCATAAATTGTGTTTCCATTTCTTTTAATGCTTAAATTTACAACGATTTTTTTTCTGGCATTATCGTTTACACAATTTATTGGATAGAGCCTTTCTGAGTTTTATTCATTTTGATGGTGATGGCATTGTCATCCCAATTAATGTCTTCAAACTGCAACTTGGCAATATCTGATGCTCGAAGTCCAAGCCTGGATGCTAGTAATACCATGGCGTAGTTTCGTTTTCCTACACAACTGCTTCTAAAGATGGATTGTTCTACTTTCATCACCTCCTTCGCTGTATAGAAAGATGGAATACGCTCCGTTTTACGAACTTTAAATGCTTCAAAGAACTTGCTGAAATCCTTATCCAGTATGTGCTCTTCTTTCCAGAAGCGGAACAGAACACGTAAAGCCGATACTATATTTACTTTATTTGTAGGATGGGCAAGAACAAATGTCACAATATGATGTTCCGCTATTTCATTCAAGTGATGAACTCCGGCAAACACAAGATGCTGCAGAAACTCACTAAGGTACAAGCGGTAGTCGCCTATCGTTATGGAGCTTCTTCGGAGATTTGTCATATGAGTGACCAGCTTTTCCATCTCAAGACCAAGCTCTCCATCCAGACGATGATAGACTGGAGTAAAGCAGCGCTTGCGGATGTGTCCAAGTATTAGCATGTCATCAAGGACTTGTACGCTTCTGATCTTTTCTCTTTCTTGTGGTCGCACCGTTCCATTGTGGTGACAAGTCAATGCGAACGCAGCACCAATTTCTGACGTGTAAACTGTGAGGCCTTTTGCCCCCATGAATTGTACAATCCCGTGTTTCCACAAAGCTTTATATACCCCTATGCGCTTTGGAGTATAGTTATTCTTTTGGAAGAAGGCCAGGCATTGACAAATCAATTTTTGGATGTCTTCATTTTTCATAATAGTTGATATTAAACGGGGCTTATGCCTTACGCCTAATATAGTATTATGAGAAGTAATTATGAGAAGTGCCGTATTTATTTCTATCTTTGTCAAGATGTTACAAGGCTTTCAGAATTCCTACTTTGCATAATGATTTGCTTGTCATAAAATGCATTATGAGAAGCTTCTCATAATTTCTTTAGGGCAATGAAAACAAGTGGATTCAATTTAGAAGACACTCATTTAACTGATATTGAAAGAATTGAAAAACTTGTCGCTATAGTAACAATTGCATTTTGTTGGGCATATTTAGTCGGAATTTATTTACACGAACATGATAAGCCAATCAGAATACTAAATAATGGTAGAATGGCAAAAAGTTTCTTCAAATATGGCCTCACTTTTATTGCATCAGTGCTTTTAAATGCTGGTTTTAAATCAAATATAGATGTTTTTAAATTTTTGTCATGTACTTAGTTGATTTTTTACACCTTAAACAACTGTCTAAATTTTGACGGACATTATAGAGACTTTATTTTATAATTATTTTTATTTTAATATTATCTTGTATGGTTTCGCAAAATCCTAGATGCCAAGCATATTGCGTTAATTAACTGAAAACAATAACTAAAGAACATAATAAAAAAACACAAATAATGCATCTGGGTAGTAAAAAATGTTTAACTTTACCAAAGAAATAGACACTTAAAAAACAATGTCCCTAAAAACAGGAAATACTTACGTGATGAATTAATACGATGAACTTTTTAAGGGTGATAAATTTGTAGAAAGAAGAGATACTGTTATTTATCGGGCGAATTATACCGACCATAAAGACACATCAGGCTCTAATATTAATTTTTTTGGTATAGAGCAGAATAATAAAATGTTTTTGCATAAATGCTATCGTTAAAATCTGCGTATCCATGAAAAACCAAATTTCCTTCGGACCGGTTACTATCTGTTCTTTTTTTCTAATCATGATTTGTCAGACCAATTTATACTCCGCTGCACCAACGGCGAGCAGAAGCACTCCAAGCAGTAGCTCCGTTAGCATAAATATTGGGACCACCCAAACGTTCAAAATAAATGCTTCGGATGCAGACGGCAATCTTTCGTATTGCGAATGGTATCT
>JAQVYY010000088.1:2169-5274 GCA_028708425.1 Bacteroidales bacterium
GAGTATCAGAGAAGAAACGAAATATCAGGAAGCAGTTCTGTGTGCTCTTGGAGCAAGGAATTCAACACCTCAGACACTTATGGTGTAACAGCTATTGTTTTTGATAGCGAGAACAAAAATAGTAATGGAATCAGTTGGAATGTTATTGTAAAGAATAATTCTGCACCAACGGCGAGCAGAAGCACTCCAAGCAGTAGCTCCGTTAGCATAAATATTGGGACCACCCAAACGTTCAAAATAAATGCTTCGGATGCAGACGGCAATCTTTCGTATTGCGAATGGTATCTTGATGGGGAGTATCAGAGAAGAAACGAAATATCAGGAAGCAGTTCTGTGTGCTCTTGGAGCAAGGAATTCAACACCTCAGACACTTATGGTGTAACAGCTATTGTTTTTGATAGCGAGAACAAAAATAGTAATGAAATCAGTTGGAATGTTATTGTAAATCCCGTATGTATAATAACTGATTTTAATTTTCCAACTGGAATACAAGAAAGAGGTTCAAATACACAAACCACAGTAACTATAAAAAACACTAGTACTGAAACTCGTTCTTTCTGGGTTGGTTTAAGTTTTGCACATGAAACGGCAACATTAGATGGTTGGCCAAAGGCATGGTACGACATTAAAGCAAAACAAACTAAAATTTTATCACCGAATGAATCACAGGAGCTTGCTTTTTCATTTATAATCCCTGAAAACTTAAGGCCTGGTCAGTATTTTTCTGTTTGTAAAATTTGGAACAATTTTAATTCTGGTGATTGGCTTATGGTTGAACCTATATATGATGAATCATTATGGCATTCAGAATGGGATGATAACGAATTAGGGGCATTGTCTTTTTACCTTGGGTCATATGATACTCCACCCGATGACATTATTGGTCAATTACTATGGGGTGCAAGATATATAGCTTTTGGAGGGAAAGACCTTACAGATACATACAACGGCGGTCAAAAACCATTATTATATTTTAATGCGAACGTAGCAGGAAATCTAAGTACAGCTGGTACTCCATTAGACATTAGTGCAGGAGCAACATTTTTTATAGATTTAGCTGATTTATTAAAACTTACTCCCGAAGGTGAAGAGTGGGTAACTATGTGGATTGATACTGATGGTTCATTAGGTCTAGGTGCCGATTTGCCTGCTGAAATAGGTGGAGAAATGGGAATAACCTATCATAATTTTGATTATAATGAGAGGGCAATTGCTGATGACAGAAGAGCCTGGGGAGCACGCCTGGAAGCAAGCATACCCGGTTTTGCTATCACACTTGTGGATTACAGATCTGCTGATGAAGGACTTCAAAAACCGAGCATACATTGGACAGGTTCAGCTGGAATTTCTGTAAATATATCAGGTAATGTAAATAGTATAGTGAGTCGGGAAGTTAATATTGAAAGTCTGAAAAGTGCATTTACAGAAGCATTCTCAAATGATAGGAATTTGTATCAGTCGATTTATAGTTTGTCAGAAAATCTTTACTCGATGTCATCTGAAATATTCAGAGATGCTACATGGGATGACGGTAGTTGGGCATTAACAGATGGACAATGGGCAACAGACCTTAAACTTTCTAAAACATGGAATATTGACGATAAGTGTGCTCATTATTTTTATTTAGATGTCCCAGACAATACTGACACACTTTATGTCATTACTAGTGGAGGAACGCCAAATGGAGATCTACGCGTAAAATTTAACGAAATCCCATTGACTAATCCTTATTATTTATCCAATAATGAAGGGAATGAAGAATCTATAATAATCGAAAATCCTGAAGAGGGAAGATGGTTCTTTATGATTCCCTCAATAACTCCCTACGATGGATTAAATTTAGTGGCAAGCACTACTTCAATCCAAAATATACCATATTGTATATCTGCATATACAAATCCCATTAATGGTGGAACGGTGACAGGAGCCGGGAATTATTATTCAGGCGAAACCTGTTATTTGGTTGCTATACCAAACAATGGGTATATTTTTGATGACTGGACAGAAAATGGCACACAAGTTTCAATAAATGAAAACTACGATTTTACAGTTACATCAAATAGAAATTTAACTGCAAATTTCGTTAATTCATCGTCGATCTTTGAAATCGTAGATGATCTGGTTTTAAATATTTATCCTAATCCCGTATACGATAAACTTTTTATAGAGTTTTCCAGACCCCCCAAAAAATATTTTATAATACTGTATAATAACATAGGGCAAATTCTTTTACAAAAACAAAGCGATAATATTAAAGAAGCTTTTGATCTAAAAGATTTTTCTGAAGGCATTTTCTATCTGAAAATATTTAATGAAGAATTTATAAAAACAGAAAAAATTATAGTTCAGTAAGATATTTTATTTAAAAAGTGATTTTACTATAGTTTATATAATACCAAATTATAGATTACGACAAAGAACTGGAGTTGCTAACTTAGCTGGGACACAGAGTTAAGCATAAATGTTTAATTTTGTGTATTATGAGAAAACAAAGAACCCACTACGACAAAGCATTCAAAGAGAATGCGGTCAAGTTAAGTTTTGAGCGCAGTAACATATCCGAGCTTGCTCATGAGTTGGGAATAGCTCCACGCATTTTTAAGACGCGCCTGAAGTCTTTGTTCAACCGCTCAATCCAGTTGGTGGTGTAAATCATCGATTGAATCTGCGGATGAAAATCAAGATACGTGAAATAGTCCTTATAATCAATCTGCTCAAGCATGTTCCTGATACTTTGCCTGTGAGACCGCTTGTTGCAACAAGCGGTCCATCACCGTAGGAACACCCAGGAGGCGGATCTTTCCGTTGCTTTTTGGAATTTCTATTCCACGAATGGCTTGGGGCAGGTACGTCCCCTTACGCAATGATGCGGTTAAGGTATCCCTGTGCTCCCGAAAATAATCGGGGAGTTGTTTCACACACATACCATCCACGCCTGCCGAACCGCCGTTGGATACGACTTGCCGGAGCGCTTTCATCAGGTTGTTCGGATGCAATACCTGTTCAATCATTCTTCTTGTTTACTTGTTTCTCTTCCTGTTCCGCTTAAGGAATGGCTGGCAAGCCTCCATTCCGAATTTGGAACGTCTTAACGTTCAGTCCTTC
>JAQVYY010000010.1 GCA_028708425.1 Bacteroidales bacterium
GAGGGCTTGGTTAGCGGCTTCGCCGCTAACCAAGCCCTCCCTTCTCGAATATGACCCAACCCCCTGTCATTCCGACCATAGGGAGGAATCTATAAGTTTTAACCGGACAACAATGATAATTTATTTTTCATCATAAAAAAAAATGTTGCAGCAAATTATGCACAGGCAATTAAACCCATTAGCTGTATTGATATCAAAATGTACACTAACAAGCATATACTTTAATCAAACTATTTCTCTATGAAACGAATTATTGCTACACTCTTTCTAGCTACTTTTACGATGGTTAGCGCGTTTTCGCAAAACCAACCTATTACGAAAGCAAACTACGATTTGGCGTCGAAATATTCGCCAAATCAACTTAAAAAAATGGTGCATAGCACTAACGTTGATGCCCACTGGCTAAAAAACAGCACCCGTTTTTGGCACACCTACAAAACATCGGAGGGTAGAAGTTACTACATTGTTGACCCCGCTAAAAAAACGCAAAATCTGCTGTTCGATAACGCAAAAATGGCGGCAGACATTTCGAGGCTTACCCTCGACCCTTTCGATGCACAAAACATTCCCATTAAAAACCTCAAATTTTCAGATAACGAGGATATCATCACTTTCGAAATCCAGAGTAAGCTGCTCGATGAGGACAAAGAGGACGATGAGGAGGATGATATGACCGAAGACCAAGGGAAAAGAAAAAAGGATGGCAAGGATAAAGTTGAGAAGAAAACGTGGTATTTCGAGTATAACATCAAATCGGGTAAGCTAACCAAGCTCAAAGACTATGAAAAGCCAAAAGACAATTATGACTGGGCAAACATATCGCCCGATGGCGAAAAAGTGCTATTCTCGCGTAACCACAACCTTTTTTGGATGGACAAGGAGAACTACGAAAAAGCGTTGAAAAAGGAGAAAGATTCAACCATTGTTGAGCATCAATTAACATGGGACGGCGAGGAGAATTACAGCTACGGCTCGGGCTGGAGAGGTGTAGATAACGTTGAGAAAGAAAAGAATAAAGAAAAGCGCCAAAGCGCTTGGGCTCTCTGGTCGCCCGACTCGAAAATGATTGCTCTTACCCGCAGCGACAACCGAAAGTTGAAAGATTTATGGGTGCTTAAAAGCCTTTCGAACCCACGCCCAACACTAGAAACATACAGGTACCACATGCCCGGCGAAAAGGAAGCACCCATTGTAGAGATGCTGGTATTCAACTTTACCGACTCGCTACCCGTTAAGGTAGATGTTGACGCTTTCCCCGACCAATCGGTTGGAATTAACCGAGCACCCCGCCTTAAGAAAGAGCGCGATGAGAAGTATGTAGCCCCAAAATGGCTAGCCGATGCAAATAACAACTTCTACTTTACTAGAACATCACGCGACTTAAAACGCATAGATATTTGTAAGGCAAACCCCACAACTGGTGAGGTACAGGTAATAATTGAGGAGCGACTAAACACGTATGTTGAAACAAAATCGCTTGGCCTAATAAACAAAGGCAAGGAGCTAGTGCACTGGTCGGAGCGCGATGGCTGGGGCCATTTTTACCTATACGATGGCGAAGGAAACCTAAAGCATCAGATTACCTCTGGTCCATTCCACTGCGAACGAATTGTAGGTATCGACGAGGCTAGCAGAACATTATACTTCATTGCAAACGGTCGCGAAGCTAACGAGGACCCATACTACGAACACCTATACAGCATAAACCTCAGCGGCTCTGGCTTAACCCTCTTGAATAAAGGCAATTACAACCACTCGGTTTCAATGGATGATGATAACAAGTTTTTCGTAAACAGCTACTCAAGGGTAAACACTGTGCCCAAAGCGGAACTTAAGGATAGCAAGGGTAATAGAATTATGGAGTTGCAAACTGCCGATTTGAGCCAACTTTTTGCAAGTGGCTACAAATTCCCCGAGCCATTTAAGGTAAAAGCCGACGACGGAATAACCGACCTGTACGGGGTTATGTATAAACCTTTCGACTTCGACTCAACAAAGTACTACCCCATAATCATGTACGTTTACCCAGGGCCGCAAACCGAAGCTGTAAACAAGGCGTTTAGTGCCCGTATGGACAGAACCGACCGTCTTGCACAAATGGGCTTTATTGTGGTAACCGTGGGTAACCGTGGTGGGCATCCCAGCCGCTCAAAATGGTACCACAACTATGGCTATGGTAATCTGCGCAACTATGGCCTTGCCGACAAAAAAACCACCATTGAGCAGCTTGCCGACAGGCATAATTTTATTGACGCTAGCAAAGTGGGAATTCATGGCCATTCGGGCGGAGGATTTATGTCGACCGCAGCACTGCTGGTTTACCCCGATTTCTTTAAGGTAGCCGTATCGAACGCAGGAAACCACGAGAACAATATTTACAATCGCTGGTGGAGCGAAAAGCACCACGGCGTAAAAGAGGTAACCGACACAACAGGTAAAACAACCTTTGAGTATAGCATCGACAGGAACTCGGATTTAGCTAAAAACCTTAAGGGCAAGCTGTTGCTTACCACGGGCGAAATTGACAATAACGTGCACCCAGCCAACACCATCAGAATGGCAAATGCGCTTATCAAAGCCAACAAGCGATTCGATTTCTTTATGTATCCCGGCCAGCGCCATGGTTATGGTGATATGTTTGAGTACCATTTCTGGCTTACCGCCGATTATTTCTCTAAACATCTAATAGGCGACTACTCAAACGATGTTGACATCATGCAGATGAACAGAGAGATTGAGCTTAAGAGATAGCTACACCACAACATTAGTAGAAAGAAACCGAGGGAGCCAGTCGTTTTTGGCTTCCTCGGTTTTTACAATATACTTACCCCAACTAAGTTGAGCCCAATTTTGGGCAACTAGATTGGTTGTGAGGCTTAGTTGCGGCCAGAGACAGCCATTATTCGAATGAATAATTGGGGTTAATACTGATTTTAAAAATTCACCCTAACGCCAGCAATAAAGTTGATGCCAGCCGCAACCAATCCCGAGCTGTAGGGCCGATAACGTTGGTCGGTAATATTCTCAACATCAGCGGAGAAACTTAGCCTATCGCTCACGCTAAAAAGTGCCCGAAAGTTTATAGTGTGCCAGGCCGGTGAATACGGATTCCCATCATCATCAACAGCATAGATATAGGGTTTTGCTATCTCACCCTCAGCCATTTGGCTAAATGCTACCCCTCCACTATAATTTGCAAATAGCGATAGCCTCAACCGCTTAACCTTATAGTCGAGCTTTGTAGTACCAAACCACGGTGCAGCATGGCGCAACGGGCTAATAGTACCATCATCGAGTGCCTCTGTTCCTTTCTGATAGTTAAACCGTGACGAGAGGATAAAGCCCCCTGAACACATCAGCTCAAAATCGGCTTGTACACCCCAAACTTTACCAAAAGCCGCATTTTGAATGGATTGAACCTGACTTGGCTGCCCATCATACATTATGCTATCCTGCCCGTTAAGGGTAGTGTTACGCCTGACCATTGCATTATCGAGCAATGTGAAGTAAGTTAAAAAATCAACCTCAAAAAAATCGCCAACCTTACGCGTAATGCCAACCTCGGCATTGTAGGCATACTCTGCCTTAAGGTTAGGGTTTGGCACAACTACCGAGCCAGGCTCGGAATCAAAAACTTTACCTATATCGTCAACATTGGGAGCACGAAAACCTGTTGATAGGATGGTGTTAATAGACCAGTAATCGGACGGATTTATGGTTAAACCCAACGAACCAGTAATTGATCCCTTGCTGAGTTTGGCCTCGTAGAATGGAAAGGGATAAAACGCATTATCGAACTTAGCATCCATAAGGAAATGCGAGTATCGACCGCCAGCCTGCAAACCCACAATGTCCGATAATTTTTGGTAATAGGTTACATACAAAGCAAAGGAATACCATTGAGCCTTGGGATAGCGCGCAGCAGCAGCGGTTTCGGCACCTGTTGTTATGTCCCTATATTTCGCTGTTGAATTAACGTAATTAGCAATAACCTCTGTTCCATACAGGAGTTTACATTTGGCATTAGGCAATTTTTTAAAATCGATATTAAACGTGAATGCATCAACCACTTCGAACCTGCTTCGGAGGCTGGTTTTTGTAAACCCCCTATCGTGTCGACTCTCCTCAAACTTTTGATATGCCAGCTGCATATTAAACTGGTCGTAAACAGCGGTTTGAGCTCTGCTGCTAATTAGCAGATTATTCATCATCCAAACCTGAGGACCGTAGTACCACTGGGCACTTCGGGGTAGTCCATCTCGGTAATAAACCAACCTATCGTACCTATGGAAATTTGATGTGGCCGAGTAATGCAGCCCGTACTCAAAAGCCCATTTGCCAGTGGGTGTAAATGCTATTTTTTGTAAAATATTGGCCTGTGAGTATCCGGTTGGATTCTGAATTAGTGGGTTGGAATTTTGCACCAATACATCGGCATTGCCCTTGCGAACCACATACTCGCTCCTAAGGTATTCATCGGGTCCCTGCGAGCCCATACGCAAATCATCAAAATTGGTATACGAAAAGCTGGTAAGCGATGCCCATTTTTCCCAACCTAAATTTATATCAATATGGCCCGTTTTTTCTGAATTTGCCGTAGAGTAACGCAACGATGAACTTCCGGTTACCAACGCTTTTCCATCTATAGAGCGCTTTGGCGAAAGGGTGTAAAAACTCATTACCCCGCCAATGGCATCGCTACCGTAAATTACGGAACCTGGTCCAAAAAGAACCTCAGCATGCTCAATGGCAAATGGATCTAACGAAATCACATTCTGCAGATTACCGCTACGAAAAATGGCATTATTCATCCTCACCCCATCCACTGCAATTAGCAGGCGGTTAGTTGCAAATCCCCTAATCATGGGGCTACCCCCACCCTGCTGACTCTTCTGCATAAAAACATCGCCGGTAATGGTTAGCAAATCGGCAGCTGTTTGCGGATTGTGAAAGGCAACCTGGGCCTTTGATACCGATGATATTTTGAGGGGAACCTCACGGGCAGTCTGACTCCACTTTGATGCCGATACCACAACCTGGTCGATTGAAAAAACCGATGGCTCAATAAAAACTTCGAAATCGAGCTGTACTAGCTCTTTGTAACTATACCACAGGGTGGTATAACCCATCATTCTAATCTCAATAAGATTTGAACCACGAAATAACGATATGTCAACTTCGCCACGGCTATTGGTTACAACCGAGGCAACCGAATCTGTGCTAATTATTGTAACCGATTCAAGGGGTGTACCGCTATCCCCATCCTTTACAACTATTTTTTGGGCGGATAAGCTCTGGCATAAAAAAACCAGAAAAACGATGGCGATATTTCGCATTCTACCCATAATTTATCTGTTACTCTCTCTTCTTTCTGCGCATTTGCTTTGGCCCGTACCACAGCCAAAACCCGGTAATGGTAAATAGCAGCAAGGCAGCTCCCATAACGATAGTATAGATTAATTTAAATAGGCCACCACCCGACCCCGCAAGGTAATCAACAATAGAACCATCATGAAGCATCTCGATAAAATCGGACCGACGTCGCTCAATGCGAAGAACATTACCCGTTGCGCCATCAACCTGAACACCCCAAAAACCCTTGGCAAAAATAAATTTCACCGTACCCTTGCCCTTACGAACATCGATACGGGGAACTTTAGCTGGCAGGTTGGTTGAAACAGAATCGGTAAATGCTTGACAAGCGTTTGTGTACAGGCTGTCCATGGGTAGCCATTCTTTAAAATCGGTCGATGTTCCCTGGTGCGTTTTGGCCTGTATCATCTCGCCGCTATGCTTTTTTATCCCCAGCAGTATCCCGGTGGTGGCCATCACAAAAAAGAACAGGAATAGCAGCGACGCCGTAATCCTATGCACCTTTCTGAAGCTACGCAGTACACTAGCTTTCCTTTTTCTATTCGACTCATGTACCATGATAAAACATTTTTCATTTGCAAAATGACTGCAAAGTTAAAACATTCGACATAGAACATCAGACGAATAATAGAATTTAACCCCAATTATTCGAACGAATAATTGGGGTTAACCTACAAGTCATACATGTTATATGTTTTTTCTTTACACAGCCAGCTACTTTATTTGGCTAATTTTCAACCTTTCTACTGCAAACTTTCATAACAATCTGGCTATCAATTAGCGGTACGGTCAATTACCGTTGGGTACTCCACATCAAAAAAGCATTAACCGTACCGCATGACAACAAACGCTAATTTTTTATCAGTTTAATCGTAACCTTTTTATCACCCGAGCTAATAGTCATTAAATATATACCTGGCTGAACATCTAAATTCAACTCCAATGTTTGAGTGTCTTTGTAAGTTGATTTGCGAACCAATTTCCCATTCACATCATTGATTATAACGGTAAACTCATCCAAAACCTTACCTAAATCAACCTTTACAATATCGCGTGTGGGGTTGGGATAAACGATTATCTCGTTGGCGAATGTGTTTTCAATTACCCCAACACCAGTTACAGCAAAACAGTCAGAGGTAGCTACACAGATATCCTGTGTTACCTCTACAGCGTAATTACCGTTTTGAGTAGCTGTAAACGATTGTTCCGTTTCGCCAGCTATTGCTGAATAGTCATTATCACAATCCAACCACTGGTATGAAGCATCGGTTGCATTGGCTGTTAAAGTTATACCATCCTGGGTTACAGATACATCTACATTTATTATGGTTAAATCAATGGTGATGGTGCTATCGCAACCCGCTGCGTTGGGGATAACCGCCGTTTTTATGCCCGATGTGGTGTAAACCTCGCCATCAGGCGCGGTGTAGCTATCACAAGCCGTTGCGGTGATGCTGCTCGCCGTGCTATGCAGGATGGTTAAGTCGATGGTGATGGTGCTATCGCAACCCGCTGCGTTGGGGATAACCGCTGTTTTTATGCCCGATGTGGTGTAAACCTCGCCATCAGGCGCGGTGTAGCTATCACAAGCCGTTGCGGTGATGCTGCTCGCCGTGCTGTGCAGGATGGTTAAGTCGATGGTGATGGTGCTATCGCAACCCGCTGCGTTGGGGATAACCGCCGTTTTTATGCCCGAGGTGGTGTAAACCTCGCCATCAGGCGCGGTGTAGCTATCACAAGCCGTTGCGGTGATTGTTGAATCGGTATTTAAGGAAATGATTTCCATAGGTAAAACCATAGTACTATCTGTACCCATTAAAGTATCGGTAACAGTTAGGCTTACCTGATAGGTGCTAGGTGTATAGTAGGTATGGATTGGGTTAGCTAAAGTGCTTGAATTTCCATCCCCAAATTCCCACAGGTAATCATCCGCATCAACGCTTAAATTGGTAAAGTAAGCTATGGTTGAGTCGCACTCTACTTGTGTTGTGTAGGTGAAATTAGAAATGGGTAAAGATACCTTGGCAATGCTATCGGTAGTAACGGAACTCCACAGCCCCAGGGTATCCTTAAACTGAAAGCTAATGGTGTAATCGCCTTTGGGAATGGATGTGAAATCGAGATTATCGATTAAGCTAAATTGCTTAACAGGGGTTTCTAAAGCTTCAACTGTGGCATTTTCAAAGTCGTCGTTTAGCCAGTAGCGGTAACCCACTATTAAATTGTTGGTTACGGATTGCGCTGCCATTTTGTAGAAAAACTCGCTGGTTGTGCTGCTCCACAGGCCCCTATCGTCTTTAAAACGGATATTAAAAATGTGAATACCAGCGGGTAGCGTTTGGGCATCAACCATTTCGTTAATTACCACGGGGCTTTGCACCGGCGTATTTGCGGTTACTGCGTTTTGGTAATCGTTATCGAACCAGTATTCGTACGATACTAAATTAGACGAACCTGGTGCAGGCGGCGGCATTTTGTAGAAAAACTCGCTGGTTGTGCTGCTCCACAACCCTCTACTGTCTTTAAAACGAATATTAAAAACATGAATCCCATTGGGAAGTGAGCTCATTGAAATCAACTCATCAATACTGAGCTGTTGCTGAGCAGCTGTATTAACGAGCACCGCATCACCGTAACTATTGTCTACCCAATATTCGTAAGCAGTAATTTCAGGATTTGGAGAACTTTCCAGAGCCGATGGTTTATAAAAGAAGCTGCTTATTACAGCGCTGTACTTTCCTTTATCATCGAATGAACGAAAATTGAACGTGTGAACACCACTAGTCAAACCAGTAACTGAAACACTCTGGTTAACAAGCAATTGCTGTGTTGGTGCAACGTTGGTAGTGGTTTTATTTGCAAAATCGTTGTTGAACCAGTACTCATATCCCTCAATTTTTGATTGAGCATAGGAATAAGTAATTCCTGCTAATATTAAAATTATGGTACATATCTTTTTCATAGCTAGTCATTTTGGGCTTCCACCTGAATTTGAATTTGTAAAGCACCATTTTCATCGGTAGCCGGTGCGATGGATTTGAGCTGGAAATGTGGATTGCTGGGGATCATTCCAACTTTTGCGGGTGTAAAGCCACCGTAAATCCCCACTTCATCACCTGTTGTCCCCAAATAAGTTGCAGGGTCAACCAGATGAAAATCTTCAGCATAACCAAATACCAAACCCGTATAATTTGTAAAAACGGTACTAGAAACAACATCAAAATAATTGTTTTCCCATGTATTTAGCGAAAGATCAGGATTGGCGTTAAAGACATTGTTTTTAAAGGTGTTATTCGATACACTAGAACTTAAAACGTTATTAATTCTAGTTGACTCGTTAAATATTATGTTATTATCGAACAGACAATCCGTAATTTCATTAATAACATAACGCTCCATATATCCGCTTGCCAAATATCCTTCTCCAACAATAATATTATTGCGTATCCATGCCTGGTTAGCAAAATTGCCAACCACATTATATCCTCCTTTTATTATGTTATTAGCAATAACCGAATTTACAGAACCTGTCCCAACTATACTTCCTACAATGACATTCTCAATAATTTGGGTGCCAACAGAGGCTTTGCCGCCAAAATGAATTGATGTCAGGTAGCAGCGTTTTATTACAACCGAGTCGGCAATATTTTTATAGCTAATTCCATCGCTAAATTTAATCCCCTCGAAGCGACTTTTTGCTGCTCCTGTATCGAGATATACGTTACCAGTTATTATTGTTTCGCCCATTACTGAACTCGAATCGGGATGATGACCAGTACCATAAATTGCAATTCGCTTATTCATGTAACCACTAACGGCAAAAGTACCCCCCGGAAGGTAAATAGTGTCGCCATCTACTGCGGCATTGTATGCATCAGCAAAGGGTGTTGCACCAGTAAAAAAACTTGCGGAACCGTTGCTATGCAATGCAACCTTCTTTTGCGCAAATAGTGTACTGGTACTAAATAATAGTACGATGATGAGTAGTTGTTGTAGTGTTTTCATAGCTTTTGGTTTTAAGATTAATCTTCCTGTGCTTCCACCTGAAACTCAATTTGCAAATTGCCGTTGGCATCGGTGGTTGGGGCAATATTTTTGAGCTGAATATGCGGATTAAGCGGTACTGCTCCCTCTTTATAAGGAAACGTTCCGCCATAAATACCTACTTGGGTGCCATCGATTCCAAGGTAGGTTTCGGGGTTCTGCAAATGGTAGTCGTGCGCATAATTAAACGCTGTACCTGTTTGATTTACAAAGATATCAGCTTGCGCAATGCCAATGTAGTTGCCAGATGCTGTTGGGGTTGCTCCATAGCCGGGAGTGGAACTAACAATAACATTGTTTCTAAAAGTATTTCCGTTTCCATCATTAATGTATCCAGTTAAAAAGACATTATTATTTATGTAATTGTTGTTTCCACCATAAATACAATAAGAGGAATAGGAAGAATATAAAAAAATATTGTTCGATATTTGATTGCTATTTGAGTTAAATAATCTATTCGCAATAATATTGTTAGAGAGTAAAACATTTGTGGCGTTATCTATGTCTATCCGACCTATAAACACATTGCCAACCAGAGATAAATTAGTGGTGGGATTACTTAGATCGCCCGATATGGTAACGGTTGAATTAACTTTACAGCGTTTAATTACCACATTATTTACCGAAGCGTTACTTGTAAAGTATAATCCGCCTGTTATCTCAACACCTTCAAGGTAAAACCCATCGGCATTTTCGGATAGGATTACACTGCCACTTATAAAGGTTTTTCCAGTGGCCAGGGTAGAATCTACATAATGTCCGGCACCAATTACGGTCAGCTGCTTGTCGAATGCAGAGGGCGGCGCAAAGGTGTGCCCCGAGAGATACAGGGTGTCTGCATTGCTAGCCGCCGTATAAGCATCTGCCAGGGCGGTTTGCCCTTTAAACAGCTGGCTTCCTGTTGAAGATTGCAATGCAATGGTTTGTGCATTAATGGTTACGGAAGTTGCTATGGCAACCATCAGTGTGAGTAGTGTTTGTTTTTTCATGGTCTTGGTTGTTAGGTTACACTTTATACTTACTTTTTAAGTTAATAATAATATAATCACTATTGTCCGGTAAAAACAAAGTTAAACATAATAAATTCTTCGCTTCACTGCGTTTCCCTCTGAAACGTATGTTCGACAAAACCGTTGAAAATAGAAATGGCTTTGTCAATGACAAATGTTTAGTTTTTAGGGGAGGGCTTGGCTAGCGGCGAAGCCGCTAGCCAAGCCCTCCCTTCCCGAATACAACTCAACGCCCTGTCATTCCGACCGTAGGGAGGAATCTATAAATATTAACCAGACGCCAATGTAATATAATATAGCAATCGAAAAAAAAATTGACTGGTGGCCCTCAACCGAGTTTACTAAAATATAATACGCCCTGATTTCAATAATTTGAGCCTGCTCATAAAGTTGCCTACCAGGTATTATCTTAAAACACCCTACTATCAAAACACTCTCGTAACAGTAATCTGCTTAAATAGTAAAACGTACTAACTTTCCTCACTTTTTTACAAACCTGTAACAGATGCTAAATAACTAAATAATAACATAAGATGCAACATATTTAGCTGGTGCAAAAAAAATGCCAAAATTGTTTCACAAGGTTTATCATGAGCAACAGGCTACCTCCCCTTTTTATTCATCCACCCCTTCATCGTGTAGTCCCAAGCTAGACCAGCAATATAACCCGCATTATTCATCAAATTTGTAAAAGATAAATGAAAATGCGGGTTACCACGACTTAGTTGAGCCCAATTTTGGGCAACAAAATTGGTTATGAAACCTAGTCGCTGTCGGGAACAGCAATTATTTGGACGAATAACTGTGGATAAATCTATACAATATTTTTTAGCAATACTTCAATATCTGTAAGCAGCTGCTTCGACAGCCTATCGCCCTTTTGGGTATACCCTGCAATGGGGTAGGCAATTACCCTAACCTGCTTATTATCAGCATCAATTTTAAGAACACCACCAGCACCCCAAGATGCAAACGAAATCTTAGTCCGAAATTTTATTATGCCCTTATCCTCATCAAAATAGGTAAGTATCCACTTCCCCTTTATCACTTCCTTTATTTTGATGAAGCGTGTTGACTCACCCTCAATAGCGACTACCATTTCGTGCCTATCGCCAAATATGGGGTCGTCTACCACATCGGACTCTAAGTATGCGAATTTGGGCTTCAGCGTTACTTTGTAACCCATAAAATATACAAAAGTATACGAAATAGAAGCTCCCAATCCGATGGAAAGAAAGTTACACCAATCAATGGCTCGCCCATAAATCAGGCTATATACAAAGTACCCAGCTGTAAAAATTGCAAAAGTAATTATGAACGATAGGAACAAAATTTTTCGTATTGTTTTCATTGGATTTGATTTTGTGGGGTTAGTAAATTAAGCTACTATTTTTCACTATTGTCTGGTAAAAACATAATTAAACATAATAAATTCTTCGCTTCACTTCGTTTCGCCCTGAAACGTATGTTCGACAAAACCATTGAAAATAGAAATGGCTTTGTCAATAACAAGTATTTAGTTTTTAGGGGAAGGGGCCCTCCCCACCCAAATATGACTCAACGCCCTGTCATTCCGACCGTAGGGAGGAATCTATAAATATTAACCGGACATCAATGATTGTTTTAACTATTACACTAAGGCTTTTTATTGCCAACTGCTATTATTACATCATTTTCAAGATTATCAATTCTGCTTAAAATTACATTCAAATAGTCATCACCTAGCCGCCTCCTTATTTCTTTAACATTTAAAATTAGCTTGTCGAAGTTTTTGTCTTTTGCCGATAGAGTTAATCTCCTTAAAGTGAACTTAGGCAAAGTTTTATACCTTTTAATATCTTTTAAAAGCGTATTTATAAAAGAGACAAGCCCTTGGTCTAAATCGTCTCTTTTTTTCTTTAGAAGCGTTTTTAAAGCAATATTCGCCTTATTCTCTAATGCTAAATCGCTAGTTGCTGATTTATAGGTTGGTTTATATTTTTTTATGGCTTCATAAGACTTCCAAAAATCGCTATCTAGTGGTTGTCTCTCTTCATCGGCAACACATTTTACGTATTCAATCAGCTCATCAAAAGTTTTTTCTTCCGGTTTATCTTTTGGTTTTTCGTTCTCGTAATGATGCACTATTGAAAATAGGGCCATTCCTTTTTTACGCAAAACAACCACGTTATTATCGTGGAATAATTTTAAAGTTTTAACCCTATTGGGCAAGTCCTTTATTTTACCAATTACCTCTGGGTAAGATTCGACAATTTCATTATAATCATTTCTGATTATTGTACTTGTACTTAGCTCATCGTTCTCTTCAGGATTCGTACTAATTTTGCTAAATAAACCGCTGGGTGATGGCTCCTCATCCGCATCGAATATTTTTGAGTCCTCGCCCAATGCACAATGAATTAAAAACATTTTCTGCTGTGCAATTTCTCTGCTTTTCACAATATCAGAGCCTTGGTCTGTTGGAAAAAAATTGTAAATAAACAGCTCTTCAAAAACCTTTGCGCTCATTCTGTTTATCCTGCCAACCCTTTGAATTACTCGTGTTGGGTTCCAAGGAATATCATAATTAATAATTAAACCTGCCCTATTTAGGTTAAATCCTTCCGAGAGCTTATCGCTTGTTATCAGCACATCAAAATCATCTGTCTGCTCAACGTTTTTGGCATTAAAATTTGCGTCTAATTGTTTTGCAAACGCCTGGGTTAAGTTACCTGAACAAAACATTGCCCGACCCAATAATTCTTTTTCGAAATATTCCGTAAGATGCGTTACCGTATCGGTGTACTCTGTAAAAAGAATAACTTTTCGCTTTGGGTTTAATCCTTTGCCTAAAACCTCTTTAATAGTTTTTAGTACAGCCACCCTTTTGGGGTCGTTTTTAGTAATATTCAGCTCATTAATTTCACGTTCAATTTTTTCGAATAGCTTAATATCATTCTCAATATCACTATAGAACTCCTCCTTAAACTCAAACGAATCTACATCGTAAATTTTGGTAAGCTTTGGCGATGTTTTATTTACCGCATTACGCTCAAAATCCTCTAACGCTTCTTTAATGGCATCAAAAGTAAAATTCTCAGCACCATCCTCATCATTATAAATATTTTCAATTACCTTTCTATCCAACACATATTTACCCGATTTTTTTACAAATGATAAAACCATTCTATTTGTACGAAGAAATCGCTGAATACTCTTTTCAAAAGCACCAAACGAACTTTCGAAACGCTTAACCAACAAACGCCTCATAAAGTCGTACAGGTTGCGTTGCTGTTGAAAAGCCCTATTCTCATCCTCTGTTAATCCTTTTTTATCCTTTTTTGCACTCTCGTACTCATTGGGCTTATATATGGCACCCTTAAAACAACCCGTTTCCGAAAAGTAATCGACTATAATTCTATTATAAAAATCGGACTGCTCTTCCGTTAGTTCATAAAACTGCTCTACGGGGTCCATAACCTTAGATAGGTTTTGAACTTCCTTTTTGTATTCAAAATCTGTTACAAGGTCTAGCCTATTTCTTCTGATAACTACCGGTGTAATAATATTTTTAATGTCGCTAGCCATCTTACTTACATTTTCCCTAACAATAGTCAAATCGATTGGTGGGTTTAAACCAAACATCTTTTCGTAGTCGCGTTCGGCTTTCCTTCTCTTCTCGGGGTCGTTTGCGTTGTAATTTTTAAGAATATTAGATAAGCGCTTAAACCGATAGTTGTAAGCATTAAAACGCCTCTCTAAATCGGCTTCGATGGTAATACCCGAAGCGCCTGGCACAATAAATAGTTTTAACAGCGAGAACACATCTGCAGGCGAGTTATTAAAAGGCGTAGCCGTTAGTAAAATAACCTGCTTACCCCTACAAATATCCATTAAAGCTTCGTAATCGGCGGTATCCTGATTCCTAAACTTATGAGCCTCATCAACAATAACAACATGGTATCCCAAATCATTTTTTTGAATACTTTCGGCAACGGCTTCCAAATTACCAGCGCTTTCAATATCCCAATTGTAGAGCTTAAAACGATTCAAATACTCCCACCAGCCGCTGCTCTCTTTTTTACTTCCAATTAACCCTGGGGGGCAAAGAATTAACCCCCTTTTGCCTAATTGATTAGCAATTAAAGAAGCGATAACCGATTTGCCTAAACCAACCACATCGGCTATAATAACGCCATTGTATGTATCAATAACATTTAGCGCTTGGTTTACAGCATCTAGCTGATATTGGTATTTTTCAAAACCATTCTCAGCTAGTAATCGGGTAATGGCATCGTTTATTTTTTTTGCCTCTTGCAGCTCTAGGTATGTTTTTAAAATTAGTGCATAAGCCTCAAAGGGTGTAATAAGCGATGCCTGGCTTTTGTTTTTCAGAAAATCAACAATAATTTTAGTGCCATTTTCGGCTTCGGTAATGGGTACAGCGGTTTTCCACAGGTCATCAAAATAGGCTTCGGCTGTTTCAAAACCGTAATCCTTAATCTCTACATTAAACTCTTCTTGCCCCTGCAAACCTGCTCTGGTAAGGTTGCTACTACCTGTTATAAATTCACCTTTCATATTAAATAAATCTTGGTAGTGGTTATTTAATTGAAAAAGGTAAACCTTGGCGTGGTTAGGGTTTAAAGTTTTACGAATAGTAAGCTTACCCTCTAGTAGCCGCTCGATAAAATATGCAATCTGGTTGTAAAATTCCTCATTGTCCATCTCGGCATTGTTTATGGCAATGCCCATGGATTTCATAAACTGCGAGAAGCACTCTTCGTGGCTCAACGTATCGTCCTGCAACCCCACCTCGACAATAGAGCTTAAATACTTATCGACCTGCAAACCAACCAATATTTTGATGGTAACATCCCGGTTGTTTTTCAGGTTTTTATATATTTCTTGCCATCCCGAAAAGTAGAAGAAACCCACCAAAAACTTAAGCTCCTTACTGGCTGATATCAATTTCTCTAAACGCTTTTTAAGCGTTGCATTTTGTGCGCTGTTGGTTATAAAGTTATTGCTCATTTATTGTTTCATTTTGATTGGTAAAATACGCTAAATAGGCATCAATATATGTGGCAAGATAATAGGGTAAATTCATTAAATAAAATTCTACACCACCAGGTGTTGTATGTTGCTCAATACTAAAGTCACCTGCATACATTCGTACGGCGTACGGATGTGGCGCTCTTTCCACAAACTGATGCAATGAACGCAACGTGCCTACTTTCCCCGATTTAATTTCTATAGGTATTAATAAGTTTTTATAGCTGTAAATTAAATCCACCTCCGCTTGGGCATCCTTCTTCTGTCGAACCCAAAAGTTTGGCTTTTTATAGCTTGTTTCGTGAAGCGAAATTAGCTCTTGCGTAATAATATGTGGAACCAATGCACCCCTGTAACTTTGGCTTAAATCTTCCACGTTTAATAATTCCGACTGAATGCCTAAAGCAACATTTAAAATTCCTGTATCTAAAAACTGTAAACGCGGACTTTTTTTATAATCCACCAACAGCGGGAACTCAACAGAAGTGCCCGGATAGATTAATTGTATGATTTTGGCATCGTCCAACGCTCTAAAGCTTTCACCAACCTCTCTTGATCGGTAATTACTGTTGCCAAACCCTTGAAATTGAATACGCTTATCCACATATTGTGGTGCCGTTTGCATAATATGCCTGATAACCTTTTCCTCCGTACTGTTTTTGGCATACTTGGGCACATCATCGCAGTAGCTTGCCCAAATACTTTCGTATATCCCACTTAGTTGCACTAATTGTTTATGCTCTTTGAAATTGGCTACTACCTCTGGCATACCTCCGATAAGTGCATACTGGTGAAACCACTGCATTGCTACATGGTGAGTAGTTTTTTCAACAGGAACAACCTTAAGTTTTTCTAACAGTAGCTCCATATCAAAAGCCTGCAAATACTCTTGAAAATTGAGCGGAAATAGATACAAGTATTGCACCCGCCCTACAGGAAAAGATGGCACCTTACCCATTGTATACTCTAATAATGAACCTGCTGCTATAAGATGTAATTCTGGAAACTCTTCATAAAAATAGCGCAATAAAGCAATGGCATCTGGCACTTCCTGAATCTCGTCAATAAACAGCAAGGTTGTTTTTTGCTGTATGGGCTGTAGATTTTTGGCAATAAGAAGTGCATCCAGAATGTGGGTAACTTCATCATAGTTTGTGAAGTAAGCGGCATCTGCTTTTTTTTCTAAATTAAGGTAGATGCGCTGCGGGTATGTTTTAGCAAAGCTATTTACCAGGGTTGTCTTTCCTACCTGACGCGCACCACGTAAAAGCAGAGGCTTTCTATTGTCCTGATTTTTCCATTGTGCTAAAGCATCTTCTATTTTACGCTTAAATGCCATTGATTTGAGCTATTTTGTAACAAAGATAGGGCAATTAATTGAATATCTTGTAACAAAGATAGGGTAATTTTCTTTTAAAAATGTAATAAAGCGTGGGTAATTTAAGGTATTGTATTTTCTAAACACTTTTTTGGCGTTGCATTTTGTGCTATTGGTTAAAAAGTTATTGCTCATTAGCCAATGGTGTAATTGTTATACTCTTCTTTTGTGAGATTGAAGTTGGGGTCGATTATTAGAACATTTTCAAAACTTAAATTAAAATCTTTGTAAATTAAAATATCATTTTTTTCTATTAATGATACAATATCAACAGGATTTTGCTCTCGTTTAAGTATTTGGCTTGCAGTTTTTATTATTTCATAGCTTCTAAACTTAGGCAGAGGAATTGACTTGATTAAAGAAGTACTTATATTTAAATAGCCGCCAGCCATTTTTAATGAGTAATAAACCTTATCAATGTAAAATGAAATTAATTTAGAGTTTAATAACCCATAATAATATTTAAGTTGTTCAATATCATCGATTATAATGGTAGTCGATTTGCCTGCTAAATATTCGCCTTTTTTGTCGAAATAGGCTTCAATTTTATTAGACATTCCTGCAATTATTATTTTCGGTGTTCTAGATTGATTAAATCTAACTTCATTTATGGATTTCAAGTCAGCATATTTTACTCTTGGGTATTCATAATTATGTTTTATGTATTGTGTTTTTTTAACTGACCATAATGATTGATATGGGTCTATAGTACCTGTATTGATTAATTTAAAACTGTCTTTTTGGTTTTCCTTATCTATAAGAACATCTTTGATTTTATAGGCCTCCGAAACAGTTGCAGCGCCAGTAATTGTAGCATTACTAGTCTCAAATTTCTTAAGTTTATCAAGTTTTACAATAACTTCCAAAATATTTGAATCAAAAAAGTATTTATCCCAAAATGAATCATTTATAGAATCATCAAACTCAATGTGATTAGATGTTGATTCTTCTATTAAATTAGACATTACTGTAAATTTTGAAATCCTTCCCTTTTTAGGAATATTGTTTTGAATTAAAATTGTTATTGGATAAACATCTGCACTAACAAAAACATTAATTCTCGAGTAATCTCTTATCTCAATTAAATTCAATTGATTGATATTGTCTCTTGCCTTTTCAGCATATTTTGAACTTATAAGTTTATTTGGAACTATATAAGTAAAAACCCCGTTACTTTTAGTTAGTTTTAATCCCTTTTCAATAAAAATAATAAATAAGTCCCAATTACCTTTAGCAAACTCGTATAAACTTCGTAACTCATTCCTAAATGCATTATTCCGTAATACCATTGTTTCTGAATCTACATACGGCGGATTTCCAATCACAATATCAAATTTTTCTACCCCAAACATCCAGTACGGGTCAAACCAATTGTTACTTTCATTGCCAAAGGGTTTCCACGATGCCAGCTGTAAGGCTCTTTTATTTTCTCCGCTAGCATTAGCTATCTCGTTTTTAAAAATTTGGGCTTGGGCTTTTTTAAAGTCTTTTTTTAGCTGCTCCTTCTCATCGCCATAGGCTTGTAGGTAGTGGCTACGTATGTTTTTTAGCTGGTGTTGCAGCGCATCCGTGTGGCCAAAATCTAAAACTCCCTGCTGCTGCTTCTCTTCTAACCCTATAAGGGTGTTGGCGGTTACAAATTTAAACTCGAGGTTAGGTAGGGCTTGTATGCCCCTATTGTGGGCTTGGTCGTTTATGGTTTCGTCAATAACCAACGATAGGAAGCTACGTAACTTCGAAATTTCGGCAGCAATGGGCTGTATATCTACACCATAAATTGAGTTTTGTATAACGCCCAATTTTCGGATATAATCGGCGTTTTCGGTATCGAGCTTCTCTTTCAGTATTTTTCGAGCCAGCGGGTTGGGCACATTCTCAATCTGTTTGGCTTTCCACAGTGTGGCATCGGGGTCGAGCTTTTGTAGCGCACTAATAATTTTGCTTACTGCGCCCATAGGGAATGCGCCAGAACCACAGGCAGGGTCTAAAATTTTAACATTATACAGGGCATCGAGCAGCGTTTTTGTTTTGGCGTGGTCAAATTTATTCTCGCCCCCCTCTTTAAACAGCTCCATTAGCTGCTCTTCATCCTCAATACCGGTTTTGGTTTTTAGGTACTGCACCAACGATTGCTCCACCATATAATCGACAATCTCGCGGGGTGTATAAAAACTTCCCGTAGATTTGCGTGCACTTTTTTCGGTGTCGGGGTCAATCTCTGCCAAAAGATTTTCGAAAATGGTTCCCAGCATCTCTGGGTCAATGCTTACCTCGGCATCGTAAATACTATTCTCGTCAATGGTAAAATTGTACTGCTCAAGGGTTTCGAAAAGATTTTTAAACCACTCGTCGGGTATTTTAAGGGCAAAATTGGCTTGGTTGTTTATAAAGCTATCTTCGCTAAGGGGTTCGAAAAGCCCACCGTTTAAAAACGGGATTAGGTGGTGGTCGCTAGGTAAATCGTACGCCTTTCTGTCTTCGTGTTTTTGGTTAAGCACCAAAAAGAAGAGTTTTTCTAAAACGGAATGGTAATAATTGCTGGTTTCGGCAACAGCTTTAGAAGAGAGCCAGGCATCGGGCACCAAAGGCACGCTACGTTCCGATTTCTTGCTCTTTAAAAACCAGCAAAAAATGGTTCGGCCAATTAACCGCACTGCAAACTCTTGATACGCTTTTCTGCTGGTATTAACAGGGGTTGATGGTAGCGAAAGGATTGTATCAAACTCTTCGTTTCGACTACCAATTTTAACCTTTCCCCCAATTAAACCATAAAAGGATTTTACAATATCCTGGTAGAATTGCTTGTTGAGTGGTTCTACGCTAAAGGCTTCTATAATGGCATCGAGAGAGCTAAAGTTACACCCCTCAATTTGCTTTATGAATGTTTTGTTGGTTTGGTTTGGCGATACAAAGTAGGTGTACCGTTTAAAATCGGTAAAGTCTCTTTTTGTTCCTAAATAGTTGGCCCTTACAAAGCTAAATCGGAAGTTACCCTCATCGTCGTAAAAAATAAAAAGTGATGCGTCTTTTACCTCTTGCTTCAAAATCTTTTTTGCTATCTCATACTGGTTCTTCTTTCCTGTTCGCTCGGTAAGTAGCTCATTGGTTTTAGACGCAATTACAATAAGGTCGTCGTTATCAATTACTGCCTCACCAATTTTTTCTATGGATTCGTATTTTTCGTAAATATCCTCGGGAAAAAGATAGCTTAGATCTTCACTATCGGGTTTAAACGATGGAATTGCAGACCTTAAAAAAGTAATGAGGTTTTCTGTAGAGAATGCTTGTGTAAGCGAATTTATGTGACTCATTTTGCTGTTAGTAATTGATAATTTTGGGGGGACTTAATTGCGCATCAAGATACAAAATTTTACCATTACTGCTACTTAACTACCTGGCTTTACCCCCAGTATCCCTCTCAACCAGCTGGCCCAATAAAGTATGCAGCAAGCATTGGAATAAGTGCATACCGGGCGTGTTTTTACGGCAAACCATATGGGTGTAAAACGATTAGCACTACTGCAGAAAGCGAGATAGAAATTGCATCAAAAAGCAACTTTTTCTTCCTCATAACTTTAGGGTATTTTGCGATTAAACAATCAAAATTAGCATTTCATTTGACTTGCCACAAGAATAAGCCGTCAAAATCTATCTCTGCAGCCATTTAATAAGCCCAAGTTTTGCTGATGAATAGGGTGGATATTTTACGCTCGGCTCAAACCAAAAGGGCTTGTGTAGTATGCTTTTGTAGTGCGAAAAAGTATTGAAACCCGCTTTTCCGTGGTAGCTACCAATACCGCTAAAACCCACGCCACCAAAAGGCAAGTTACTATTGGATAGGTGCATAACGCTATCGTTAACAGCACCCCCACCAAACGAAACTTCGTTTAAAATTTGTTTAACTATTTTTCTGCTCTTCGAATAGATATAGCAAGACAGCGGTTTTGGACGCTCCTTTACCTTGGCTATGGCTTCGTTAATATCGGTGTAGGGTATTACTGGCAGAATAGGGCCAAAAATTTCGTCGCGCATCACCTCGTCATCAAATGTAACGTTTTGCAAAATGGTGGGGCTAATGTACCGTTTGTCCCTATGGCGAGAGCCACCAAAGTAAACCTTATCAGCATCTATTAGCTGCTGTAAGCGGTCGAAATTTTCAGTATTTATAATCTGTACATAGGTGTCGCCAATATCGTTACTATCCCTATAATACTTCTGTATGGTATTTTTTAGAGCCTTTAAAAGTTTCTGCTCAACCAGCTTATCAACCAGAATAAAGTCGGGGGCAACGCATGTTTGACCCGCGTTAAAAAACTTTGCCCACACAACTCTTTGGGCGGTCATATTTATATCGCAATCGGGAAGCACAAAGCATGGGCTTTTGCCGCCAAGTTCAAGCGTAACGGGTGTTAGATGCTTTGCCGCTGCCTTGTAAATAATTTTACCAACAGGAATGCTTCCTGTAAAAAATATCTTATCGAAACGATGCTCCAAGAGCTCGGTAGTGGTTTGAACGCCCCCCTCCACAACATGAATGTAGCTTGGTGAGAAGTTAGAGTTTATAATTTTAGCCATTACGGCCGATGTTTTGGGCGGCAGCTCGCTGGGCTTTATAATTACGGTGTTGCCTGCAGCCATGGATGTTACAGCGGGTAAAAATGAGAGCTGATAGGGATAGTTCCACGCCCCAATTACCAGCGTAACGCCCAGCGGTTCGGGGATAATGTAGCTACGTGCTGGGAAGTTAGCTAACCCCGTTGACACCTTCTTCCGCCTACTCCATCGCCTTATATTCTTTATAAAGATGTTAATTTCGTGATACAGTAAGGATAGCTCCGATGCGTAGGTTTCGAACTCCGATTTCCCAAAATCGTCGAGTATTGCACTATATAGGTCGCTCTCATTCTCCTGCACTATCCTCTTAAACTTTTTTAGCTGCTCAATTCTAAAGCTAACGCTTTTGGTTGCATTCGAGCTAAAGAATTGCTGCTGTTTTGTATGTAACTCTTGAATTTTCATGCTGTTGTTAATTAATGTTCACGAAAAGCTGGCAAGACAGAAATAGGAAGCAATAGTTACCTCATATTACCGGCATTTGCATTCATCTTTTACAAATTTGATGAATAATTCGGGATAGGAAGCGATAGTCACCTCATAATAGGTATGGTTAAAAAATGTAATGATATTTTGCGACAAAAAGCAAAGTTACAAAAAAAGAGCAGGAAGATAACAACATCCTCCTGCTCTTTTTATAATGGGCTACAGTAATAACAGCTGTGCGTTGTATTCTAATATTCGTGGTTTAAATGATACCTGTTCCAAAAAGAGCAGCAAAAACCAATGAGATAGTAGTCATTAATTTAATCAGAATATCAATTGCTGGCCCTGCGGTATCTTTTAATGGGTCGCCCACGGTATCGCCAGTAATTGAGGCTTTATGAGCATCGCTACCACGGCCGCCATTATTTCCTAGCTCAATATGTTTTTTAGCATTATCCCAGGCACCACCGCTATTGGCCATAAAGATTGCTAGCATGATTCCAGTAATTAGCGTTCCCGCTAACAAACCACCTAAGGCTTCGGCACCAAATATAAATCCAACTGCCAATGGGATAACTATTGCCAATAGCGAGGGAATAATCATTTCTTTAAGAGCAGCGTCTGTTGAAATGGTAACACATTTAGCATAATCGGGTTTTTGAGTTCCTTTCATAATTCCTGGCATTTCTCTAAACTGTCTTCTAACCTCATCAATCATATGGTTTGCAGCCTTACCAACGCTATGAATTAGCAATGAGCTAAAGAAGAAAGCCAGCATACCACCCAACATTAAACCAGCAATAACTTTTGGATGGCTAATATCAATGGCCGTTAAACCAGCTTTTTGAATAAAAGCACTAAATAGAGCTAAAGCAGTTAATGCAGCACTACCAATGGCAAAACCTTTGGCAATGGCGGCAGTAGTATTCCCAACGCTATCAAGCTCATCGGTAATGGCTCTAACACTTTTATCCATCTTCGACATTTCGGCTATACCACCAGCATTATCAGCAATGGGCCCGTAGGCATCAACGCTAACCGTCATACCAGCTGTACCTAACATTCCAACAGCTGCTAAACCAATGCCAAACAAACCACCTGTCATGAAAGCAAAAATAGTACCTATGGCAATAAAAATTACCGGAAGTGCTGTACTTCTCATTCCTATTGACATACCAGAAATAATGTTAGTTGCATGTCCGGTTTCTGATTGTTTAGCAATTTCTTGCACATGTTTAAACTTATCGGAAGTGTAGTACTCGCTAACAAAAGCAATTAGTAGCCCGATAGCTAGACCGATTGTTAGGGCGAAAAAGGGTCCGTATGCTATTTGTAAATATTTTTCGCCATCGTTAGGATTAATCGCACCGAAGACACCATTCTTTATAAAAAAGTAGTTCAGAATAAATCCAACTACTAAAAAGATAATTGCACTTGAATAGGTGCCCATCTTTAACGTTCTGTGGGGGTCTGAGCTCTCTTTCCCTCTAACCATTAAGCTTCCTATTATGGATGCTAAAACACCAAAACCAGCAACAATAAAAACGAAGATAACCCCCTCAACACCAAACCATAGAGCACCAATAGTGGCGGCTCCAATAATTGAGCTAACGTAGGATTCTAGTAGGTCGCTACCCATTCCGGCAACATCGCCAACGTTATCGCCAACGTTATCGGCAATAACTGCAGGATTTCGTGGGTCATCTTCGGGTATGCCTGCTTCGATTTTTCCAACTAAATCGGCTCCAACATCTGCAGCCTTAGTATATATTCCGCCACCAACACGCCCAAACAAAGCAATGGATGAAGCACCAAGTGAATAGCCCGCTGCTATGTTAACGGCGTCGTAAGCTCCAATACCAAAAACTTTATTACTAAAATAGAAAACCAGGACAACCCCCAATAAACCAAAACCAACAACACACATCCCCATTACAGCACCCCCTTTAAAAGCAATACCTAAAGCTTTTTTCATTCCGTGGTCTTGGGCCGCAGTGGCAGTTCGTGAGTTAGAGTTGGTAGCCGATTCCATACCTATTATGCCAGCTAAACCACTAAAAACAGCACCAAGTACAAAGGCGATACCACTTGATAACCCCAAGGGGGATATCCAAATTAAAAAGAAAGCGATTATTGTATATATGAGAATTATTAAGTATTCTCGTTTTAAAAATGCATTAGCCCCTTCCTTAATATACCCCGAGATGTTTTTAACTTCTTCCGTACCCTGAGGGTTTTTCATAACATTCTTATAAAGATAGAATGCATAGATTAGTGCTAGTAATGCTAGCCCCATTGTTACATAAAGCAAGTAGTCCATAGTTCCTCCATGTTTTTGGTTAAGTTTTTCGGTTAATTATTCGGTTCATTATAGATTTATACCTTAAATAGGAATAAATTTATACTTCAATTAAAAAAAGGTTACATTACTGGGTATTTTGACCCGACCATGCCACCCTTTTTGTTGTAAAACTGTGCCTGCCTGAAATGATTTGCAATGATATAAAAAAATAACTATTCATTCAATAGCACTCTGAACTATTAAAATAAAAAAGTGAGAGGATAATTAATTGTCTCAAATTGTATTTGAGCTGCCAAACCAAAAATCCTTCTCACGCATCAAAGGTAATTTTTTTTGTAATCTATCTCAACATTTCGCTACTCTTTTAACCCGCATTATTCATCGAATTTGTAAAAGATGAATGCAAATGTGGGTTACTCCGACCTTTTCGAGCCCATTTTTAGGGAACAAAATTGGTTGAGAGACTTAGTCGCTGTTGGAAACAGCAAATATTCAGATGAATAATTGGGGTTAAGGTTATATGTTTAAATCAACCCTCGTTTCTTCATCTCCCAAAAACACTTTTCTGTCGCATTAATATCGGCAAAGGCATCGTGTGCATCTTCAAAATCTACTCCGAATAGTTTTATATGCAGCTCTGATAGCGTGGGCCATTTGTAACCGTATGGCCCAGGGAGTTTACAGTAGTTAGTTGATAGCTGCATTGTACAAAGTTTACTTTTCCTGCTAAAGTCACTTTTAATTCTTTTTCTCAAGAATTCGGCACCCACAATCTTTTCATCGAAACTAATATTGTGAGCAACAGTATAATCGGTTTTTTTAACGAGGTCGTTAAACCTATTTAAAACTTTCTCAAGATCAAAACCCTCGCTAATAGCCTTCTCGGTTGTTATACCATGCACTTTCGATGCTTCTTGCGGAATTGTAAAATCCTCTGGTTTAATAATATAGTCGCCTATCTCAATACGGCTCCCTTCGTCATCACATAAAATCCATCCTATTTGAATCATCCTGGGCCAATTATTCAAATCTGTTACAGGGGCTTTCCAATTTCGGGGTAAGCCTGTTGTTTCGGTGTCGAAAAATAGGTACATAAAGTTTTTATTAAAAGTTCGTATTTGTTTGCTTTACCCAAAAGCATTGTCGGGGGGTAATGTTTTTTTGTAACGAATAACCTACATTATTGTTTTTGCTACAAGTTGGCGGAAACTTTCTATCAAGCCCTCTAACCAACAAAAATATTTACTGGATACTCCACGTTGGTAAGGAATAGCCCCTCGGCCGGGGCTGAGGTTCCTGCAAGCGAACGATTCTTAGCCTCAATAATTTGAACAAACTCGTCTTCCGAAATTTTGCCTCGCCCCACATCTATTAACGTTCCAACAATGGCTCGTACCATATTCCGTAAAAACCTATCGGCTCTAATAGTAAAAACCAGCTCCGACTCTTTCTGTTCCCACAGGGCAAAAAATATTTTACAATTATAGGTCTTTACGTCAGACCCCAACTTACTGAAGCTGGTGTAATCTCTGTAAAACAAAAGTTTACTAGATGCTCGCTTCATTTTATCCACATCGAGCTTGGTTTTATATAGCCAGCTAGTATCAATATTAAACGGATCTTTATGCCTGCTAATCTTGTACTCATAGGTGCGCGAAAGGGCGGTAAAGCGAGCATGGGCATCGGGTATGACAGCAACTATTTCTTTAACTGCAATATCTTTGGGGAGTATGCTGTTTAGGCTAGCCAGGAGTTTTAGATCCTTATTCAATTTTTCTTGGGGTGAATCGAAATGTGCTACAAAAAACGAGGCATGCACACCTGCATCTGTTCTTCCAGCACCAACTACCGAAATATCCTCCCTTAGTATGGTTGACAAGGCTTTTTCTATCTCGGCCTGTATGGTGTTGGCGTTGGGTTGTATTTGCCAACCACAGTAGTTGGTACCTAAATACGCTAGTTCGATAAAATATCTTTGCACAGCAGGGTTGTTTTTGATTACCAAATATACAAATCAAAATGAAAATATAAACGATATCCTGTACTTTTGCCACAAATTAACCCGCATTATTCATCAAATTTATTAACGATGAATGCAAATGTGAGGTACCCCGACATAGTGAAACCTAATTTTGGGCAACAAAATTGGCTGTGAAACTTAGTCGCTGTCGGAAACAGTAATTATTCGGATGAATACTTGGGGTTACCCCAAGTACCTATCTAGCAAAGCTATTAAATCGGTAGAACAAATAGGCTTAGTGATATAGTCGTTACAACCTGCCGCTATGGCTTTTTCCCTATCCTCGGTGTAAGCGTAAGCGGTTTGAGCAATTATTGGAATATTGGGGTTAAGCTGGCGAATTTCGAGCGATGCAGCATACCCGTTTTTTACGGGCATTCGGATATCCATAAGCACAGCATCGATTTTTTTTATACTGGCAACCAAATCAACAGCCTGTTTCCCATCGCGCGCCCAAAGAATGGTTACCCCAGTGGATTCGAGCATCGTGTTAACCAATAAATAGTTAACCTCCTCATCCTCGGCAACAAGTAAAACTTTATTTCTCCAATCGGGTGTTAACCCCCTACTTTCATCAAATCCTGAGGTGGCTTCCCCGTAGTGTTTTTCGTATGTGATGGGTATGGTAAACTTAAAGGTAGCCCCTTTCTCTGGCTCCGACTCAACCCAAATAGTACCGCCCAGCAGCTCAATAATTCCTTTGCTAATGGCTAGCCCTAGCCCCTGCCCTTCTGTGGTTCGTTCCAGCTGGTTAGCCACCTGCTTATACCTGTTAAAAATTGCCAAATGCATAGACTCATCAATACCAATACCTGAGTCCTTTACTACGAACTCAACATTTTGATTCGCTACCGAATAGCCAAACTCAACAAACCCTTTCTCTGTGTACTTGAGGGCATTATCCAACAGGTTGGTAAGCACCTGCTCAAGTCTTCCCTCGTCGGTATACAGCATAAAGGCTCCGTGCTTATCGGGTATATTTAGGCTAACCTCAACAGCCTCACGATTCTGAAAAACTCGCTCGTTACAATAAAAATCGTTTAGGGTACGCAGCAATTTATTCAAATCGAAATAAGTTTTAACTACAGTTAGCTGCCCCAGCTCCACGTTGCTTACATCAACCATATCGTTTATAAGCTTAACCAACAAATGCCCCTTACTACTAATTATATCAATATACTGCTGCCTTTTTTCTTTTGTTAGATTGGGTAGGTTTAAAAGCTTGGTAAAGCCCAAGATAGCATTCAAGGGTACTCGTATCTCGTGTCCGAAATTTGATAAATACATCGATTTTTGCTTGCTCACCTCATCGGTTTCAGCTTTAGTTCTGGCCACCTTCTGCTCCTGAAGCATTCTGTGCAGAGCCGATGAATAGATATTTGTAATATCCTGAATAAGATGCAAATGATTTTTAAACTCATTCGATTTGGCCAACACTAGTACCCAGCCCATGAGGGTTGATTCGTAAAACAAGCCTACTGTATATATCTTATAAATAGATAGTGCCCTTTCAAGGCTACGTGATGCCGCTGAAGAGATAACCCCGTGCGAGTAATCGTAAAGGCTTTCATCATACTCATGAATCAAAAGGTCGTTCTGCTGTGTAAATGCACCGTTGGGAAACTGAAACCGTCTGCCCACAGGTGTCCAACCTAAAATATTTAGAACCTGTTCCCATTCATCCTGCGCAAAGCCATATCCGCCCTCTATGGTAAAAAACTGCTGATCGGAATCAACCGAAGACACTATGTAGTACGCATCGGGTATATTATTCTCTAGGGTTACTCCTAAATGATGAAAGTAACTCTCATTTTCGGGTAAATATATAACGCTAAAGGCGATATTGGCAAGCATTTCGGCCTGGGCAACCCTAGCGCTTAGCTGTTCCTCGGTGGTTTTATATGATTTTATATTTTGCCCAACAGCAGCAACATTTCTTTCATCATCATGGGTAAAAACATAAAAGAACCATTTACATAGAATCGAATCGCCATTTTCATCAACCGCTTCAACCTCTCTTTCGAAAGGTTTAAAATCTTTAGCCCGGATAGCGTCTCTGATCTGCTTACGCAGCTCCTTTTCGGGGAATAGGGCTTTATACACCTCCTTGGCATTACTTGCCTCGCCCATACTATAACCTGTTAAATCGGAGCACAGCTTATTCCAGTAGAATAGAGAAGCGTTTTGATCGAATACCAAGGTTAACAAGGGGCTTTGGTTTAGAAAACCAGCTAACGATTGAGCGGAATTTCTATATACCGACTCGAATTGTAAAGCGCTGGTAATATCCTGCATGGCCCCTTGCCAGCACTCAATTATATTATTATCATTTAAAACAGGTTCGGCTGTAAGGCTTATGGATACTAGCTGTTCCTCCTGGCTTTTATACTTAAACTCAATATTTATGGGGCTGGTTGACTCACCATTTTTAATGATTGACAGCAAGTCGGAGAATTTCGACCTGTCGACCAGCGGAATTCGTTCTGTTAGATTATAAAGGCTAGGGTATGAGGCTAAATCCTCCTGGATATGTAGAATACCATATAAATTTTTAGACCAAAAATTCTGTGAAGTATCAGAGCACTCCACCCAAATCCCAACAGGCATGGTGCTAAATGCATCATTTATTGAGGTTAAATTAGGGAAAACACTCTCATTGGTAGGCTTACCTCGTGATTGACGTAATTCTGATTTACTTGAATCCATTGAAAGTATTGTTTAATTTCTGGTTTACAAACAATTAATATCACTAAAGTATAAAAAAAAGGGTAGCCTTTAGTAAAAAAGGGGCGAAAAGATAGCTGAACAGCCCAGAATGTTAAAAACTTTCGCTAAATGTTAAATTCTTTGCATGTTTGCAACCATCCGATTTTAATGTTATTTTATTACTTTGTAAAATAATCATACTACACCAGAATAATGCTAAAACGTTCAGGATTTAATAACGATAAGCTCAAACGAATACACCGTAAAGAGATATTGTTTAACACCTCGGAACTTGAAGCCATAGACTCGTACTGTAAACGTTACCGAGTAAAGAACCGTTCAAAATTTGTTCGCGAAGCAGTTATTTCAAAAATACTGCAAAAGTTTGATAACGACCACCCAAAACTATTCTAACCCGCTTTAATCATAAAATCCACTAAGGATAAATACAAATGCGGGTTACCCCGACCTAGTTGAGCCCAATTTTGGGTAACAAAATTGGTTGTGAGGCCTAGTCGCTGGAGGCCCCAATTATTTGAATGAATAATTGGGGTTAAGCCATTACTTCTCAAACAGCTCTTTTATTGCTGTAACATTGATGGAGTTGAAAACATCTTTCCCCTCGGGAGTATATAGAAAATCTATTTTATCGGCATACCTCTTTTCAACCTTCCCCCTCACCAACTTCATCGTACTATTTACCAGCCCATTTTTTTCGGAAAAAGGCTCACCAATAACTGCAAATGTTACAGGCAGCCATCGGTCGGGGAACTGCCCCGCCAACTCGCCCCCAGTTTTAAATTGTGCAATATCATTTTGAAGTAGTTTTATTGCCTCGTTAACGGCTTCGTGGGACGATAAATCGGCAACGCTCTCCTGCGTTGCTTTCTTTAGCATCTCCTTAGCAGGCACAACGAGTGCAGTTGTATAGGCATTCTGATTATTATACAGAACAAACTGATCAATCAACGGTGATTGCTGTACTACCGTTTCCTCAATTCCTTCGGGGCTGTACTTCTCGCCATCGTTACCTATAAGCAAGCTTTTAAAGCGGCCTAGAACATATAAGAATCCATCCTTATCCATATAGCCCATATCGCCTGTGTATAGCCATCCATCCTTCACGGTTTCGGCAGTGGCCTTCTCGTTTTTCCAGTACCCCACCATCACGTTTTCACCCTTGATAACTATCTCGCCTTTCTGCCCAACGGGCAGCTCAACACCATTATCGTCGCAAATTTTCAGCTCCATGGGGGTTACCAAATACCCCGACGAACCCAGCTTATGACGCTCAAGAGAGTTTGAACTAATTATGGGTGTAGCCTCCGAGAGTCCATAACCCTGCATCATGGGCATGCCTACGGCATAGAAAAAACGCTGTAGCTCTATATCGAGCAGCGCACCTCCACCAATAAAGAAATCGAGTTCGCCACCAAATCCTTCGCGTACCTTGTCGATTAAAATTTTTCGGAACAACCAAATCAACGGTTTATATAAAAAGGTTAGCCCTGCCCCCTTATTATACCCCTCCTTGTTATAGCGATACGAAATTTTCATGGCGAAATTAAAGAGCATCTCAACCGTCTTCCCCTTAGCCTTAATATTTGACTCGATACTCTTTTTGAATGTTTTTGCAAGGGCTGGAACACTTAGCAATAGGTTTGGTTTAAACTCCTTAATGTTTGTCGGGATATTTTTCAGCGTTTCGATGGACGTTTTTCCAACCTGAACAGTTCCAATACTAGCACCCATGGCCATAAAAGAGTACAATCCCGCCACATGTGCAAAACAGTGGTCGAGTGGGAGTATTATTAGTGTCCTGTACCACTGCGGAATATTCATAAGCGTTAAAGCTTGCTCAACATTTGCAGTATAGTTGCGGTGCGAAAGGATTACGCCCTTAGGGTCGGCAGTTGTACCCGAAGTGTAACTTATGGTAGCATAATGGTCGAGCCCTATCCGCTTAGTGGCCTCGCTTAAAGCATCGGGGTTATTTTGCATAAAACTTTCGCCCTGCTCCATAACTTTCGATATGTGCATTTCGTTTTCGGCATACTCATCCTGCTCATCCAAGTAAATAATATGTTTAAGCTTAGGCAGCTTACCCTTTATTGCGTTTATTTTTCCTGCCTGATTTCCAGAAACAAAAATTATTGACGTGTCGGAATGCTCCAACCTAAAATGCAGATCGGGACTCTCTAACTTAATGGAAAGAGGAACATTTATTGCGCCAGTATACAGGATAGCAAGTTCACTAACTACCCACCAATTTCTGCCTTCGGAAAGCAGGGCAATGGTTTCGTTATTTTTAACCCCCATGCTAAGCAAACCGTTGGCCAAGCAGTAAACCTCGCCCTTAACCTGTTTATAGGTTTTTGGAACAAACTCACTACCCGTTTTCTCCCACAAATACGGATTAGCCGAGTATTTTTCTACACTCCGCTCAAACAGATCAACTATTGTAATCATAATTAGTATACGTTAAATTGCATAAAATAAGCTACAAAACAATCTTAATAACATCAATATACACTTAACATGGCTATTTTAGACCAAAAATTAAATTCCAAAGGCAATAATAGTTATACTAGATTTAATATACAATAGATTGGCACCTATTTAATATGAATACGGTGTGAAATTCTATTTCGAACTTTCACCATACAGCAACATACCCTATGTTTAAGAATGGTGTGTTACACTACTGCGTTTTCATTAAAAGAATAAAATATCTAACATAAAGTATTTGATACAGCAACAACCATTTAACCCGCATTGTTCATCAAATTTGTAAAAGGTGAATGCAAATGCGGGTTACCCCTACTTAGTTGAGCCCAATTTTGGGTAACAAAATTGGTTGTGAAACTTAGTCGCCGTCGGAGGCAGCAATTATTCGAATGAATAATTGGGGTTAACAGCATTAATTTAACAGCACTTGTACACAATACACTTAATAAATTATCTATTTGGAAACCTGATTAAACCCTAACCAAACCTTTAGAGTAACACTATAAAACGTCAAAATAATCGAAACAAGACACACAACCGTATTAAAACAGAGGGAGAATCTATTTTTTTTTGAATGTGACACGAGAATCCTGCGTCAATAGCTACTGTTTGCCGTACTTCAACAAAAAAAATATCGTTTTGCTCAATAAAAAAACAAACCTATATCCCCCTGTAAGACTGCAGGTTCAGCGTATCATGTTTAAGAAAATGCAACTTTTTATCATATTTATTGCCTTTTTTCTTTGTTTGTGAAAAAAAAATGCAGAAATTTGATAAAGAATTTAACTAAAAGCGACCATGAGAAAAACACTCATCCTTACTTTACTACTGGCACTTACCTTTTCGGGTTGCCGGTTTTTTGAACGATTTAAATCGGACAAGGCAGAAGACACCCTTGTTGCTTGGCAAGCCAAGCAGGATAGCATAAAAAAAGTTAAGGCTCTTAAGGCGAGAAAAATAGAAGAGGCTCGTAGGGCAAAAGAAAAGGCTATTCAAGATTCTCTGATGAGGGTAAAAGAGATGGAAGCCAGAAACAAATACCATGTTATCATTGGTAGTTTTAAAATACCATCAAACGCCAATGGTTATCAAAAACATGTGGCACAGCTTGGATATCAGAATCCAAAAATTATTGAATCTCCTAATGGGTTCAAAATGGTTTCCATTGGTTCTTTTGAAACTTACTCAAAAGCAGCCAACGAAATTCGTAGAGTGAACCGTCCTAAGAGTGAACCTATTGATATGTGGGTTTACAAAGCGAACTAGTTAGAAAATAGGATAAGACAAAACTGCAACGAGGGTAATGAGTATTCACTACCCTCGTTGTTATTTGTGCATATCAAGATCTAATACAATGCCATATTGACATGGCATTTGGCATAAAAATCATAGGAAAACTACTATATTTTTCTTTTATTTGACATTCGAAAAAACTTAGGACTAATCCTCATAATAATACTGAAAAATGGAAAAAATTAAACAGACTTTACGCGATTCGGCAGCAGCACGCTGGGCGGCATTATTTATCGTTTCGTTTACCATGCTATGCGCTTATTTCTTAGCCGATGCAATGGCTCCTCTAAAAGGGCTTCTCGAGGGTCAACTCTCGTGGGATAGTTCCGACTATGGGTTCTTTACCAGCGCCTACGGATGGTTCAACGTATTCCTCTTTATGCTAATTTTCGGTGGTATAATACTCGACAAAATGGGAGTACGCTTTACTGGCTTGGGTGCTACAATCATCATGGTAGTTGGCACATTAATAAAATATTGGGCCGTTTCAACAACCTCACTCGATGACCAAATCTGGAATATATTATGGTTTGAAGTAAAAGCACAGGTTTTTATGGCAGGATTTGGATACGCCATATTTGGCGTTGGCGTTGAGGTTGCTGGTATTACGGTATCAAAAATTATTGTAAAATGGTTTAAAGGGAAAGAGCTTGCCCTGGCAATGGGACTCGAAATGGCTATGGCTCGTATTGGTACCGGTTTAGCTCTTGCCACATCGGTTCCGATAGCCAGATCATTGGGTCATGTGTCTAAGCCTCTTTTAGTTGCTCTAATTCTACTTTGTATTGGACTAATTGCTTTCATTATCTACACTTTTATGGATAAAAAGTTGGATGCCAGCCAAGCAGCTTACGACCTTGATAATGAAGTTGTAGACGAAGAGGAGTCGTTTAAGATAAAGGATATTCTTGCAATTATTACAAACAGGGGATGGTGGTACATTGCAATTTTATGTGTACTATTTTACTCATCCGTTTTCCCATTCCTAAAGTATGCAACAGATTTAATGGTGAATAAATTCGGTGTAGAAGAATCTCTTGCTGGATTCATACCAGCTGTTCTTCCATTCGGAACAATTCTGCTTACCCCTTTATTCGGTAGTATTTACGATAGAAAGGGTAAAGGTGCTTCAATTATGATACTAGGTGCTATACTTCTAATCTTTGTACATTCCCTGTTCTCTATTCCATTCCTAAATCACTGGTTAATTGCCATTATACTTGTAATTATTTTAGGGGTCGCTTTCTCTCTTGTTCCATCAGCAATGTGGCCATCAGTTCCAAAAATCATCCCCGAAAAACGTTTAGGTACTGCCTACGCATTAATTTTTTGGGTACAAAACTGGGGGCTTATGGGTGTTCCTGCGCTGATTGGCTGGGTGCTTGATAAATACTGTGTTATTGGTGAAAGGGTGGTTGAAGGCGTTACAGTTTCAACATACAACTACACCATTCCAATGCTAATTTTCACCAGCTTTGGTATCTTGGCACTTGTTTTTGGCTTCCTACTCAAAGCCGAGGACAAGAAGAAAGGGTATGGTTTACAGCTACCCAATATTGAAGAAAAAATAGTGGAAGGGTAGAGTAAAATAAGACATTCTACCTGACCAAAAGAGGGATTGCATGGCGCAATCCCTCTTTTGATTTATATATAAGCCGTTGGCAATTCTTGTAAAATCATAAACAATTTACAAGTTAACCCGCATTACTAATCATATTTATTAAAGATGAATACCGATGCGGGTTCCCCCGACATAGCCGAACCCAATTTTGGTAACAAAATTGGTTGTGAGATTTAGCCGCTGTCGGAGATCCCAATTATATCGGATGAATAATTGGGGTTAAAGCGTTAGTTGTTTTAACCTGTAGAAAAAGATTATGGGGGCTAAGGCCCCGGTGATTCGTGATATTTTTTTGCCTAATTTCCATACCTCACCACAGGAGCTATACAGTAGCAAAAGTGATGTAGAAATGTGAGTGAGAACAACTACATTAAAAGCTGTAACCTAAACCGAAACGAACCGATGCATTAAAAGGATAAGTTGTTGAGTTAGCCTGATTGTTGAATGAAACCAAACCTAAACGAAAGTAGGGCTCAACTACGAGAGACAGCTTATTTACAAGAGGGATGGATATACTAACAGCACTAATAGCCGATACGCTATATGGTTTAACGCCCTGCGTTTCGCCAACAAAATTGCCATGTTCATTATGTACTTCGAACTTATTATGTACTAACATTCCGGCAGCACCGCCAAACCGAAACTCAACCCCAACCCTATCGACATTGAATTTGGTTGTAAGCATAAATGGAATCTCAATATGGTAAATATACTGCGATAAATCGGACAGCGATACGGGCGAAGATTTTGTCCCATTATCATGCATTGGTGTAGCAACATCTGGTGTAGCAACAGTAACTGTTCCGTAGGAGGTTATAGCCGACAGGACATCCTTACTGCGTGTTCTGCCGTCATTAAACATGGCTAAATCTAAAGTTCTTTGCCCCGTTGGGTTTACTGCCAAACCAAAGACTAATCCAACATTTTCACTAATACGCTTCATAAGCTGAACCTCTCCACCCCACATCCATAGCCCCATCTCCTTAGTAACTCCTGACTGAGACATAATAATCGATGTATTGGATGAAAAGTAGGGATTAGTATACAGCGCTAAAGTCCAGCCTGCCCTCGCTGAAGCTTTCGATAGATTACGATTTCGGGTTGGTTTTTTAGTAGAGATATATTGGGGAGGCGGCTTTAGCTTTGAAATAGTTTGAAGCCCTTGCTGGGGGGAGAAATGCGCTCCCAATCTACTATCCATAGGCTCTAGCCTATCTACCGTGCCTTGAGCAAATAGCGCTTCAACAGGGAGTTGAACTAATACTTCCCGATTCTTATCGCTAACGGGTATAGGCAATGGGCTGCTTAAATTTGAAATAGATACAGTAGGAGGTGGCGAGCTATTTAAGTTTTTCGCAGAAAGCTCTGCTATCTGAAAACTCTCAACGTACTTTGTATCCGTTTTTAGTAAAAAGAAAAGGGATAAACCGCCAATTAGTAAAAAGGATGCAGCATAAGCACTTACCCAGTATAAAAAACGAACCCTCTTTTTTCTTTGAATATCGTCAAGTTGTTGCGAAACATAATGCCAAACAGCAGCAGGAGGTTTAACCTTTGCCGTAGAAATTTTACCTACAAACTCCTCATATGGTCCTGGCTCGTAAAACTGCATACGTTTCAAACTTATGGATCAAACTTACTTTTTCTCTTAGTATAGCTCTAGCTCTACTATAATTCGATTTACTTGTAGACTCTGCTATATTCAATAGGGAGGCTATTTCGGCATGCGAATACCCCTCGATAGCATAAAGGTTGAACACTAATCGATATTGACGAGGTAAACTGGCAACAATCTTTAACAAAAACTGGTAATCGGTATCAAAATACACATTATTCGCATCACCTATACTATCAGCAGTAATTTCAACATCTACAAAATCGCGCGCTTTACGATGATACTCGAGAGCCGTGTTCACCATTATTCTGCGTATCCAACCTGCAAAAGAACCTTCGCCCTTATAAGTTTTTAATTTTTCAAATACCTTGATAAAGCCATCCTGAAGTATATCGCGTGCAATTTCGGCATTAGGGTAGTACCGCAAACAAACACCATACATTGCCGACGAATACATTTCGTAGAGCAACTGCTGCGCTTTTCGCTCATTGTTACAACATCTCTCAAGAATGTTTTTACTTACCTCCAAAACGATGTTTCAATTTGGTTTATGTAAAAACAAATATAACATCATTTAACCAGATATCATACAGATGGTAAAAAAACTTTAATGGTTGCGTTAGGTTTAAAATAAATCTACTGTTTACTAGCCATTATATAAATAGGGTGGATTATCTAAGAAAATGTATGCTATTTGGGTACATGCATCACGCCAACCCGCAGTATTCATCAAATTTTTAAAAGATGAATGCGAATGCGGGTTACCCCGACATAGCCGAACCCAATTTTGGTAACAAAATTGGTTGTAATACTTAGTCGCTGCATGAGGGCTTTAAATAGCAATTATTCGGATGGATAATTAGAGTTAAGCTTGTATAATGCAAAAAACGATCTTAAAATAAAGGAAAACACCGAGTAAAAAACTATAGCTAGGGTAAACTAGTCAACTCGTTTGAAGCTACTTTTTCTTAATCTGATTAACCACCCAATTAATACGCTTGGCATAAAATGGGCTAGCCATAAGAGATAAATACTCAATCATATCCTCTAGGACGGGTAATGCGGGCTCTCCTATTCTGACAAGTACACCAACAATTTCTTCCGACTCTTTGGCATTTGTTGTTACAAAAAACCTTTCAATCAGCGGCCGTAATGCCTCCGAACCAAAGCTCACAATCGAACTAAGCTTGCGTTGATGTATTGCTAAAACAGCTGCCGATTCCGTATCGAGGGGCACATGCTCAGGGAATTTTTGGGTAAGAATTTTAGCCGCTTCTTTCCTAACCAGCAAGTCATGACTTAATAGTAACTCATCCAACTCATTAGCCTGAGCAGCCACCATTTGATTTTTAAGCTCCTTTTTTAAAGTGCTTTTGGGGTCGTCGCGTTTTTTAAGAAATATTTGCGCCTTGCGTGCCAAATTTCCATTTGCAGTAGTAAACACTACTACCGGCACGCCCCCATGGTAATAATATACATCCTGAATTTTGAGAGGCAACTCTCTAAAAGTTGTAATATCGGAAGGTTTTAGCCACCAATACTCGTTTAAAACATCCGGAAAACTTTTTCGAGCCTGAAATCGGGCTGCCTCTAAATCTTGCCCTGTACGAATTTGAACGATATCATTTTCTTGAAATCGTGTTGAATAACGAAACTTGAAATACTCGTTATCCCTATAATCGACTGAACCTTGGGGTAAATTCATTGTTAAATATAATCTTAGGCTTAAAATATTACTTTAAGTGAATACAATATACGATAATCTGTTTAAATATAAAAAAATTAAATATCCTTTTAGAAAAATACATGTCGAAAGAACGACATCCAACTGTAGCCTCCTTTTAATGTGCGTAAAATCATCTAAAAAATGTATATTTAAAAATTTACAAATAACCATAGCTCCACTCTTCATAAAAAACTAAGTGATACCATAAAATAAGCTAAACAATATGACCAACCCTGAAAATTTTTTACTGATAATGGCTATGCTCGACGAGGCTTTACCCATAATAAACAAACAAAATCTTCAATACATAGGCAAACTAAAAAATCCGTTCACAATTGAACATTACTCAGGTAAAATTGAAAGCATGCAGGTTAACCTGTTGGTAAACGGCAAATGCAATGTTTATGGCGTGGATCAAATTGGCACACAGGCCTCAACCCTAAGCACCTACCTTGGAGCAGAAGCATTTAAACCATCACTAATTATAAATGCAGGTACGGCAGGAGGGTTCTTATGGGATAAAGCAAAAATTGGCGATACCTACTTAGGCTACCCAAAGGTTTGCTACCACGACCGTCGTATAAATCTGCCTGGATTTAAAGAGTATGGCTTTGGCTACTTCCCCACCTACGATTGCCGTACTATTGCAAAGGAGTTAGGGCTACGCTTAGGTGTAATAACAACGGGCAACTCACTCGATTTTACCGATAAAGATATTGAGCTAATAAAAGAAAATAGGGGTGTTGTAAAAGATATGGAAGCGGCTAGCATTGCATGGGTAGCTAACCAGCTTGGCATTGCATACGTTGGAATTAAAACGATAACCGATATTGTTGATGGCAGTATACCTACTGAGGATGAATTTATTATGAACCTAAAATTGGCCTCTCACAACCTGGCCGAGAAAACAGCTGAAGTTATTAGCTGGCTTGCTGCAAACAAGCATTAAGCAACCTATTTTTTGTAAAACTGTTTATACCACGCAACAAAGTTAGCAACGCCCTCTTTAACAGAGGTTGCTGGTCTAAAGCCTAAGCTTCCCCATAAATCATCAACATCGGCCCAGGTTGAGGGGACATCACCTGGTTGTAAGGGCATATAATTAATTTCGGCCTTTTGATTCAAAGCCGATTCTATTGCCCTAATAAAATCCATTAACTTAACCGGGTTACTGTTACCAATATTGAATATCTTATACGGTGCAACCGAAGACGAGGGATTTGGCTTTTTGCCACTCCAGCTAGAGTCGGCTTTTGGGGGATTATCAATAACCCGCATCACACCCTCCACTATATCGTCGATATAGGTAAAATCGCGCTGCATATTACCATTATTAAAAACATCAATGGGTTCACCAGCAAGTATTGCCTTTGTGAAAAGGAACAGAGCCATATCAGGCCGGCCCCAAGGGCCATAAACCGTAAAGAACCTTAGCCCAGTAGTGGGCAATTTAAAAAGGTAGCTGTAAGTATGGGCCATAAGCTCGTTACTCTTTTTACTCGCTGCATACAAGCTTATGGGATGGTCAACATTATGATGGGTTGAAAAGGGCATCGTTTCGTTTAATCCATAAACACTTGAGCTACTTGCATAAACCAGATGCTCAATATCGTTGTATCTACATGCCTCTAAAATATTAACAAATCCAACTATATTGCTATCGGCGTATGCCATCGGATTCTCAAGACTATACCTCACCCCTGCCTGAGCAGCCAAATTGCAAACCCGATCGAATTTAAAATCAGCAAAAAGTTTATTAATACCAACCCTATCCTCTAGCTTAAGGTTGATGAATGTATAGTTTGAATGCTTACTGCTACTAGCTGGTTTACCATAACTTATATGCTCTCTATTTATACCCGTAACTTCAAGTCGCGAGTACTTTAGGTTGATATCATAATAATCGTTTATGCTATCAATTCCAACAACCTCATCGCCACGGGCAATTAGTTTTTGTGCCAAGTGGAAACCTATAAAACCAGCAGTTCCTGTAACTAAAATTTTCATAGAGAAATGGTAAAATATTTAATAATATTTCAATGTCGTTAACTTAAGGTTGTCGGTTTCGACTACCCACCAACTTCGCTCAGGGCAGGCTGCTCAGCCTGACCGTCACCCTGACCGAAATCGAAGGGAACGGTTATACTTGAACAGTAGGCTACATTTTGCTTAATTAAACAATATTCTCTGATTTCGGCTACCCAACCAACGGAATATTTACAAGCTCCAATAAGCTAACCCTTTGGGCTTACGGTTATGGAATGCACCCTTTACATCAACAAATATACACCTATCGGCTGCATACTGGCTAAAAAAATCATCATCTAAATCGAGATATTGCCTATGATTTACAGCAACAATAATGGCGTCGTACCTGCCATTTGGTTCGGTTGCCAACTTATAGCCATACTCATATTCAACCTCCTGGCTACTAGCAAAAGGGTCGACAGCATCAATTTTCGAAACTCCGTAGGATTTAAGCTCATTAACAATATCAACCACCTTAGAGTTCCGAATATCGCTAACGTTCTCCTTAAAGGTAACCCCCATAAGTAGTATTTTGGCGTTCTTAATACTTTTATCGCAAGCTATAATCTTTTTTACTAGCTGCTTAGCCACGTAACCACCCATAGAGTCGTTAATAACACGCCCAGCGCTTATAATTTGGGGATGATACCCAAGCTGCTTAGCTTTGTATACCAGGTAGTAAGGGTCAACACCAATGCAATGGCCTCCGACCAATCCAGGGAAAAATTTAAGAAAATTCCATTTGGTGCCGGCCGCTTCAAGCACCTCGTAAGTATTTATTCCCATCCGGTTAAATATCAACGAGAGCTCGTTCATAAAAGCAATGTTTATATCGCGCTGCGTATTCTCAATAATTTTAGCTGCTTCTGCCACTTTTATCGAGCTAGCTCGATGCACACCTGCCTCAATTATCAGCTCGTATGTTTTGGCTATTACCTCGGCCGATTCGCTGTCGCACCCGCTGGTAACTTTCACTATTTTTGGAAGAATATGCTCCTTATCACCAGGATTTATTCGTTCGGGCGAGAAGCCAACCTTAAAATCATCGATATATTTAAGCCCCGATATTTGCTCGAGCAACGGCACGCATTCATCTTCTGTACAACCAGGATATACTGTCGATTCGAAAACTACATAATCGCCCTTTTCAAGTACCCTTGCCACCGATTTTGTAGCTGCAAGCAGTGGTTTTAGGTCGGGCAAATTATGGGCGTCGATTGGGGTAGGAACGGCCACTATGTAGAACCGAGCCTCTTTCAAATCGTCGGCATTGGCTGTGAAATGGATGTCGCGTCCAATAAATGCTTCGGAATCGAGCTCGCGACTAGGATCCTCCCCTCTCTTCATAAGTTCAATGCGCTGCTGATTGATATCGAAACCAATAACCTTTAATTTTTTTGCAAACTCAAGCGCTATGGGTAAACCAACATAGCCCAATCCGATAACGGCTATTTTCTCCTTTTTATTAATAAGATTTAGGTAAAAACTCATGGATATTACAGCTTTAAATTTTTGCAATAGGGATGATACTCGCCTGTTAAACCCAGGGGCTCTGCATTACGAATATGATGTACGGTTTGTATTGAAGAACGGGCATCGGCTAAACCATACCCCTTACCCTTTAAAACTTCCTGGTAACTAACAGTATGCAAATCAGTAAATCCACCGCTAAACTCAAGCTCTTCCCCTTCGATAGATATTGAGCGATATGTTCTTTGCCCCTTACTTTTTATCTCATCAGACAAGTCATTGTAATCTACGCTCAAGAACCAACGCACCCTGGCTCTGTCGAGTTCAAGATAACCTGCAGCCTTATTGGGTTTAGATATATGTACAATATTCTCCTTTACATTTCCAAAAATCCAAGCAAGCATATCGAAGAAATGAACGCCAATATTCGTGGCTACCCCACCCGATTTCTGTATATCGCCCTTCCACGAAATAAAGTACCAGCGGCCACGGCTAGTGATATAGGTTAAATCGACGTCGAAAATCTTATCCTTAGGTGCCTGTTCAACCTTACGTTTCAACTCTAATATTGCTGGATGGTGTCTTAGCTGAAGGATAGTATTTACCTTTCGTCCCGTTTCACGCTCAATCTCCTCAAGCGCATCCACATTCCATGGATTTAGCACAATGGGCTTTTCGCAAATAGTATCGGCTCCATGACGTAAAGCAAAACGAATGTGCGAATCGTGCAGGTAGTTTGGTGTACAAATGGAAACATAATCCATTTGTATGCCCTGCCGCTTAAGCTTATCGATATGTCTATCGAACCGTTCGAACTCGGTAAAAAAATCAGAATCAGGAAAATAGCTATCAAGGATACCCACACAATCGTGCTTATCGAGACTGGCTAAAAGATTGTTCCCCGTATCCTTTATAGCTTTTAAATGGCGTGGAACAATATACCCTGCAGATCCAATAAGACTAAAATTTTTTGACATACCGTAATTTACTTTTAAAATACTACACTAAATTTTTGTTACTATATCGTTGCTTAATCTATACTTCTCTTTGCTTTCGGGGCATACGCCAATTCCTTGCTCATTAAAATTGAGCCTATGCCCAAACTCGCTCATCCATCCAATTTGTTTTGATGGATTGCCCACTACCAGGGCGTAAGGTTTTACGTTGCGAATTACAACTGCACCCGCACCAACAAAGCAAAATTCGCCCAGGGTAACACCACACACTATGGTTGAATTTGCACCAATGGTTGCGCCCCTTTTCACCAGTGTTTTGCCATACTCACTTTTGCGATTAACCGCACTACGGGGGTTAATTACATTGGTAAAAACCATCGACGGTCCAAGAAACACATCATCTTCGCAAATAACACCCGTATAAATCGAAACATTATTCTGCACCTTAACGTTATTCCCCAACACCACATCGGGCGATACTACCACATTCTGACCTATATTACAGTCATTACCAATGATACATCCCGTCATTATATGGCTAAAATGCCATATCTTTGTACCCTTGCCAATAATACAATCATCATCAATTATTGCTGTTTCGTGCGAAAAATAGCTCATCAGTTTTTTATTTAAGACACAAATCTACAATTTTAAACTAAAATATTTACTTTTGAAAAGCAATAGTTCATAAACCATCTACTAAACATATAGAATTGCAACAAAGTAATGCGCAAAGCTTATAATTATTTCACAGAAAATATCAAAGGGATATGAGTAATATTAAAAGCAAATCGGGATTACAGAGCAAGAATTTTGAAAAAACGGTTGACAATAAAAGAACGGGGTTATTTATGCTAATAAATAAAAACGGTTGCGAAATTGCTATAACAAACTATGGTGCAAGAGTAGCTTCGTTAGTAGTTCCCGATAAAAACGAAAATTTGATTGATGTTGTTACGGGGCATTCAAATATTGATGATTATATACGCTCCGAAGAACCTTATTTTGGGGCTATTTGCGGAAGAACATGTAACAGGATTGCAAATGGGCAGTTTACCCTTAATAACAAGAAATACCAGCTTGCTACAAATGATGGTGCTCACTGTTTACACGGCGGTATAAAAGGATTTAATGCTGTGGTTTGGGACGTAATTAGCAAACAGAACAATAAAATTGAGCTGCAATACTTGTCTGTTGATGGCGAAGAGGGATACCCTGGAAATCTTACCATTAATGTTACATACATCCTAACCGAGGATAATACTCTTGAAATAAACTACAATGCCACTACCGATAAAGCAACGATAATAAACCTTACAAATCATTCTTATTTCAATCTCTCTGGCGAAGGCGACCCGTACATTGGCGACCATATTTTAATTCTTAAGGCTAGTAACTATATACCTACCGACCAAGATGCAATACCCTACGGCAAGCCCGAACCTGTGAAAAATACCCCAATGGATTTTACCACTGCTAACGCCATTGGCAAAAGAATTAACGACGATTTTGAACAGCTTCGGTTTGGTAATGGCTACGACCACACCTTTATTATCGATAAAAAGGTTGAAAACGAGTACGTACATTTCGGTTCTTGCCAATCACCAAAAACAGGAATTAAAATGGATATGTTTACATCTCAACCAGGCGTACAAATATACACTGGAAATGGGATGTGTGGGAATCTAGTAGGCAAAAACAACCATCGCTATCCTCATCGCTCGGCAGTATGCTTCGAAACACAGCACTTCCCCAACAGCATTAATAACCCTAACTATCCAACTACTGAACTTCATCCTGGCGATACATTCAAGTCCAAAACTTCCTATAAATTTTCGGCTGTGGAATAGTTTCATCTATTTTTGGATGACGATGCCTTGGTAATATTTCTCAATATAAACCTACCGCAGAAAATACTACAATGATTTTATCACATGCTCGGCAATATACTCCTGCAGCTCGGTATTTAGCTCGGTATGCATTGGCAACGAAAACACCTGCCTCGATAGCAATAGGCTATTCGGATAATTTGCCACTTTACTACCCGCAACAAAGGGTTGAAAAGCCTTTTGCCTGTGTAACGGTATAGGATAGTAAACCATGGCGGGTATATTTAACCCCTTAAGCGTATCGACTAACTTCTGCCTGTTACCATCGAGCAACCTTAGGGTGTACTGATGGAAAATATGGTCGGACCACGAAACCCTTTGGGGAATTTGCAGCTGACTAATGGAACCAAAAAGCCTATCGTAACGGCTAGCCGCCTGCTGACGAGCTGCATTATATTGAGCCAGATGTTTTAGCTTAATCCTTAGTATGGCTGCCTGTATTGTATCTAACCGAGAATTAACCCCTATCCTATCGTGATGGTATCGCACTCTCATGCCGTGGTTGGCAATGGAACGTACCTCGTTAGCAAGCTGCTCATCGTTGGTAAAAATTGCGCCACCATCGCCAAAACAGCCCAAATTTTTCGATGGGAAGAAAGATGTACAACCAAAGTGGCCAATGGCACCAGCCGACTGTTTTCGACCATCGGAAAAGGTGTAGGTTGAGCCAAGAGCCTGAGCGGTATCTTCAACAACAAAAAGATTATGCTCATCAGCAATCTGCATTATTGCCTCCATATTGGCGCACTGCCCAAAAAGATGGACAGGAATAATTGCTCGGGTTTTGGGCGTTATGGCGGCCCTAAGGCTATCGATATCAATAGTAAAATCATTAATATCAACATCAACTAAAATAGGCTTAAACCCTAGCAACGCCACCACCTCAACGGTAGCAATAAAGGTGAAATCGGGGGTTATAACCTCATCGCCAGGTTTGAGGTCAAGAGCCATAAGGGCGATTTGCAGCGCATCGGTTCCGTTGGCACATCCAATTACATGGTTTACTCCAAGAAAGCGGGCTAATTCCCGCTCAAATTCGCCAACATGTTTACCCCTAATAAAAGCTCCGCTATCGATCACATCCTTAATTGCAGCATCAACTTCGGGCTTAATTTTCTGGTGCTGACTTTTTAGGTCGACCATCTGAATGTTCTTAAATTTAGTCATAGTTTAACGTTTTACTGGGTATAGAAACAGTTTCCGAGTTGTTCTTTAACCCGCATTATTCATCAAATTTATAAAAGATGAATGCAAATGCGGGTTTGTCGCTGTCGCAGACCCCAATTATTCAGCTGAATAATTGGGGTTAAGTAAAAACCCCTCAAAGGATAAATCCTTATTGGGGTTTCTATTTCTTTACCTAACATGGCTGGTTTACTTAGCGTAGCTTATAGCTCGCGTTTCACGAATCACAGTAATTTTTACCTGGCCAGGATAGGTCATATCGTCCTGAATTTTTTTGGCAATATCGTACGATAGGCTAGCTGCCTCCTCATCTGATATCTTTTCGCTACCAACAACAACCCTTAATTCACGACCTGCCTGTATGGCAAAAGTTTTGCTTACACCTGGGTAGCTGAGGGCCAAATCCTCCATTTCTTTTAGTCGCTTAATGTACGATTCAACCACCTCGCGCCTAGCTCCTGGGCGTGCACCCGATATGGCGTCGCACACCTGAACAATAGGTGCAATTAGGGTTGTCATCTCTGCCTCATCGTGATGCGCCCCAATGGCATTACAAATTTCGGGCTTCTCTTTATACTTCTCAGCCAGCTTCATTCCTAAAATTGCGTGTGGCAATTCTGGTTGATCGTCAGGTACTTTTCCAATATCATGCAGTAGTCCAGCACGTTTGGCTATCTTGGCATTTAGTCCTAGCTCGGTAGCCATTATGGCGCAAAGGTTTGCCACTTCGCGCGAGTGCTGAAGCAAGTTTTGCCCGTATGATGAACGGTACTTCATCTTTCCAATTAGCCTAATAATTTCTGGGTGTAACCCGTGTATACCCAGATCAATGGAAGTTCGTTTGCCAATCTCGACAATTTCCTCCTCAATCTGCTTCTGGGTTTTACTCACAACCTCCTCAATACGAGCTGGGTGTATACGCCCATCGATTACAAGTTGATGAAGTGCTAAACGAGCAATTTCGCGTCTAACCGGGTCGAATGCGGATAGAATAATAGCTTCAGGCGTATCGTCAACTATAATTTCGACCCCTGTTGCAGCTTCTAGAGCACGGATGTTTCGTCCCTCGCGTCCAATAATACGCCCCTTAATCTCATCGGAATCGATATGGAAAACGGTAACAGAATTTTCGATAGCCGACTCGGTTGCCACCCGCTGAATAGTGTTAACCACCACACGTTTAGCTTCCTTTTGGGCTGTCAGCTTGGCTTCGTCAACAATCTCGTTAATGTACGACATTGCATCCGTTTTAGCCTCGGCTTTAAGCGATTCTGTTAGCTGCAACTTCGCTTCTTCGGCCGACAACCCAGAGATAGTTTCGAGCTTTTCGATTTGAGAACGATGAAGTTTTTCTAGCTCTTCGGTTCGCTTATCAACCAGCAGCAGCTGGTTGGTTAAATTTTCGCGAATCGAATCAACCTCACGCTGCTTTCGCTGAGTTTCCTCAAGTTTTTGTGAAAAGGTTGATTCTCGCTGCTTAAGCTTATTTTCAAGCTGTGAGAGCTTATTATTCTTCTCATTAAATAGCTTCTCGTGGTCAGCTTTTAGCTGTAAGAACTTTTCCTTTGCCTGAAGAATTTTCTCCTTGCGTATAACCTCGGCCTCTACCTCGGCCTCCCGGATAATCGCTTTCTTCTTTTTAGTAAGCAAACTATTCCAAAGAAAATATGTGACCAAACCGCTGACTATTAGAGCGGAAACGGCAATTATAATTTCAGTTAGCATATAATGTTTGTTAAATAAGTAATAAAATACTGGCTAAAACCAGGTTGATATATAATCAAAGAATCGTGTCAACAGTCAAAAATAAGCACAAAAAAAACCCGCACTGAATCCCTAAAAGATATAATGAAACCCCAAATAGACATGGGTGGAGTGGCCGCTAGGTTCGAACTTCCAATGTCTCAAATTCATGAGATTTCAGCTATGCTGAAATAAGGCCTGTTCTACATTAGCTAAGTCCTTCTCCAATTGTTAATAGTGTTGAGTTTCGCAATATGTTAAGAAAACAGTGCGGGCGGTATTATTTTAAAGAACGTATATTACTCTTTTCCAGATACTCGTCAAGCCATTCATTCAATTCATCAAGTTCATCAACTATGGGCGCCACTTCAAAGCGGTTTTCACTATCGATTAGCTTTATTACAAACTGTAAAGCTGCCATGGCCAAAAAATCCTGAAAGTCTTTATCCCTGTCAGTATAACGACTTTTATACTGAGCCACCTTCTCGTTAATCAACCTAGCGGCTTTCCGAATCTTCTCCTCATCGCTACGATCAATTTTCAGGGGATAGTATCGATCTGCCACATTTACTCGAATTGTAAACTTATCCTCCATAATATTTTATCGTAGTATTTTATCTGTTTAAAAGAGCAATGCATTGATCAATTTCCCGCACAATTGTATCTACCTTATTTTTGGCATCATGAGCATCCTCACTCGATGTAACAAAGGCTTTTGCAAGCAGTTGCTGGTTATGTTTTTTATCGAGGTCAAGGTAGGCCAACTCTCTTTCCTGAAGAATATCCTCCAACTTAGCCTTTTGCTCAGATAACTTAAGGTTCTCATCCCTCAACTTTTCATAAGCAGAAATTAACTCCTGAACCTTTTGTTTAATACTTGTATGAATCGTATTCTGCTTCACTTTACTGTTTTGCTCAAATTTACTTGTACAAAGTTACAACGAGTTTAAGATATAATCAAAAATTGCCATCAAATATTACCCTAATATCTGAAAAAACTTTTAAAAATGCTAGCTTTGTGGAGTAATCTTTTTTTATTCGATAATTATGACGAAGTTTTTAGGCTCTTTGACCCTTGTTTTAAGCCTTGGTTTTTACCATGGTTTTAGCCAACCAGCCTCCAGCCCCTTCGATTTACACCCGCCTCTGCTCGGCGAGCTTACCCTTTCGGGCTCCTTTGGCGAGCTTAGAAACAACAGTTTTCACGCAGGGATTGATTTTAGAACTGGAGGAAAAATTGGGAAGAAAGTTTTCGCCTCGGAAAAAGGATACATTTCGCGCATTAGGGTTGGTGGATATGGCTTTGGCAGAGCGCTATACGTGAAACATCCCAATGGGCTCACAACGGTTTACGCACATTTACATAAATTCTCGCCAAAAATTGAAGCCTTTATTAAGGATTACCAATATAAAAACGAATCGTTTGAGGTAGATGTTTGGCTTAATGCGAAAACCTTTCCAGTTAAACGTGGCGAGGTAATCGCCATAAGTGGAAATACAGGCAGCTCAGGTGGCCCTCATCTTCATTACGAGCTTAGACTTACAGAAAATCAAAAACCGCTAAACCCCAGGTTTAGTAACCTACCCATTGCCGACAATATGCCTCCTGTAATAAATGAACTATGGGCTTACCCATTGAGCAAAACCTCTGCTATTGATGGCGAAAACACGTTTAGGCAGCTAAAAATTCGAGAAACAAACGGCGTATACGCACCCACCGACACAATTTACGCCAGCGGTTTAATAGGTTTAGGCATTAAAACTTACGATTACATTAACCGCAACAGCTTACGCTGCGGGGTGTATAGCATAACAATGACCGTTAACAACAGCGTATACTACTCCTTTGCCGTTGATGAATTTTTATACTCCGAAACACGGTACGCTAATAGCCATATGGACTTTGCCCTTAGAGAAAATGAAAACAAGAGGGTGCACAAACTTTTTAAAGATCCTAACAACAGGTTTAGTGGATACAAAACACTTGTTAACAATGGAGAAATAAACGTAAAGCCAGATAGCGTTTACTACATAAATATCGCTGTTGCCGATGCCAGCAGAAACTACAAACACATGAACCTTATTGTTAAAGGCCAAGCATATAAAATCGACCAACTACCAGAAGATCTCCCCAAAAACCAGCTAAATGCCCCGCTGTGGCTTTTTTATAACGACAACAAGTACGAAACGGAGTGGTTTAGTATTTACATGCCAAAAAATTCGCTGTACCAAAACATTGCATTTACCAGTAATACTGATACAACTACCCATGAGTTTTATTCGCCAATAATTACGATTCACAAAAAAACGACTCCGCTTCACAAGCGATACACCCTTCGAATAAAAGCCGATTCGATTCCTAATCGGCTCAAGAACAAGGCTCTAATTGCAACCTACAACAGCAAAAATGAGATTGAAGGAATTGAAAGCACCTACAACGAGGGTGCTATTGAAGCGCAAACGAATACTTTTGGGGATTTTTTTGTAACCATTGACTCCATTGGGCCTGTAATTGCCCCGCTAAATATATCCGAAGGAAAAAACATGCAGAACCAACGTCAAATTATTTTTTCAATTACGGATTCGCTCAGCGGTATCGAATCAATTGCGGGGTATATTGATAATAGCTGGGCTCTTTTTGAATATGACCCAAAAAGCCATCTTGTTTTTTACGAATTTGACAACAGCCGAATAGGTGAGGATAAAGAACATAATGTAAAGATAATTGCTGTTGACAGAAAGAATAACAAGACCCGTTTTTCTTGCAAATTCTACTGGTAACATCAGTATATTTTTCGATACTCCAAAATATTCGTAAATTAGCAATCAAAATAAAAAATCATGACCACATGAAAAAATTAACCATTAGCTTATTAATACTTTTCGCATTCGTAAACAGTTTTGCTCAATCAAAAAGTTATCAAAGCAAGCAGTTTGCACTAATATCTTTTAACTATCAAATTAGCAAGGATTTAAAACCACAATTCGATCAATTTCAACACCTATTTCCGGACACAGAAAACAAAAAAGCCGATAAGGTAATCGGCCCTGCAAAAGATATAACATGGTACTTGCTAAAAGATAAACTTGAGAAAGAAACAGGTATGTATATTTTACCCATAAATGCACAAGGGAACAAGTTTAGGTATGATGCCTATAACTTTCCAGACATAAAAATTAATCGTGCCCTAAAAAAGGGAACATCAAGATACTACATAAAGGTTGACCTAACGGTTAGCTCAAACACTTCCCAAAAAGATACTGGGCGTGGAACCACTGGAACGAATGAGGACAGCGTTCAAAATTCAGAAAACCTATGTACACCCTCTATAACAATTCTACTTACCCTATACAATGATAAGGGCATTTTACCAATAAAAAGGGAGTCAGGAATGGCCGTTGCTACAGAGGGGTGGGAAATGTCAGAAGAAATTTTCACAGGTATAGCCAACAGGGATGAGTACGACCCTGAAAGCACAAATACACTACTTGGGTTAACCAATGCTGCCATAAGAAAACTTCTCAATAGACTATAAATATATTCCAAGTAGCATGACACCCCCCAAAAACACTAAAACAGTTAGGGCGTTAGGCGTTATGTCGGGAACATCGCTAGATGGACTAGATTTATGCCTCGCCCAATTTAGACTAAATAATGGGGAATGGTCGTTCAGCATCGAGAAAGCAAGAACCTTTGAGTACACAAAGGACGTAAAAACGAGGCTAGGGAATGCTCACAACCTTTCGGCCAACCAGCTTGCCCACCTAGATGCTTGGTACGGAAAATGGGTTGCAAAAATGATTAATGAATTTATAGCACCCCTACTCGTTCCTGCTATTATTGGTTCACACGGACACACCGTTTTTCACAACCCGAGCAACGGCTACTCCGTTCAAATTGCTAGCGGAGCTCACATTGCAGCCATTACGGGTACACCGTGTGTATGTGACTTTAGAATGAGCGATATTGCTCGAGGCGGACAGGGTGCGCCGCTAGTTCCCATTGGCGATATGCTGCTTTTTAATGATTATGATATATGCCTGAATATTGGAGGCATTGCAAACCTATCGCTCAGCAACAGGAGTGGCAAGAGGGTGGCTTACGATATTTGCCCGGCCAATATGGCCCTGAACCATTTAGCCCGTAGTATTAACTTAGAATATGACCATAACGGCGAAGCTGGACGGAAAGGGAATGTTGACGCCGAACTTCTGGAAAAACTAAACGGGCTTGATTTTTACAGTTTTAAAGGGCCTAAATCACTGGGACGCGAATGGTTTGAGCAAAAGTTTATGCCGCTAATTAATAGCACTACGCTCACAGCTGAGAACAAGTTAAAAACTGTGTACGAGCATATTGCTCAACAAATTTCCAAATCATTTTCGGAAATACCCCGCGGTAAGGTGCTAGTTACCGGTGGTGGTGCAAAAAACGTGTTTCTTACCGAGCTAATAAGCAGCAAGTGCAAAAACGAAATAGTTATACCCGCCCCTGACCTTGTTGATTTTAAAGAAGCCCTTGTATTTGGCTTTTTAGCCGTTCTGTATAAGTACCAAACCCCCTCATGCATTGCCTCGGCAACTGGGGCCACAGCCAATTCGGTTGGTGGGTGTATGTATATGTAGTGAATTTTCGGGTTAGTGTCAGCACTCGACTTCGCATATTACATCCATACATCGTTTAATACAAGCAACTTAACCCCAATTATTCATCTTTACTAAATTTGATGAATAATGCGGGTTAACATTCTGAACGAAAGTCGAAGAATGATAATAGTGATAACTTAAGAAAGACGTCCACTCCGGCAGCTAAACCATTTGCCCAATTTTCAATCGAATGGCTATGGTGGTCTGGTTTTAGGATTACTGTTTTTTATCATTTTAACCCCAATTATTCATTCGAATAATTGCTGTCTCCGACAGCGACTAAGTTTCACAACCAATTTTGTTGCCCAAAATTGGGCTCAACTAAGTCGGGGTAACCCGCATTTGCATTCATCTTTTACAAATTTGATGCATAATTCGGGTTAAATGTTACACAATTATTTATACTTTTGAACAAAATATGAACCAATAAATTTATGGAATTATGAAAAAATCTTTCAGACTTTTAGCCTCTGGGTTAACCTTAGCCATTGTTATGCTAACCCCCAAAGCACAAGCCTGTACTAACTTTCTTGTAACAAAAAAAGCATCGGTAGATGGCTCAACCATGATAACATATGCTGCTGACTCGCACTATCTTTTCGGCGAGCTATACTTTTGGCCAGCAGCAAAACATGCACCAGGCACAATGCTAAAGATATACGAATGGGATACAGGTAAATACCTTGGCGAAATTCCTCAGGTAGAGCAAACCTATCGCGTTGTGGGTAATATGAACGAGTTTCAGCTAGCCATTGGCGAAACCACCTACGGCGGTCGTAGGGAGCTATCGGACACAACAGGAATAATTGACTACGGAAGTCTTATATACACCACCCTACAAAGGGCAAAAACTGCTCGTGAGGCTATTAAGGTAATAGCTGGACTGCTAGAAGAGCATGGATACTGCAGTAGCGGTGAATCGTTCTCGATTGCCGACCCCAACGAGGTTTGGATAATGGAGCTAATTGGTAAAGGAACCGACCTAAAAACCAACCGCAAAACCAAAACCACATACAACGCCGACAAGGGTGCTGTTTGGGTTGCCATGCAAATACCCGAGGGGTACGTTAGCGCCCATGCAAACCATGCCCGAATAACCACTTTTCCACAGGCCGATGGCAAAACTTCTATCACTTCAAAAGAAATTGAAAAGATAGATAACAAAGAGGTAACTGTTGTTTACACGCACGATGTGGTTGACTTTGCTCGCAAAAAAGGGTACTACAAGGGCAGCGATGAGGATTTCAGCTTCTCGGACACCTACGCCCCAATTGATTTTGGTGCAGCCCGCTTCTGCGAAATGAGGGTTTGGTCGTTTTTTAAAGATATTGACAAGAGCATGTGGAAATATTTTGACTATGCTAAGGGCCACGATTTAAAAAACCGTATGCCACTATGGATTAAACCCAACGAAAAACTATCGGCTCAAGATTTGATGAACTTTATGCGCGATCACCTTGAGGGTACCGAGCTTGATATGAGAAAAGACCCTGGTGCTGGTCCTCATGGACTACCCTACCGTTGGCGTCCGCTTACCTGGAAATATGAGGGCAAAACATATGTTAACGAGCGCGCAACAGCAACTCAGCAAACAGGCTTCTCGTTTGTTACCCAGAGCCGCAACTGGTTACCCGACCCTGTTGGCGGGATTCTTTGGTTCGGCGTTGATGATGCTGCAACATCGGTTTACACCCCCATTTACTGCGGATCGACACGCACACCCAAAACATTTGCCGTAGGCAATGGCGACGCACAAACCTACTCGGCCGATGCCGCATTCTGGGTTTTCAATAAGGTTTCGAACTTTGCATATTTACGCTACGATGTAATGAGCGCCGATATTATCAAGCTTCAACAAAAGCTTGAAAACCAGTACGCTCAAATGACCCCCATAGTTGATAAGGCAGCCACCGAGCTGTATAACAATAATCCCGAGGATGCGCTTGAATTTGTTACAACCTATTCGGTTAGCACAGCTAATTCGCTTGTTGAAAGATGGGATGACCTATTTGAATTTCTTCTTGTTAAGTACATTGACGGTAATATTAAGCAAGAAAAAGATGGGGTGTTTAAATGGAATGAGTATGGCGGTTCGCCAGCAAGAATGATAAACCCAGAATATCCCGACTGGTGGAAAAAACAGCTTATTGAGGCTACTGGCGACAACCTACTAATGCACGAAGAATAAAAAAAGAACATAACCCCAATTATTCGTTCGAATAATTGGGGTATCCGACAGCGACTGAGTCTCACAACCAATTTTGCTACCCAAAATTGGGTTCGACTATGTTGGGGTAACTTGCATTTGCATTCATCTTTAATAAATTTGATGAATAATGCGGGTTAAAGTGGTATTGTTTAAAATATTTTTCATACTTTTGCGGCACATTTTTCAGCGCAATCTCTTACACCGCTATTCGAGACACTAGTAATATTGCGTGCAGTGGAACAAATAAAACAATAAAAATACAATGGAACTTATTAAAATTGCAGAGCAGGCGTTCGAGGCAAAACAGGAGCTTCCTAACTTCCAGAGTGGTGACACCATTAGCGTTCACTACAAAATTAAGGAGGGAACCAAAGAGAGGATTCAGATTTTCCGCGGAGTAGTTTTACAGCGCAAAGGATTTGGAACCTCGGAAACTTTTACCGTACGCAAAATTTCAGGAGGTATAGGTATCGAAAGAATTTTTCCATACCACTCTCCTTTTATCGACAAGATTGAAATTAATAAGGTTGGTAAAGTTCGCCGTGCAAGAATTTTCTACCTGCGTAAGCTTACTGGTAAAAAGTCGAGAATTAAGGAAAGAGTTGTTAAGCTTAACAAAGATGAATAAAAAAAAACCTCGAATTTTTCGAGGTTTTTTTTAGAATGCTTTAGGCAATTGGGAAAAAAGTAATATATTTGCACCCGCATTCGGCTCCGTGGCTCAACTGAATAGAGCACCTGACTACGGATCAGGAGGTTCCAGGTTTGAATCCTGGCGGAGTCACTTAGAAACAAAGGGGTTACAGAGATGTAACCCTTTTTATTTTACCCCTTGTAACACATTTGTAACACAAAAGCCCTCTTAGGTGCTGTTTAATCAAAAAACTTCTACTAATAATTTAGTATTTCGTCTCGGGTGTTGTGTTTCTCTAAATCGTTATCAATAGTTGACAACGATTTATCTGTATATTGGTTTGGTAATCTTTGGCTATTTCGTTGCGGGTGTTGTGAACTTCAATATCGGGTTTGTCAACTATTGACAAACCACGCTTCTCATTTGGTAATCTTTGGCTATTTCGGTTTGGGTGTTGTGTTCTTTGCCTTTATCAACTATTGATAAACGCTGGTTATTACCTACATTAGTTTTTAAGTTCTCTCTCCCCCTCTCCAGTAATATATTGTGCCCTCCCTGGGTGTTAAATTCTTTACATCCTACATAATCCTGTGACTCCTTCCCCCTTCTATTGTGCCCTCCCCTCCCTGTTTGTTCGATAAAATTATTGAGCAAATACTCTTATTGCATTGTGCCAACTGATGTAAAAACTTTATTACCTCGAAAGAAGAAGGTTTTAGAACTTTGCCAATAAAAAAAGTGTGTAAGACTTTTATTGAAAAAGGGGGTAAAGTTTTACTAAGGATATGGTAGAACTTCTTAATCTACTATCAAAAGGCATCAAACAACTTTGTTAGAGCGGTTCGCATCGTACCAGTCGGCTAGTGTTTTTGGTTGGGTGTTATCGCTTTCCGAAGTTTCAACAATTGCCTCGAACTCGGTACGGTTCAATTTTGGTAAGGCGTATTCAAATAGTTTTACCAAAAAATCCAACCTTTTTTCAGGTGGTAACGCTTCCAAATCGGCTTGAATACTGTCAAAATTATTGTCTATTAGTTCAGTAATACGCTCCCTCAATTCTTTTGTATCTTTGTTTGGTGTGCCTTTTTTTCTGCCTCCGTACTTTTTTCTTTTTACTTCTTTTTTCATGACTAATTAATTTTAAACGGTTTATCTACTTCAATCTACTTTAGTAAATCAGTGTTGCCCCTTCTATAAACTGTTATTAGTACCCTTGTTGCATTGCTGGGTATCTCTTCAATTTCTCGCAAAGTGAGGGTTTTTCCATCCACACTAAACAAGTCGTCAGGCTGTGGCTTTTCGCCCTTGGCATAGCCCTTCACGCTAATGCAAGTTATAATCGAAATGCTGGGGTTGAGGTACTGCTTAATTTCATTCATTTTTTGCTGTTTGCTCATTTTTCAATCTGTTTAGTAAAACATCCAAATCGGTTTCGCTTAGTTGCTCCAATGATGTAACCATTGGGGGTAATACGTGCTTTAGCATCCGTTCAACAAATGCCAGTCGGTCTTTAGGGGTTAGATGGTCAAAGTCGCTTTGTAGGGTTTCAATATTGGCATCAACAAAGTTTTTAATCGCACTCCTTAACTCCTCGGAAGTTTTATTGGTTGCGCCTTTGGGTCGCCCGCTTCGGTTTATTCGCTTATCGCCTTTTTCAAATGCCATGTCTATTGTATTTTTATTGTTATTAACTATACTACCTTATAAAAAAGTAGATTATCAATTTGTATTAATGGTTAACTTCAAATATTTTGCTATCATTTTGGACGTACTTTAGCATTACCTCTTCTTTAAAAAACCATTCTGGGAGGTATAGCCCTCCCTCGATGCGCTCCATTACTATTTTTTTGGGTATAAAAAAGGGTTCGTTATCCTGCGCTATCCTTAGGGCTTTTTGTGAATAGTCTTCGATTCCAGCAAATGGTACTAGGTAGCATTTAACCCGCCTCGGTATTTTTACGCCTGCTTGTTTTGCTAAATAAAAAATAGTGCCTGCTTTCGCATCCTTGTAGCCATTGTTAGCAATATTATCAAACATCTTATCGGTTGCCCCGCTATTGTAGTCTGCATAGTGCTGGCTAATGGCGTGGTAAGCATTGCGCCCACCTGCACCCATTTCTGCATACAACGCTACGCCAACAGTAAGCCAGTTATTGTAATGGGTTTCCGCATCGCCTGAATAGGTTATATCTTTTCCGCTTTTTACAATGGCATCAATAAGCATTTCGAGTTCGTCAGTTCCTGAATACTCATAATTTACTGGCTCTTTTGGTAGTTTAGGCTCTTCAAAGATTTTTTTATAAACTTTTGCCTTTGGATTCCAGTACGCCTCGGGGTCGTGTGAAATGTAGCGGAGGCGGGCAACGTTTTTGCAAGACGTGTCGAGCGTTAACCCCATCCGTTTAAAATCCCGCTCAAGGCTAAAGAAATGGGCGGTATGCTGCTCTGGGTTCGATATGGGTATAATAGCAAACACGCCATTACCGCTTACAGAAAGGGCTGCAAATAGTATTTGAGGCACTTTTTCAAGTTCATTTCTCAAACCATCCCAACATCTTACACTAGTATTATGTTTCCCGTCAAAATCCAAACAGATAAAACCGCTATGTTGCTTTAAACAGTTGTTTTTTGCCCGTGTGAACGTTCCGCTAATGGTAACGGTTGGTAGCCCTCGTTTTAACTTTGTTCGCTTGTTCTCGTTAGCCTCATTACGTATGGCTGTTATCTGGTCACAAACATACTGGTCTTGCATAACCGCCCCGCAAAACTCCTCAATCGTAATTTCATTTACGGGTAGGTTGGGTTCTCCCTTCTTAAACGGTTTGTAAAGTGATATTTTTGCGTTAATGTTCATATTATCAGTTGTTTAATACGTTTGTCAACCTTTGTTAACAAACTTGCTAACTTAACCAACGTTACGTTCGTTAGTTAGTTAACCCTGTATCTATAGGGTTAACTAACAAACGTTATTAACAAGCATCATTTAAAAGATTGCACGTTTATATTTATAGATTACTCTTTTCTTATCTCTAATTTTCTCAACCCATTCACTTTGTATGTAGTGAGAAATAAATTCACGGCATTTGTTCTGTCCAAACGTCCCGCCAAAACCGTAAATTATAGCATCCCTCAACTCAACGCCGTTTGGCTCGGAGTTCTTTTTGTAGATTGAAGTTAATACCTCAAAATGCTTGTCATCTGGTATGTGTTGCGGGTTGGTTTGCTTTGATTGCGAAGCCTCATTTACTGGCATTTCGCAAAGTTCTGGCAAACCCTCTTCGTTTATTCTAAAGGCGAAGTCATCAAAGCCTAAATCTCGGCTCATTTCGCACGTTACTACTGATACGTCCTTGTCGATGCTATCCACGGTAACTGATAGCGTTGTTTCTGCCTTGTTCAGCATTTCAGTACCAATGTGTCCCCGTGCGTTCTGGTCGCCCTTATTTTGATGTAATACCGTTACAATATGGATATTGAGTTCAGCCGTCCACTTCAAAAATAGGCTTGTTACCTCGGTGGCATTCTCTTCGTCATTAATCCCTTTGGTTAGTAAATCCCTAATTCCGTCAATGAATACCAGCCCAATATTGGGACTGTTGTATAAGGCAAATTCAATCAACTCAAGCCGTTCGGCTGGTTTAAATCTCCTTAAGCCAAAAGCCTTAAAATTCGTTAGGTCGCTGGCTTGTCTCAATATTCGCTTTACGGTTCTGTTTAGGTGGTATTCGCTTTGCTCGGTATCAAAGTATAGTATGCCTCGCTTATCGGCTGGTAAAACGCCATTGATGCACTCCAAAGCCCAACCGTTTGAGGCTGCTGCTGCTGCTAATCCAGTGAGTAGAAACGTCTTTTTACTTTTTGCCTTACCAATAATCATACTGCAATTGCCAAGCGTAAAACTCGGAGCAACGCTCCCGCCCGTATGTATCTCTATGGCTGTGGGTGGTTTTTCTATATTAGCGTTTGGGTCAACCTCAACCGATTGAAGCAACGCCCAGGGGTCAACCTTTTGCCCATTATCCATTGGCAAGGTATCCAAGTCCTTTAGGTTAACTTCTGCCATTCCAGTAATTTTTATTGGTGGTGTAAAACCCTGCACGGTGCTTGCTAATTGGGCAAATGCCTTTGCGTACCATTGCGATACGGTTTTGCTTGTGCCATTTAGCCACGTAACGGCAAATGTTAGCCCTTAAAATCCCTGTTTCAATAGAAACCATTAGCATTGTTTTTGGCTGGCTGTAAAAGGCTGCAAATACCCTTTTCATTTGTGCCTGAAAATGCTTACCTTTACGGTGTTCGTTACCGCTGAAAGAATTAGGGTTGCTCAAATTATTTTTCATTGTGCAACCCTTTCTTTTTGCTCAACAAATAGTCTTCGGCTTCCTGCTCTATTTCTGCATTCGTTTTTTTACGCCCCCCCTTGATGTACTCCATAAGTTCAGTACTTGAGAAGTACAGGCGTTTTGAGCGTTTCATAAAAGGCAGTTCGCCCCTACTTGTCTTACTATAAATAGTAGGTACGGTAAGGTTAAGAAATTGGGCTGCTTCCTGAATAGTAAGTAATTTTTCAGGCTGTTCGGTGGGTGTGTTATCCTGCTTTTCAATTAACAGGCGTTTGAGTTCGCTAACTTCATTTGTTAGCATTGTTACCGCTTGGGGTAACTGGTCAAAGGTTAAAATTTCATTCATTGCAATAATTTTTATTAATATTATTGCAATGTTACGGCGTTTAGTTTACTTAACCTGTTGATAGTCAGTTGTATAAACTTGTATACAAGTAAATACAAGTTGGTGCAAGTGGTTTATTTATTGTTGATTAATTCTTTTAAAAAGGAAACCATAGCTTCAAAATCTTCTACATCAGTAATCTCATTATAATTATATCCGTTCATTGCGTTATAACTTGCAATTTCCCAATCAAATTCTATCTTACAAAGTCTATGAAATTTAGATGCAATCCTTTCTTTTGGTAGTAAATCCAATTCCTGTAATGCCAACAGCAAAAGTTTTAATCCTTTCCCTTTGATATTCTTATACTGTATTTTTATGGCTTCAACTATCTCATTACTATTTGTATGTGTAATAATGCTTGCAAGCGTTTCACTTGGTGCGGGTTGTTCTTTATTGCTTTGGGTTTTCAGAAAGGCTTTAACGATTGCAAGATTAATTTGGTTTATTTCATTTAATCCTATCTGATATGGAAGCCCCGTTTTCAATGAACTAATAGGCATTGTAAATGTATAGCTGCCATCCAAATTCATTTGTGCTTCTCGCTGTTTTAAAAAGTTCTCCCAAACCTTAGTTACTTTTCGGCAACCGCTAAAAAACTCACTTGCTCCAAAGAAATGTTCTTTTTCGGCTTTCTTAAATTCCCTTAAAAAATACTGTTCTAAAAACTCCCTGCTGTTTTCGTCACAATAACCCTCTGATACTATTTTTGAATAATCCATTTGTCGTTTTATTAGTTACTAAAGTTATTAAAGTTAGCCCTGAAACAAAACTTTTTTTTAGTTGGCTTTACTAAATCCTGTTGTTAGTACGTTGGTTTGTTCCTTAATTTTATCGTCTTCAAAACTATCTAGGTAATTTTTTGTAACCAGTACAGAACTATGCCCCAATAGTTCGCTAATCATATCAGTTGTTGCCCCTGAACGCTTTAGAACGGTTGCAAAGCTATGCCGTGCATAATATGTTGTAATTGCCTTATCTATGCTTAATTCCTTTGCTATTTGCTTCATGTACTTATTAATGGTTTTGGTCAACTGCTTTATAATTTTGTGTTGCTGTTCGCTTGTCATTCCTACCTTAATATGTGAAAATATGTAAGCATCTTTAGCAATGGAGGGTTGCCCCCATTTTTTTATAATATGTAAGGTTTCGGGCTTCAATGATACTCTTATGTGTGAAACTTCATTTTTTCGCTTCGTTTTTTCTCTTACGTACGTTAACATTTCGCCTTGTATGTCGCTCCATTTGAGTAAACAGAAATCTTTTACATTCATACCATTGCTTAAGTACAGAAACATCCAGTAATCCCTAGCCATTTCAATTGTTGTGCCTGCTGGTAATTGGTGGTTGAATATCTTTGCAACCTCTTCAATGGTTAACGCCTTTTTAATGTTCCTGCCTGTTGGTATCGAGTATTTGCCTTTTTTTTCGCCAAATGGGTACAGGCTTAAATCAATATTTTGTTGGTTGTATATTGTTCTTAAACTTCGCAAATAAATGCCAACGGTTGTAATACTTTTGCCCTGTTCGGTCATCCATTTTTGGTACTTTTTTAGTAAGGTTGGCGTTACTTCGGCAAATGTTAGGTTCTTTTTAAACGTTTCAAGGCTGTTTTTTGCGCAATTATAACTTTCAGCCGTCCCAATACGGTCTTCAATTTTTAGTTGTTCTATGTAACGGTCAAAGGCAAAAGAAACGCTATCGGTTATATTTCGGTTATCAAAAAAAGCCTGTTCAAAACTATCGAACGTAAAAACCTTAAGGTCTTCAATAATTTGTTGCGCTTTGTTGAGGTGGTGTAGTATGGTGCTATGGATTTGTTTTTGTTCTAACGTTTTGCGTTTACCCTTTTCAAGTGGCTGCATAACCTTTTCAAAGTCATCTGCTGTTAACTCAATGCCTGTTCCGATGTATTTTCGCTTTCGGTTGTGGGTAATTTTAATTTTTACCGAACATTTGCCGTTATTCAATGGGCGTAAACTATCCAAATAAATATCTACTATTGCTTTTTTCATATCGCTATAAATTCATTGTAACACAATTGTAACACAAATATAGCCTTATAACGCAAAGTAAACAATAAGTAATGCAAATAGTTATCAACTATAATACCCATCTAATAAGGCTTATAGTGCTAAATGTGTTGTTTTGCTATTTGGTTGTTTTGTGGCTTAGGTATGACTACGGATCAGGAGGTTCCAGGTTTGAATCCTGGCGGAGTCACATTAAAAATCAACCACTTACAACGTTTTGCGGGGTAGGTGGTTTTTTTTTGCCTCAACAATTTCACCAACAGGCCCAGCTGTATAGGGATCAATTAACCCCAATTATTCATCTATAATAAATTTGATGAATAATGCGGTTTAAATTTCATCATTTCAAAAACCATAACGACACCCCTTGGCGTTTAGTATAGCTATATTTGCTGTAAAAATGCATGGAAAACACTTACAACTTTATTCTACACGACCTACTCTGCCTTAGGGACGACAAAGAGCTTACTAACAAATTTTGCCATGAACTGGTAAACGGAAAAATCAACCTGGAGGTTGAATATCTTTCAGAGCAGCATCTTGCTGCCGAGCCGTACGCTGAGCTAAAAAGCCTACTCGACCAAGGCAGAGAAGCAAATTACCTGAAGCTTTCGCACGTAAAAGCTCAGAATTTTGAGGGTGCAGCATCTTGCAGAGAGCGGGAACGCAAACTCCTAAATCAAATAGAAACAGCTGGGTTTAGGCTTCACTTTATGCAACATAATGAGTTTACCCTTTACCGTGTTGATATGGACAAAGAGGAACGAAAAATTAAATTTTTAGTGCATACAAATAGTGAGGAGTTTATTGGGCTTATGGAGGAAATCAGGGAGAAAATTGATGTGATGAAGTAATAAGGTTGAGGTTGAGGTTGAGGTTGAGGTTGAGGTTGAGGTTGAGGTTAAGATGGTTGCGGGCTAAATAGGGTCGAGCGATAATTATGCGATTTATTCAGCTCTTCGCCTACGGTGTCGTGGTAGGAAACTTTTCGACTTATTTTGCCTGTCAGCAGATCATAACTTACTAAAAATTAATACAGAGATTACGATATGCCATTGCCTAATATTGTGAAAAGAGGTATCTTTGGTTGTTTATGAGGCGATAAATATTAATTAAACTACATATATCATGGAAACCTTATCTCTAAAATCAATTAAAGAAGTAATTAGGCAATGGTACATCCCGCTGCTTGTGGGAATATTTTTTGTAATCGTAAGTATTGTTGCTTTCGTTTGGCCCAAAAGTTCATTTTTAACCCTATCCATTCTATTTGCCCTATCATTTTTATTTGGCGGACTTTCAGAAATTATTTTTTCGGTTAGCAATAGAAAACAGATGGACACCTGGGGGTGGTCATTGGCTTTTGGTATTATCACTTTTATTGTAGGCGTTTTATTAGTAATAAACCCTAAGCTTTCAATGATAACTTTAGCATTTTACATAGGCTTTGTTCTTCTATTCCGCTCTATTGCAACCATCGGCTTTGCATTGGACATTAAAAAGTATGGAAATAGTAATTTGGGAGGTCTTTTAGCTTTCGGAATTCTGGGGGCAATATTCTCTTTCATATTAATTTGGAATCCAGCATTTGCAGGGTTGAGTGCCGTAATTTTTATAGGTTTAAGCTTTCTTTTCGCAGGTCTCTTTAGCATCTATCTTGCCTTGCAATTAAGAAAACTAAATAAGTCATCTAAAAAAATATCGGCGGAGTTGCGAGAGCGATATGATGAACTGATGAAAGAAATCCGCGAGGAATGGGATAGCTAAAACACCAATAACACGTTCAAAACAAATTAAAATCAAAGCAACTAGTCGGAATATTCTCTTGTTTCCCGACTAGTTGCTTTCTTTTAAAGCTCAACAATATAAAAAAGTGGAACACAGAGAATTTAGATTATAACCAAATGGCCTCTTAACCCCAATTATTCGTTCGAATAATTGGGGTTTCTAACAGCGGCCTAGTCTCACAACCAATTTTGTTACCCGAAATTGGGTACGACTAGGTTGGGGTAGCCCGCAATCTTTAATAAATTTGATGAGTAATGCGGGTTAAAGAACCTTTTTGCCAATCGTAAAAACACATCCCATGAGATGGTTCCTTTTGTTCGAAATTGTGTACGTTGTAATAATACTCCTGGTTATAATGCGTGTACTATACGACACCCGCAGTGGAGTTAAGGCGTTGGCCTATATACTACTTATTGTTTTACTACCATTTTTCGGTGTATTCTTTTACTTTTTCTTCGGTATCAACTATCGAAAGCGTAAATTGTACAGCAGAAAGATAGTCGAGGACGAAGTGCTCCATCAAAGAATCCTTACCCTTGTTCAAAACTATTCAGAGCAGGTTTTACATTCCGGTCTACTACCTTCTGAACACCTAAAATTGACTCGCTTTATCGGTAATTCAAGCGCTAGCCCATTAACTGGCAACAATACGGTAAAGCTGCTTTTGAATGGGGAAGAAAAATTTCCCGAACTATTGAGTGCGCTAGAGGGGGCAACATCACACATTCATTTGGAATACTATATTTACGAAAATGATGATACGGGAAACTCCGTAGTAGATATGCTAATTAAAAAGGCACAGCAGGGCGTAGAGGTGCGTTTTATGTACGATGATTTTGGAAGTCGTGGTCTAGGCAAAAAGTTTATTCGAAAACTGGAGGCGAATGGCATAGAAACAGCCCCTTTCTACAAAATAAAATGGTACGGTCTGGTGAATCGGCTAAACTATAGAAACCACCGTAAGATCATTGTTATTGATGGTAAAAAGTCCTTTATAGGTGGTATCAATATCAGCAATAGATATAGGAACGATACCCAACCTAAGAACAATTTATACTGGCGTGATACCCATTTAATGATAGATGGGTCCGCAACATTCTTCTTACAATACATCTTTATTTGCGATTGGAATTTTTGTGCCAAAAACAAGCTGCAATTTGGGTCGAATTATTTTCCAAAATACCTCCAAGAGGAACAAATACGTGATGAGCTGGTACAGATTGTACCATCTGGTCCCGATTCGAAATTACCTGTCATTTTCTACTCCCTACTAAAGGCCATCGGGGCAGCAAAAAAGCAGGTGCTAATCACCAGCCCCTATTTTATTCCGGGCGAAAGTTTAATGGATGCCCTTATTATAGCAGCAAAAAGTGGTGTTGAAATAAAACTGCTGATACCGTGGAAATCGGACTCAATGATTGTTAATTCTGCAGCACGTTCGTACTACAAGGAGCTACTGCGCCATGGGATTAGGATATTTGAGTACCAAAAGGGGTTTGTGCATTCAAAGGTTATGATTATTGATGATAATTTATCTGTTGTGGGATCGGCAAATATGGACTACCGAAGCTTTGACCTCAATTTCGAGGTCAATGCGATGCTATACAGCAAATCAGTTACGGAGCAGTTGCAAAAAGCATTTAACAATGATTTAGAGCATTCGAGCGAGATAAACCCAACCGACTGGTTAAACAGACCCAAGTACATCCACCTTTATGAAAAGTTGGTAGGGCTACTCGCCCCAATTCTTTAGCTTTAAATATTAGCTACTAGCTATTATTCTTTGTATTTTTGAGCCTCCAGTATAAAATTAAAACGAAAAAATTTAAATAAAAATATTATGCAAAAAAAAGGGATTAAATGCATCGCAGTTTTAACATCGGGTGGCGATGCACCAGGCATGAATGCTGCAATTAGGGCAGTAACACGTGCTGCATTAACAAATAATGTGAAGGTATTTGGCATTAACTACGGATTTCAAGGAATGATAGAAAACGATTTCTCGGAATTAAATTATGAGGATATCGGCGGTATCATAAGCTTAGGAGGAACAATACTAAAAACGGCACGATGCAAAAAATTCACGACCTACGAGGGCAGAGAAAAAGCTTACAAGAATTTGAAAGAAAGGAATATTGATGGTGTTGTGGTAATTGGCGGAGATGGGTCATTTAAGGGTGCAGCACAATTTTCGTCCGAGTTTGATATTCCATTTATTGGGATACCAGGAACTATTGACAACGACATCACCGGCACAGAATATACCATCGGCTTTGATACGGCCATAAACACGGTGGTTGAGGCCGTAGATAAAATAAAAGATACGGCCAGGTCTCATGGGCGTATATTTTTTGTTGAATCAATGGGGCGCGAGGCCGGGCTACTGGCATTGGGAAGCGGGATTGCCTGTGGTGCAGAGGTTATACTCATTCCCGAAGTGCCGGAGCAGGAAAAGGAGTTGGATAGGTTTATCAATAAAGACATAGTAAATAAAAAATCCAGCGGAATTATTATGGTTGCGGAGGGATACAAAACGGGAGGCGCCTTAAAAATTGCCGAAAGGGTTAAAGCACAACATCCCGATATTGAAGCAAGGGTAACCATTTTGGGGCATATACAGCGGGGAGGCAACCCAACAGCTCAGGATCGGATTACCGCAACACGAATGGGAGTTGCGGCCATTAACGGTTTACTGGTTGGAAAAAAGAATATAATGATTGGGCTAAAAAACCAGAATATTGTTGAGATTTCGTTTAGCTTGGTAAAAAAGGCATTCCGCCCAATAAACAAAGAATTTATAGATCTACAAGAAGTGATAACACGCCATTGAAATTTATGAAATAATATGCCGCACAAAACATCAAACCGTGAATCAACGTCGTTTAGTTAACCCCAATTATTCATTCGAATAGTTGCTGCCTGTGACAGCGACTAAGTTTTACAACCAATTTTATTGCATAAAATTGGGCTCAACTAGGTCGGGGTAACCCGCATTTGCATTCATCTTTTATAAATTTTATAATAATGCGGGTTTACTTGTTATTGCTCCAGAACGCCCCTGCAAAATGCCTGAACCATGTAATTAACAAGCTTTCCAATAAGCACATTTTCCATTCCGTCGCTTCTTTTATAAACAGCCTCTGAAATGTGCAAGTAGCATACCTTAGGCTCTTGGCCACAGCTGTACAGGTAGTTTAGCGATTCGTCGGATGAGATTCCTACTGAGCTCCAGGCACTGCTGAGCAAGTTTTCAAGGCTGTCCACATCCAGCTCTACGCCAAATTTACCCGCTTTCACAAAATCAATGGCGCGGTGTTGGGCTTCCTGCCAGCTTACCTTTTTCCGCAAAAAGATATCCTCAAATAGGATTGGCAAAAAGTCGGGATTTTCATCCAACTCGTCGAGTATTTGCTTATTGTTATATGCCTGATGCAAACCCAAAAGCGCATATTTTTTTAAATAAGCCGCATCGTAAGCGTACCTAAAACCATTGCCGCTGTGCCTACCTTCGGTGATGCGAAAATCGGCGTGGGCATCTAAATTAATTGTGTTTATAGATTCATTGCATGCCAATGAGCAACCCTTTAATATAGGGAAAGCATTGTTGTGCCCACCGCCAATAATGATTGGGATTTTATTAGCCTCCACTATTTTTTGAATAACCGGAAACACCAGGTCATCCAACTTTTCGGTGAATTTCCGTAGGGTTTCAACATCAGCATTCTGGCTTTGTTCCATCAATTCCCGGGTACGAATTTCGCCCAACAATAGAAACTGACTACCGTTAAAACTTCTGGAATTATGAATATTTATAAAACTTTTTACAAACGAACGAAACGCCGATGCTGCACCAGCCATTCCATAATTTGCCCGAATGCCAATATCTTCGGCAATCCCCAAAATGACAAATTTCCCTTGAAAGTCACTCAAACCTCCATCAGACAAGACCTGTAAAGACTGACCAAGTTTCTCTTCACCATCCCGATAGCTAATTAATGAGGTAATATGTTCTTTTGAAAAAACCTTAACGTATGTATGCATCTGTTTAAATTTATTTTATGAAAAACAAAGATAGGGTATTTACAGGACATGTAAAACTTGTGGTGTACCCCACCAACACTAGACTTTATTTACGGTTATGATTCACTCCACTTTTCCAACTCCTCATCAACAATATTGTGAAGAGAAACTTTTCGGCTGATTTTGCCAATTAGGTGGTCAATCTTCTCATTGCGAAGGTTATCGCGAACGCCAGCCCTGGCATTGGCTATACGGAGCAATACACCTCTTGTTTGTAGGTCGAGGTAAAGTTTACCTATCATTTTAGCACCTGTGCGGTCAACCTGAGGAGAGGTGTTTAAATCCCACACCACCGTTTTTAGCGAAGTACCAGCAGCTTTAACCTGTTCCATTATATGGTTTTCGATGTACTCGGTATTAAAGTAATATATGGATGATTCAACTCTAAATAAAAGGAGTTGGGGAAACAGCTCATTATCGGGGTTTCGTTCCACATCGGAGTAGCGATGGGTATTCGGTATCCGTCCTAAAATGGCAACATGGGGTACCGAAACCGCCTTGATTACCAATATCAACGTAACAATAGTAGCAATAAGAACCCCCTCGAGGATACCAAATATCAGCACACCAATGGCTGCGGTTAGGGCAAGAGCGAATTCGGTTTTGTTAGTTTTCCATAGGTGAACAAACTCCTTAAAATCGACCAAACCCCTTACCGCCACAATCACGATACAGGCCAAAACCACATTGGGCAAATTTTCTAAAAGGCTGGTAAACATCAACAGGCACAGACCAATAACTATTGAGGCAAATACCAGCGAAATGGGTGTTTTGGCACCAGCCTTATCGTTAACGGCTGTTTGCGACAAGCCACCGCTCACTGGGTAGCTTTGCCCAAATGCCGTGGCCAAATTAGCTATGCCAAGGGCTAGCAATTCCTGTCGATGATCAATTTCGTATCCATGCTTTTGCGCCATGGCTTTTGCTGATGAAATGCTTTCGATATAAGCCAGCAAAAAACAGGCAAAGGCAAGCGTAAACACCTCATTAATCTCAGCTCTAAATAAAGTGGGTACACGAAATTGAGGTAATCCTGCTGGAATTGTACCCACCGTGCTAAAGCCAATACCACCCAAAGGAGTAAACGAAATAGCTAGGATAGAAACCACTACCAATAGTATGGCTACGGGTCGACCAGGGAAGTGTTTTTCGCCCATAAAAAGCAAAACAAGGACAATTATTCCAAAGCTAAGCACGTAGTAATTATACTCTGGCCATTGCTGGATAAGCGCAATTAAGCGGGTAAAAAAACTTTCTCCTCCTCCTGTTACGCCAAATAACTTGGGCAGCTGGGTTGTGGCAATGGCAAGTGCCGCCCCAGCCTTAAAACCCAGCATTACCGTATCGCTAATAAAATTTATTATAAAGTTCAGTCGTAAAAAGTAGGCTAAAATACTCATCCCTGCAAATACGAGCGCTGTAAATGAGGCGATATCGGCCCAACGCTGCGGATCGCCTTTGGACATGCCCGCAATGGTAACCCCTATAAGCAACGATATTGCCGAAGTGGGCCCGATGGCAAGGTGCCTGCTACTACCAACCAATGCGTAGAAGAAACCACCCAAAAGGTAGCCGTATATACCATACTGCGGGGGCAAACCAGCAAGCGAAGCGTATGCCAACGAAACGGGTATGGCGTAAGCTGCAAGCGTAATACCTGCAAGAGCATCCTTACCTAGAAATTTAAAGCTATAATCCCTAAGCCAGGATAGGGCTGGAATATTATTTTTCCAAAACATTACTACCGAACTTGGGCGTTTTTTCAACTAGTACAAACAGGATTGCCTATCGGAGCACCTCGTGTTGCATTCCGCGTTTTGTAAGCTCTTTGCATAGCATCGATAGCTGGGTAGTATCCTGTAGGTTAAAAGTAATGGTTACCTTAACATGCCCTACCGGTACACTTGTGGTAGAACGTTCGTGCTCAATATCGTGGATACTCGCCTTCATTTTATCGAGAATTGTGATAACCTCCTTTAACCTTCCAGCCCGATCGGGGATAAGTACCTGGATACGGGCACGCAACCCCTCATCCATAACACCCTTATCAAGAATTTGATCGAGTATGGACATATTAATATTTCCTCCGCTAATTATTGGTACAACCTTTCGGCCTTTGGTGCTGGTTTTTTTAAAAAGTACAGCGGCCATTGCTGCTACCCCAGCAGGTTCGGCCAGAATTTTAGCGCGTTGCAGCAACAGGTAAGCTGTCCGAGCCATCTCGGCATCGTTAACCACTACCAGCTCGTCCACCAATCTTCGGGTTATATCAAAAGTGATATCCCCTGGCGATTTAACAGCAATACCATCGGCAATGGTATTAACCGAATTTAGGGTAATGGGCTCGTTTTTTTCGATGGATGATTTCATCGATTGTGCGCCGTCGGGTTCTACTCCAATGATGCGGATGCGAGGATTGAGCTGTTTTAGGGCAATGGCAATACCAGCAATAAGCCCGCCCCCACCAATGGGCACCACCACATCCTGCACCCCACGCAGCTGCTCAAATATCTCAAGGCCAACGGTACCCTGCCCCGCAATAATATGCTGATCGTTAAATGGATGCACAAAGGTAGCTCCCGATTTCTTGCCAAACTCCCGGGCAGCACTAAATGCATCATCAAAGGTATTGCCAGTGAGCACCACCTTGGCACCATAGGCCCTGGTAGCAATTACCTTAAGCGGTGGGGCAAATACAGGCATAAATACCGTGCTTTTAACACCCAGGCTCGAAGCGGCGTAAGCCACACCCTGAGCATGGTTACCAGCCGAAGCACAAAGCACCCCTTTAGATGCCTCTTCGGGGGTAAGGTTTTTAATTTTATGGTACGCCCCCCTTACCTTAAACGAGCCGGTGGTCTGGAAGTTTTCTAACTTCATATAAACATCAGCCTCCGACATGGTTGAAAAGGATTTGCTGCGTTCAAGGGGTGTATACTTCACAACGTTTTTTAATACCGATTGAGCATCGACTATATCGCTAAACTGTAGTATAGGTTTACTAGTTTTTTCGTTTTTCATAACTACTATTTTTTATATCACAAATATAGTAAGGGTTTTTATAAGATGAATAAATTTGGTTCTATTTAAATTTAACCCTAATTATTCATCTTTACTAATTTTGATGAATAATGCGAATAATAGGGTGCTTATTGGGTACTCATATCGACTTACCTTGAATAGATTTGGTATTTGCTAGGCTACGTAGATAAAAGGGCTACGCCCCTTTATTAATTCTCGATACTGGCTTTCTACGAAGATAGCAGGGCTAACGCCCCTAATAAATCGTTGAAATCCCTTTCATCCATTTTTCGCCTTTACTTTCTCCTTGATGAGAAAGTAAACAAAGAATCAAGGTAAAACGATGCTTACATCATAGCTTCATACCTTGAATTTGACCCATATTCCGATTTAAAATGCTTACAATAAAGTTTTTTACAATATGAGCCTCTTCGGTTTTGCTGATAGCAATAAAAAGGGTGAGAGAAGCCAACGCTTCGTTGCTAATAATCGTTTTATTATTAGGACCTGTAAGGGCTTTGTTTTTATCTAAAAAATAGATAAAACAAGCAGCTGCAATGCGTTTATTGCCATCGACAAACGAATGGTTTTTTACAATAAAATAGAGCAGGCTTGCGGCTTTTTCCTGAATTGTAGGATACAGCTCTACCCCATTAAAAACCTGTGCTATTTGGTTTATTGAACTTTTGAAGCTATCGTCTTTAGGCTTGGCAAATAGATCGCTCTCGAAATCGGAATACATTTCTTGTATGAACTCTAAGTAATCATCGTAAGTAGGGAAAACAGTTTCCAGTTTTGTATTCCCTTTTACATCGAGCGCTTCATGGTCATAATCGTCGAGTAGTTCCAGCCCTTTTGCGAAAACATTGAGAATTTCACTTTGGTGGCTTTGGTTTTGATTTTCAATTGCACGGCTAAGTATTTGTATACCCGTTTTTAAGCGTTGTACTTCCTGCTGCTTTTCGCGTAGTCGCTTTTCGTTTATAGCGTAGCCCTTTACCAAGTAATCTTTTAGTCGTTGGGTAGCCCATTGGCGAAATTGTGTTCCGCGTTTTGAATTTACTCTATACCCAACAGAAATAATCATATCGAGGTTGTAATGCTCTATCTCCCTTGAAACCTGTCGTTTACCCTCTTGACGAACTATCCGGAATTTCCGGATAGTTGACTTTTCAATAAGTTCACCTGTGCGGTAAATGGTTTTAATATGCTCGTTAATGGTACGTACATCTTTTTCGAAAAGTTCTGCCATTTGCTTTTGCGAAAGCCAAACGGTTTCTTGCTCAAACTGAACCTCAACAATAGCTTGTTTATCGTTACTTTGGTATATTTCTATTTTATTTTGAGGTTCCATTGTAGCTTCACACTTTGAGTTTAATTCATATTTTGGTTAAAATTCTAACGAGATAACTTTTACTATATCGGTTTCTTCGGTTTAAGCAATTGATATTTTTTATTAATGGTAACCCGTTGAAAATATAACATCAAAATTGAAACTTCAGTTTCTTTTGAATTCTTAGTCTGCTAAACTTACTGTTTTTAAATAATGCTAAAACTATCTTGCAACCATAGCAAAACCCTACTCCAAAAACAAGCACGATACCGAAAGTATGGCAAATGCTTACTCCATTCCAAATATACCTATTTTCTAATTATTAAATACTACTGTAATGCTATAAATGGTGGGCTTGGTTAGCCCCAATTATTCATTCGAATAATTGCTGTCTGAGACAGCGACTAAGTTTCACAACCAATTTTGTTGCCCAAAATTGGGCTCAACTAAGTCGGGGTAACCCGCATTTGCATTCATCTTTTACAAATTTAATAAATAATGCGGGTTAGACTGCTGCAAAACTGCAGAGCTAACGTCCCTGATAAATTATTGAAAATACTGTTATCCATTTTTCGCATTTACTTTCTCCTTGATGAGAAAGTAAACAAAGAATCAAGGTAAAACGATGCTGCCATACGCACTGCCAGGCTTCGGCTTCGCTCAGCCTGACGTAGGGATTGACTTGAATTGCTGACCTTTGGTTAACCCGACCCGTAGTCAGCCTGAGCAGCTTACACTGAGCGAAGACGAAGGGAAGTCGAAGGGTGACAATCGAAGCAAGGGCGAAGCGAACGCAAGCGCCCTCACTCATGGGGCTAACAATTCGGCATTTCCGCCTGCGCTGCTGCACGTTTTGCGGTCCCTCCGCACAGAGCATTCCGAATTTTCAAGTTCGATGTTTTATATTCTGCCTTACCCATTAGATTTTGCAAACCCACAATCCACTCAACCTTAAACTTAACCTTGTATCCTACTAATACTTGCCTTTCAGACGTAAAATTTTGCTCCTCTACATATATTTTCTTCATTATCACAATTCCTACAAATACCTCTCGGCTGCTGCCTCGTGAATGCTGCGGATTTCGTTGGCAAATGACTTGGGTTCTAAAACTTTAACGCGCTCGCCGTGCGATATAATCTCCATAACAAAATCTTCGGTGATAAATACTTTAAGTTTAATCCGTAACTCCTCCTCGTTATCAATAAGCACTTGCTGAGTGTGGTGCAGGGGTAACGATTTGATGTATTTACCTTGAAAGACAGTAAAGGAGAGCACTACCTCCTCTGGCTTTTGGGCATTGGGGCTTATTATTCCGAAACAATACTTAAAATGCTCACCCACGTCGAAACTCGTGGGAATTTCAAACCCTTTCCTGGTGATTTCCAAATCCGTTAGCCTATCGAGCCCAAAGGTCTTAATTCTATTGTCCTTTAAATCGTTGCACACTAAGTACCAACGGTTCTTAAACTCTTTAAGCGCGTAGGGCTGCACCGTGCGTTCCGATACCTTATCGTCCCAATATTTGGTGTAGGTAAATGCCACCTCAAAACCATTCTTTATGCCGTGCAGAATGCCATGCAGGTTGTCGGTTCCCTGTGGGCGCCGGCTCTCAAAATGGATGTGCTGCGAAATTCGCTCGGGGGTGTTAAATGCATTGAACAAATCGAACGCTTCGAGCATTCGTTGTCCCAGCTTATCATCCTCCTCATTGGCAATATAGTACACCTTATTGGCATGGTCATATTTAATAAAAATCTTATGGATATGCTCAATATCTTTTATATCGCGCTGAAAGGTGCGCTGCGAGATGCTGTAGTTGTACCCATCTACACTACTCTGGTTTTGTAAGAAGAAGTCAAGCTCATCGAAAGAAACTGGCCCTCGCCTTAACTTGTTAATGATTAGCCCGTAACGGGCAATGAATTCTCGCTTCGACATATGCAAAATGTATTTGTTTGGTATAAAGATACAAACACGCAACGACATTGCGTGTCGTGCTTGGTTGTTTTTTCATCTTTCTTGCCAATTTATTAAAAGAAGAAGTGGTATGTACTTTGAAACAAGCTACTTTAATAATTCATCGAACAGGCTGGGCCCTTCCTGAATTTTTGCTCTGGCTCTGCGGCTTTTATAAGAATTTCTGTAGAAGAAATATTGAGCATCGGGTGTTGAAATAGCACTATTTACGCTTGATATTATAACGCCGCGTACGCTCTTATTGGCAACCCCATTAATCTGATTAATTACGAAGCGTTTCTTTTTGGTATTCTTTACAATCTCTACCGTTGCTGATTCTTCGAGTTTAACATGAAGAAAGAACGATTTTTTACTCAGTAATTGGGGTAAATATGTTCCTACACAGTGGCTCATCCTCCTACCTTCCCTAGCGAGCTCATCACAGGTTTCTAGAAGTTCCATCCCTTTAGGCAGGTGCAGCGTTCCGTAGTAAATAGATTTTTTTTGCTTCTTCTTAAACTCAGCAATGGTAACGGACCGTAGTGCATAAGACGAATACAGAGCAACCAAATTACCGCATGAGCTAAAAGCACCATCAACCTCTATGTAACAGGTGTCCTTATAAAGATATTGGTTCTCCTTATCAAGAATAGAAATTTGTTTCTCAATGCTTTTATCAAGCATAAAGCAATCGAGGAAAACTCCCTTTTTAAATGATAGGTTTACCAGACGATAAAAATTATAGTTAGCATTAAAGCGCTGGGTTAAAAAGACGATTCTATCAATGGTCTTTTGCTCGTTATCGGATACCATGAGCAACAGAATTGCAATTTTAATCTTATCCCACGTATCGAAAAACTGATCGGTTAGCACGCTGCGAAAGAATAGCTTTGGTGAGACCTTTGCCGATAGGTCGGCACCCAGAATATAGCTTGCAAGGTCACTGGGATTGGTAATGCGCCTAAGGGCAACCTCCTCAAGAATAATTCTCTCCATAAACAGCTGGGGATTGGGCATAGCTTTGGTAAGCCAATCGACTCCCAAAGCCTTACAAAAACCTAACGTATTTCGCAAAGGAACTCTCTGCGTTTCAATTTCGTCAATCAGGTTAAGCCTATTAAAATCGGTGTTAATCTCTAGGCTAAACTTCCTAATATTTTTCAGCTGGTCGTACTCCCAAAATATCCATTTTGTGATTTCGCCCTTACGAATATAGCCATAGCTTAATGCTGGCAACTCAATTGTATCCGACTGATTTATAAGGCTATTCATTTACTGAAACTTAAAAGAGGATGTTCCTAAAGTTAACAAAAGTTGGTGTAATATTTACCGTGATAAATTGAAAGATATCAACAAATAAAAAAGGTCCTTGCTTTGCTTTTATGCTGTATTTATGTAACCTAAACCCCATCGGTGAAACCTAAAACTACAACGCTAAATGCACGGTCAAACTATTTATTAACATACCTGCTTTGCGCTCAAATTAGATTTGGGTATCGACCTGATTAAGAATTTTAAACTCACTGTTGGCATAAATAATTTTATGCTCATTATGGTCCTCGTTTTTTAGCGAAATTAGCTCAAGGTTATCCTCAATGGGAATTCCCTCCTCATCAAACTTAAGCCCACAAATAGCTGGACGGTAAAACACATATATTTGCTCGCACTGATTTACTATTTCGCGTGACCATATAAAGTTATTTAGCGTTGGCGACGAGTAATCTTCGGTAAAACTGTTAGAAACCAGGTAGGTTGTAAACATAACCCTCACCTTAAGGCGGTTGCTAATAAATAGCAGCGCGTCAACTACTCCATCCTTGCCTGGGTATGAAAATGTTCCATTGGGATTGAGTGAGTAGCATTCGGCGTTATCAATTATTACGGTTTTAAAGCCACCTTCCTCAATATACTCTATTAACTCAAGGAACGATTCTACGCAGTAGTACCCCAAGTGTGTATTCAGCTCTAAATTTGTGTTGATTGTGCCGTCGATACCCTTAAGAACGTGCTCAAGCCGCTCATTGTAGTCTGTATAGCTTACAAACAGCAATTTTTCTGTTTTGGCAAGGAAATTCGCTAGTTTTAGCATAAAACGAGTTTTACCCACACCCTTGGCTCCGCCAAAAGCTATTAGCCCAGCTGATAATTTTATTCGTTCCATTATTCAGTAGTATTACTGCTACCCATAACCGGATATGTTGCCGAGCAATGAGTAGCATATTATTAGCGACTAATTGTCCGATAAAATTTTACCGATAATTATTTTCTCCTCCATTTCAACCAGACCATCCCAAAGCCACGAGTTCATAAAATAGCTAAAGTCAGAAATGGGCATATACTGCTTGAACCTATCAAATAGTTTGAAATTCCAGCAAATCTCTCTATTCTCAACTAGCTCCTTCCAATCCCACTTATCCAAAAACAGCTCAATAATCTCAGGGGTAAGGTTGGCGTATCGAGAAATTAAGGACCAGTTCCAGCTAGATTCATACTTTTTAATTAAATCCCAATCGGTATGCCTCGCTTCATGGTAGTAGAAATCAATAATGGTGTCGGATAACGCATTCCAATTTATCCTCTCCCTAAACTTCTCGATCATCTCTGCCGTCCAGGTTATGCTTCTATTCTTGCATAGTTCTGTCCAATCCCATTTATCGGCATATTGCTCTATAAGTTTTTCGCTCCATGGCAACTCTATACTCTTTGATAATTTTTTCCACGCATCGTTCTCGCACGTTCGCTTAATAAACTCTTCTTCAAAAGATTGTAATTCGTTCCGTGTAGTCATAGTTATTCCTCCTATTTTTTGGTATAACCTAAATTGAGCGATTTGTGCAAAAAAAGATAAAAGATAGTTTGTTTAATACCCTGATAATGTGTAATTTAAAGGTGTCAAAACTAATAAATAACACTTCACCATTTGGGTGCACAAAACT
>JAQVYY010000089.1 GCA_028708425.1 Bacteroidales bacterium
CACTGGTGAAATGCAAGTTGTCTCAGGACCAATGGGAAAAGAAAAAGTACATTATCAAGCTCCACCTCCAAGTGTGGTAAAAACCGAAATGGATGTATTCTTAAATTGGTTTAACAATGACTCAGAAATTGACCTTGTACTTAAAGCTGCAATTGCTCACTTTTGGTTTATAATAATCCATCCTTTTGATGATGGGAATGGTCGTATTGCCAGAACAATTTCAGACTTGCTTCTTGCCCGGGCAGACGAAAGCTCACAAAGATTCTATAGTTTATCAAGTCAAATCTTAGTCGAACGAAAAGTATATTATGAAATACTACAAAAAGTACAACATAGTAACGGTGATATAACTGAATGGTTATTATGGTTTCTAAATTGCTTATACAAGGCTATCATATCTACAGAAGACACAGTACAAAAAATACTTTACAAGGCTGAATTCTGGGATAAAAACAAAGAAACAATCCTAAATAGTCGACAACGAATGATGCTTAACAAACTATTTGATGGTTTTATTGGAAAACTAAATACATCAAAATGGGCAAAAATTTCTAAATGTTCACAAGATACTGCATTACGTGACATTCTGGATTTAATAGGGAAAGGAATTTTAATTAAAAGTGAAGATGGTGGTAGAAGCACAAATTACGAACTGAAAATGAAAGACGAGAGACCAAACGCCAGACTTTAATCGAGTAGACTGCCCTGTCGGTAGTTAGCCGACAGGGAGAGTCCTTCGATTAGCTCAGGAACCTCCTCTCACACCACTGTATACTTCGGCTGCGCTCAGTATAAACAAGCCGATACTTCAGTTTGCAAAAGAGTCGTTTTTTTTGCCGTTTCACTCTAACCCACCTATCACCCCTAAAACTTATTTGAAAAGATATTCTGAAAATTAAGTAATACTTAATTAATTAATGTATATCTTTGCTGTTACTAATTTTGAATTTTATGAACAGAATAGGAGAAAGAATAAAGAAAAAAAGGGAACAGTTTAATTTACAACTTAACGAGTTAGCTGAAAAAATCGGAATAAGTTCAAGTGCTCTTTCGCAAATTGAAAAGGCTAAATCATTCCCTTCTATTATAACTTTAAAAACCATAGCCGACAAACTGCATACAACAGTTGGAGAACTTATTGGAGAAAATGATTCATTGGTGAATAATCCGGTTGTATTTAAATCAGACATTAAGTTTATTGACCAAAGTAAGTCTGGAACAATGTTCTACTTATTATCGCAACATGATGCGAACAAGCAAATGGACACATACCTTGTAAGGTTTTCTAAAGCTTCTGCAATTGACGGTTTCTTTACCTCTGCCTTTGGTCAGATATTCTCTTATGTACTTTCAGGCGAAGTGCGGTTTGATTTGGACGGAAAAAGTTTTGTTCTTAAGCCCGGTGATAATATCTACTTTAATGCTAAATCTCAGTTTAATGCCATTAATTACTTCGATGGTGTAAGCGAAATTATTTGGGTGCAATCTCCTCCATCTTATTAATCCAAAAATAAAATTAAGTAGCACTTTATTTATTAAGTAAAAAGTATTATCTTTGCCAATGAAATAATTGAAGCAATGGCTAAGCATCCTGCGGTTTTTTTAGACAGAGACGGAACATTGATTGATGATGTAGGTTATATTAAACATTCATCTGAAGTAAGCTTTTATTCGTTTACTTTTGAAGCATTATCATTATTACTGGAGCATTTTTTATTGTTCATTATTACTAACCAATCAGGTATAGCCAAAGGAATTACCACAGAAAAGGAGGTTTCAGAGGTAAACAAACACATCATAAAAAAATTGAAAGAGCAGGATATAGTTATTTCTGATACTTTTTGTTGTCCGCATAATACAGAGGATAATTGTGAATGTAAGAAACCCAGAACGTATTTTATTGACAAGGCTAACCTATTGTACAATATTGATTTAAGTCGTTCTTTTATTATTGGCGACCATCCTTCAGACATTCAGTGTGGATTAAATGCCGGAATTACACCAATTTATTTGTTAACCGGTCATGGTAAAAAACATCAGAATGAAATAAACAAAGAGACTGTTATTTGTTCTAATCTTTTAGAAGCTTCAAAGCATATAATTTTAAAAAATAATCAGATATGAGTAATTTATTGACTGTTTTAAATGGGAAAAATATTATTGTTCCTGAAAACATTGCTAAGTTGTTAACTGAATGCAAGAGTTTTAAAGTGTTCAATACATCCGAAGAATTGGCAGATGCAGCCACCAACGGCAAAGAAAATGTACAATATGAAGTGCAATACGATGTACCAGGGAAAGGAAATTATACAGAGGCAATTGTACAGCGTGTTAAAAATGGAATTTCGGCTAATTATACCGAAGCATACATGCGCCGTAGAGACCCTGATACCATGGTTATTGCCGACAATAATCCAACAGATAAAAAGCGTTTTATTGATAAATACGGGTATGAATTTTCAGGTCTGCAAACCGAAACTTTCGATTGGCTGAAAAAACAAGACCTTGCGGTTTTCTTCTATTTTGCCGGAAGAGAAAATATTGGCTCTTTAGGTATTGCTATTGCTCCTGCCAATGCAGCATTCTTTGCATTGGGTTTGTCGATGTTGCAGGAAATGGTTGCGGTTGACGAATTAAAGATAGGTGCAAAACTGAAATCTGTAATATTTGTGGCTCCCATATTCAGGCATACCCATTTTAATGGGAAACAGGTGGTTGTCCATAACCGCACCGAATCAATTCACGAGCTATATTCCTATAATTTATATCCGGGGCCGAGTGCAAAAAAAGGTCTTTACGGTGTTATGCTGAACCATGCCGAAAAAGAAGACTGGATAATTGCCCATTGTTCGGCAGTTCAATCAATAAGCCCCTACGACAATTTAACCACATTCATGCACGAAGGTGCCAGTGGTGGAGGAAAAAGTGAAATGCACCAGCATATTCTGCGGGAATCTGACGGACGGGTACTATTAGGCCGTAATCTGGTAACCTCAGAAGATAGGTTTATTACAATTCCCCGTTTTTGTTCGTTCAACGCTGTGGCCGATGATATGGCTTTTTGTCATCCTTCGGTACAGAAAAAAGATGGAAAACTCCGTATTATAGATGCCGAAAACGCCTGGTTTGTTCGTGTCGATAGTGTTAAACAATATGGTGATGACCCAACTTTGGAAAAAACAACGATTAATCCATCTTCTCCGCTATTGTTTTTAAATATTGAAACTACTCCCGGGTCAACTGCTCTGATTTGGGATCATATACAGGATGAACCCGGAAAATCGTGCCCCAATCCAAGGGTTATTATACCCCGAAAAACGGTACCAAATGTTGTCAACAGACCTGTTTCGGTCGACATCAGGAGTTTCGGGATACGCACTCCTGTTTGCTCAAAAGAAAACCCTTCATACGGAATTATCGGGTTGTTTCATGTTTTACCCCCGGCATTGGCATGGTTGTGGCGTTTAGTTGCGCCACGGGGTCACAATAACCCAAGTATTGTGAGTTCGGGCGGTATGGAAAGCGAAGGTATTGGTTCTTATTGGCCTTTCGCTACCGGGAAACGAGTACCTCAAGCCAATATGATGCTCAAACAAATCATTGATACGCCCCGTACAACTTTCACCCTGGTTCCCAATCAAAACATTGGAGTTTGGCAGGTTGGTTTCAAACCGCAGCTTCTCATGCGTGAGTACCTGACACGAAGAGGTGCTGCCCAACTGAAGACCGATCAATATCAGGCCGCCCGCTGCCCGCTGTTAGGTTATGAGTTAAATTACCTTACCCTGGAAGGTTCAAAAATTCCTTCGCGATTTTTGAAAGTGTACAATCAACCTGAAGTTGGTTTCGAGGGTTACGATGCCGGCGCCGAAATGCTTCGTGATTTTTTCAGAACAGAATTACAAAAATACTTAAAGGAAGACTTATTACATACAGGCAAACGAATAATTGATGCTTGTTTGTCAAATGCAAGCATTGAGGAATACAATGAGATTATCCCAATGAGCTACCAATATGAGTATTCATTTAATAAAATAGAAGACTATGAGCAAAGTGGTGATAATAATGGGTTCTAAAGCCGACATTGAGTGGGCTAAGCAAATAAGCAACGTGCTGGAAAGTTTTGATATAAAAACAGTATCCAGAATAGCTTCGGCCCATAAAGTGCCATTAAAATGTTATAATCTGATAAAGGAATATGAAAAGGAAAATGTTGTTTTTATAACCATAGCCGGCATGAGTAATGCGTTAAGCGGCTTTACCGATGCTCAAACGTACTGTCCCGTTATCGCCTGTCCGCCCTATAGCGATAAATTTGGTGGAGCCGATTTGTATTCAAGTATCCGTATGCCATCGGGAGTTGCTCCTATGACCGTTTTAAGTCCCGAAAATGCAGCTCTGGCAGCTGCAAAAATACTGGGCATATCTAACCATGAAATTCAAAAACAAATTATTGATTTTCAGGACAAAAAGAGAAAAGAGTTGGAAGAAGCCGATAATAATCTGGTCAATGAAAAATAACAGCATTAGCCAGGCGGCTCAAATTATCAAAGATGGCGGGCTGGTGGCTTTTCCGACTGAAACAGTATATGGGTTAGGTGCAAATGCACTTAACCCTTTTGCTGTTGCTAAAATATTTGAATTAAAAGAGCGACCATCATTCGATCCATTGATTGTGCACATTGCTTCGTTCGAGGACCTTCACATTTTATCAACAGGTATATGTGAAAATGTAATGCGTTTAGCAAAGCATTTTTGGCCGGGACCTTTGACCATTGTGTTACCCAAATCATCGATTGTTCCGGATATTGTTACTTCCGGGCTCGACACAGTAGGCATTCGCATGCCCAATAATTCCATTGCCCTTGAATTAATAAAACAGTCGAATTGTCCGATAGCCGCACCAAGTGCAAATAAGTTCGGACAGCTTAGTCCGGTAAATGCACATCATGTAAAAAAACAATTACCCAATGTCGATTATGTGTTGGATGGAGGCAATACATCTGTGGGAATAGAATCAACAATTGTTTCGATTGAAGGCGATACCTGTCGCTTATTACGTCCGGGCTTTATTACATTGGAAGATATTGAAAATGCTCTTCCGGATATTTTTATTTTCAACAGTACCAGGCCTGAAAAATTAGTTTCTCCGGGCTTGCTGAAAAGCCACTATTCACCCAAAAAACCTCTTTATATTTTAAATGAGCCATTAAGGTA
>JAQVYY010000054.1 GCA_028708425.1 Bacteroidales bacterium
CCTATATACCCTGTAAAGATAAAATCAACTCGTCAAAAAAACAACCTATCAAAGAACTTATTTTGTTTATTTTATTAATGATCAGTATTTTGTGCCAGTTTGTTAACTAAACGACATTGATTCATCTTTTACAAATTCGATGAGTAATGCGGATTAGCACGTCTAATTTTCACTATTGCTCTGCGCTATAAGCAATATCCATAATCTCGAAAACACGGTTCTCTTTGCCCTGTTTTAGGATAGCCTTTTCGCCAATCTTTTTATTTGTTAATACTTGGGCCAAAGGCGATAGGAATGATATTTTACCTTTGGAAACATTCGCCTCATCGACGCCCACTATTTGAAAGGTTTGAATGCTACTGGTGGTTTCAATTTTTAGGGTAACAAACGCACCAAACCGAACCTCGTTTTGGGGTTGTTCGCTTAGGTCAATTATTTTAGCTTCAGCAATTCTACTATTAAGCAGCTGCAACTTGGCATTGATATGGTTCAACGCTATTTGTTTCTCGCTCTCACTATCGCTGCTTAGGTCCTCTTTTTCATCAATCAACCCTTGCTTTTCAGCCAGCAATTCGTTCATTCCCGCTTGGGTAACGTAGTTACTTACCCCTGCGGGTAGGTGTGCCCTTGGATGCACAATGGGTACTTCTTGCTGGTCGTCCTCTTTAACAAACCCTCTGCTCATAGTTCATAAACTATTGGTATTTACCATCTTTAAAGCAAAAGCGAGCCTTACCAAAATAAGACCCGCTTTTGGGAGGTTCGGAACGCATCCCAAACCAATACAAAGGTAAAGTAAAATAGTTGCAAAATCAAATTATAATGCGTGAGGCACAACTTAATTGCTTAGATTATTCTGCAATCTTTGGCTGGCCAATCACCATTAACCCCAATTATTCATTCGAAAAATTACTGTCTCCGACAGCGACTAAGTTTCACAACCAATTTTGTTACCCAAAATTGGGCTCCACTATGTCGGGGTAACCCGCATTTGCATTCATTTTTAACAAATTTGATGAATAATGCGAGTTAATATAAAATTGCATATATTTACCTGTTGAAATGATTTCGTAATTTATTGCGTTTGCAACCTGAGTTTAGTAAAAAACTATTTGTCTGATATTTTGTTACGTGTAATGTTTTTGCTATTGTTTTAGTCGAATTGAGTCAAGGTATCTTTTTAGTGTATTTTTAATAATCCCGCATCATGTATTTTACATATATCATATATAGCCAATCGCACGATATGTTTTTTAAAGGATTCACAACCGAGCCCGACAAAACACTCGAACTGCACAATTACGATATGAACCATGTTACGGCTAACAAGGGGCCTTGGATACTCATGTACCTAAAAGAACACTCAATAAAAAAGCAGGCTTTAACAGAAAAGAGACGGATTAGCAGGCTTAGCCACAAATCAATTTTAGAGCTTATAAATAGTTCTGACAACATTGCTCCGCCCGTTGAGTAAAGAGTTGACTACAAGTTTTAGCCAATGCTCGATGAAAAAATCGCCATCAAATAATTCGGAAATTTCTTGCGTTTAGGTAAATTATTATTTACCTTCGTGCTATGATTAATGAATAAAGATTTCTGACGAAATGCTCTGAACTATACCGAATGCTGACTAACGATGGTTGGTATCCAATTTCGCAGAAAGGTTCTCACGTGAAACTAAAACACGACTTGAAGAAAGGAATAATAATTTTCCCGAATCACGGGAGTCAAGAAATGGGTAAAGGGTTAGAGAAAAAGATTTTAAAGGACGCAGGAATTAATTTATTGGATTAATAAAAATGTTGGCTATGAAAACGTTAAGAAAAAAAATAAAAATAATAGTGGAAAAAACTGACACAGGTTTTTCTGCATTCTCTGAAGAATATCCTATTTACACTACGGGAAAAACGATTACTGAATTAATGAATAATGCGCTAGAAGCTGCAAACTTAAACTTTGAAGAAGAGAATATTTTAATCACTCAAGATAACTTGAAATTTGAAATTGATTTTAAACAGTTTTTTCAATACTATAAAGTACTGAACGCAAAGTTCCTAGCAGACAAAATCGGAATGAATCCAACACTATTATCACAATATGTGCAAGGACATAAAAAACCATCTAAAACACAGACAGAAAAAATCTTGTCTGGAATTCATCAGATAGGACAAGAGCTTTCCGAAATTAATTTGATTCACAAGCATTAAAAACCTAAAACATTAGCTAATCTGGCCAAAGCTAATTTTGTCCTGTGCCTGTTTTTCAATATTGTGTTTCAATACCGAGTTTTTTGAAAGTGAAAGGGTGCCGTCCTCCTCAATAATATCGTTGGCAATTCGTCGGGCGTACTGAAGTATCTGCCCATCCTTGCTTAGCGATGCGATTTTAAAATCAAAAGGCACACCGCTTTGCTGTGTTCCCTCCATATCGCCGGGCCCCCTAATCTGCATGTCAACCTCAGCAATTTCGAACCCATCGTTGGTTGATACCATGGTTTGCATGCGCCTACGCGACTCGTTGGACAACTTCACACCCGTTAGCAGTACGCAATGGCTCTCGTCGGCACCACGCCCTACCCTGCCCCTAAGCTGGTGCAGCTGCGACAAGCCAAAGCGCTCAGCGCTCTCAATAACCATAACCGTTGCATTGGGTACATTTACACCTACCTCAATAACCGTGGTGGCTACCATGATGTGGGCTTGTCCGCTGGCAAATAGCTGCATTGACTCATCCTTTTCCTGAGGTTTCATCTTTCCGTGTACCACAACGGTAGCATACTCTGGTGGCGGAAATGCGCGACTTATGCTATCGTACCCATCCATTAAATCTTTATAATCTAACTTTTCCGACTCGTTAATTAGGGGGTAAACGACGTAAACCTGTCGCCCCTGCTTAATTTGCTCACGCATCAAACCAAAAACTAGGTTACGCTTGCGGTCGGTAAAATGTGTGGTTTTTATGGGCTTTCGACCAGGAGGCAGCTCGTCAATAACGCTAATCTCTAGATCACCGTAAAGGGTCATGGCTAGCGTTCGCGGAATAGGCGTTGCGGTCATAACCAGCACGTGGGGTGGGTTTACATTCTTCTTCCACAGCTTAGCCCTCTGAGCCACGCCAAAACGCTGCTGCTCGTCGATAACAACCAAACCGAGGTTGTTGAACTTTACCGTATCCTCAATAAGCGCATGGGTACCAATTAACAGATGCATTTGGCCGCTTTCGAGCTGTGAGTGCAGCTCAACTCTCTCCGAACGCTTGGTGCTTCCGGTAAGCAGACCTACATTAACCTCAATACCCTTTAGCAAATTCTGAATAGTTTCGAAATGCTGATTGGCCAAAATTTCGGTTGGTGCCATAATACACGCCTGGTAATCGTTATCAACCGCTATAAGCATGGACATTAGCGCTACCAACGTTTTTCCGCTACCCACATCGCCCTGCAAAAGGCGGTTCATCTGCTTTCCCGACCCCAAATCGCGCCTAATTTCTCTGATAACACGCTTCTGCGCACCAGTAAGGCTAAAGGGTAAATTTTGCGAATAGAACTTGTTAAACGTATCGCCAACAACCGCAAAAACATTGCCGTTTACCTTTAAATAACGAGTCGACTTTCGGTGCAGCATGCCTAGCTGCGCATAAAAAAACTCTTCGAACTTAAGCCTTGCCTGGGCTTTTTTTAGCAATGAGGTCGATATGGGGAAATGGATATTCCGAAGGGCCTCGGGTAAAGTCATAAGCTTTACTTTCTCAATAAGATAGGCAGGGAGAGTCTCTACAACTATATCAGGAATTAACGCCGATAGATTTTGTTGAAGTTTCAGAATAGTTTTAGCATTCACGTAACCACTCTTAAGCTTTTCGGTGGTGCTGTATACAGCCTGCAACGGTACGTACTCGTTAGTGGCATTGGGATTAAACGGCTCAACCTCGGGGTGCACAATGCTATACTTACCGCTAAACAGCGCAGCCTTACCAAAAACAACGTAATTTACGTTGGGTTTTAAAGATTTTGAAACCCACTTCAACCCCTTAAACCACACCAGCTCCATAACCCCAGTGCCATCGCTAAAAAAGGCCGTGAGTCTCTTCTTCCTACCCACGCCAACCTCTTGAAAACGAACAATCTTACCTACTACCTGAATATATGGTAAATCATCTGAAATTTCGGAAATTTTATAAAATTTCGATTTATCAACATATCTAAACGGAAAGTAGTAAAGTAAATCGCCCAGGGTATATATACCCAACTCGGTTTTGAGCAATTCGGCCCGCTTAGGACCAACACCAGCCAAATACATTATATCGGTTGATAAATTTGTAGCCATACAACAAAAGTAAAAAATTGGTGGCAATAATCTAGCAATTACGAAGTATAGTAGCTATTATAGCACAAATTAATCCCAATTACTCATCTTTAATAAATTTCGGGTTAAACGGCAAAAAATGTTAAAAACACAATAAAACTCAACAATTTACGCTATTGTAGTAGCAACTAATACTAAAACCAAATTGGCAAACATCACACAATATTTTAGGCTAGCACAAGAGTTTATTCGCTTTAGGTGCGCCGCAAAATCGGCAGCAGGGTTTGGAATTCACTCGCCATTCGTTTACGATTTTGCCAAAAAAGTGGTAAGCCCATGCAAGCACATCACAACCATCAACGAGATTGAGTGGTTTAGAAACTGGCAAATAGATACTCCCATTAAGCTATCACCCAGCAGTTTTGGCGCTGGAAGCAAGTATCAAAAAAAACCAGAAAAACTAGCTAAGGTTATTCGCAGGTCCTCGGTTTCGAAAAAAACGGGGGCTCTTTTATACCGATTAGCAAAATGGTCAAACGCCACAAACATATTAGAACTAGGCACATCGGTAGGAGTTAGCACGATGTATTTAGCCAGCTCGAACCCCAAAGCCAACATTGTAACCCTTGAAGGAGACCAACGAAGAGCAAAGGTAGCCCAAAATTCTTTCGATGTATTTGACCTACAGAATATTAAAGTAATTGAGGGCGATTTTGAGCTGGGATTAAGTAAAGCCAAGGAAATACTGCCCAATGTTGACCTAGTTTTTTTTGACGGGAACCATAAAGCCGAACCAACCCTACGATACTTTAAACAATGCTCAAAAATTGTGCATGAAAATACTGTTTTTGTTTTCGACGATATACGCTGGAGCAGGGAGATGTACAACGCATGGACTGTAATTGCAAATCATCAAAATGTTAGCCTTAGTATCGATTTATTTTCGATGGGCGTTGTGTTTTTCCGAAAAGGGATAAAAAAACAGCATATAAAGATAAACTTTTAGTAGCTTAGCTAAGTCAAACATCACTGAACAAAAACATATTTTTTATGAAAAGCAAAGCATTAATTGATATAAACAGTATTAAAAAGTACTATAAGGTTGGTACGGTAATAGTAAAGGCGCTAGAGGACGTATCTCTTCAGATTTATAAGAACGAGTATGTTGCCATAATGGGCCCTTCGGGCTCGGGAAAATCAACCCTAATGAATATTTTGGGTTGTCTTGACACCCCCACCTCGGGTACCTATGTGCTAAACGATACCGACGTGAGCGTGCTTGAAGATGACCAGCTTGCCGAAATTCGGAATAAGGAGATTGGCTTTGTTTTTCAAACCTTTAACCTTTTACCCCGCTACTCGGCGCTCGAAAATGTTATGCTTCCGCTAATATACGCTGGTGTGGCTAAACCCGAAAGGATAAAGCAATCGGAGGCAGCACTCGAAAAGGTTAGCCTTACCGACCGGATGAACCACAAACCCAATGAGCTCTCGGGTGGACAGCGCCAACGCGTTGCCCTGGCTAGGGCCCTGGTTAACAACCCATCGATAATTTTGGCAGACGAACCAACCGGTAACCTCGACTCAAAAACATCAATCGATATTATGAACCTGTTTGAGGATATTTACGCACAGGGAAACACCATTATAGTAGTAACTCACGAAGAGTCCATAGCACTTCACGCACGACGAATTATCCGCCTACGAGATGGCGAAGTTGAGTCGGACGAGATAAATCCTAACCCCACAGAAAAACAGGAGGTTGTTTTAGAGGAATAACAGCAGCAGCGGGGTTTAACCCCAAATATTCGTCCGAATAATTGCTGCCTCCGACCCCGACTAGGCTTCACAACCAGTCTAGTTGCCCAAAATTGGGCTCCACTATATCGGGGTAACCCGCATTTGCATTCATCTTTTACAAATTTGATGAATGATGCGGATTAATATCAAAAAACTATTCCCAATATCATTTAACAATAAAAGGGAACAAAGGAGAAGCAGAAAAATCAAACAGTATGAGAATTAGAAAAGGAAAGCTGAACGATATAGATCAAGTAACCAAATATGGCATCAACATGCTAAAGCTGCATGCCGAACTCGACCCATATTTTACTCCCGTCGAAGATGCAGATATAATGTACCGAAAATTCTTGAAGAGCTGCCTTAGCTCAGAGGATAGGCTTCTTCTGGTTGCAGAAGATAAGAACAGAGTGGTTGGCTATGCAGCAGCCGAAATTCAAGCACGATCCCCAATATTCAAAGTTTCCAAAAACGGGTATATAAACGATGTGTTTGTCGAGGAAGAATATCGAAAACTAGGCATAGCCACAAAATTCCTGTCTGAGCTTAATGAATGGTTTAAAAGCAGGAGCATTGAGCACATTGAGCTATCGGTAATTTCTAAGAACGCGGTGGGTAAAAAAGCATGGGCTAGGTTTGGTTTCGATTCCTTTGAAATAAAAGAAAGAGTAGAAATAAAAAACATCAACATCGAACAATGCTGACTAGCAGTTAGATATGGAATGCCAAGACCAACCTATCCTTTCCCGTCGTTGCGAGCGTTCTTCGCAAAGTAACCGAAGCTCGGCGTAGCCAACCTGTATCTTTCCATTATTTGAAGTGAGCCCCACCAATTACAAAACACTTGATGCAGCAATTAACAAACAACCCTATTTTTACAGTAAACAACATGGAATTATCGTATCAACCTATACCCTTAAAACGGTAAAAGCCCATGTTAAAAGAAACTTTGTTATGAATGTCCAAGACAAAACAAAAGAGGAACTCATACAAGAACTGAAAAGGTTAGAGCAGGAGAACCGGCGATTAAAAATAGATTTTGAGAAAAATATCGCCGAACGGGAACTGGCTCAAAGCAAATTTCAAATGCTCTTTGAACAATCCCCCGTGGGCATGGCGCTGGTAATTCACGAAACAGGGGAATTTATAGAAGTTAATAATTCTATTTTACAATCAACAGGATATACCAGAGAGGAATTTTTGAAGTTAAGCTACTGGGATATAACCCCTCGAGAATATGAAGAACAAGAAATCGAACAACTTCAAACGCTGGATAAAACGGGGAGCTTTGGCCCCAACTTTAAAGAATACATTCGCAAGGATGGTACAAGATACCCGCTTTCTATAAGCGGAGCGCTCTTTACCGACACCGACGGTAGAAAGGTGGTTTGGGGTATTATAGAGGACCTTTCGGAGCGAAAAGAAAAGGAGCTTATTATCAAAAAACAAAACGAGGTACTTCAAAAGCATAATGCTACTAAAGACAAAATTTTATCCATTATTGCCCACGACCTAAAAAGTTCATTCCATGCTATTATCAACTTCAGCAACCTTCTTTTAGAACAAACAAAGGATAAGGACACTGATGGAATTGATGATTACGCGCAAATTATCAACCAATCGTCAAACCATGCGTTAAATTTACTGATAAATCTGATGGAATGGTCGCAATTGCAAACAGGCAGGATGGAATTCAGACCCGAATATTTCGAAATAAACACCATAGTTGATGATGCAATATTTTTAATGCAAGGTAATGCTAAACAAAAGTCTATCAGCATTACAAGTACGCTTACGCATGGCATACAAGTTTTTGCCGATAAAACCATGCTCAGTGCCGTGGTAAGAAATTTACTTTCGAACGCAGTAAAATTTACACAGCCCAATGGAAAAATTACTGTTACTTCTGCTGTTAATCAGAATAAGCTAATTATTTCGGTAATTGACAATGGAATTGGTATCCCAAAGGAGGGGATCGAGAAACTATTCAAAATTGATAAAGTTTATACAACGCCAGGAACACAACAAGAGAAAGGAACAGGATTAGGCTTAGACCTTTGCAAAGAATTTATTGAAAAGCACAATGGGGAGATTTGGGTCGATAGTGTAATCGAAAAAGGGTCTACTTTCTCCTTTTCATTACCGCTACACAAAAAAAAACAGCAGAATATTGATGCTTGAACCGCACCCATTGCAAATCGATACGAACTAGGTTCTTTCCATAATTGCGAGGAACGCTCATAGTAACGAAGCGATCTGTTAACCCGCATTATTCATTCGAATAATGCGGATCTCCGACAGCCACTATGCCTCACAACCCATTTTGTTGCCAAAAATTCGGATTCAACTATAACAAATTTGAAGAGTAACACGAGTTAAACAGATTGACTTCGTCGAATTCTGGCTCTTATCAAAGGCATAAAACCTAGAGTTCTGTTGCTGGCACTATTTAGAAGATAAAAAAACCGTCATCGAATTTAAAATCAACGACGGTTTTTTTGTGGCTTAAAAAGACTATATAAATAAATTCACATTGGCATCTTCTGCTCTATCCAGGTATGCGGCAACACCGCCAAATGTTACATAATCATTTAGCTCCTCTTTTTTTACTCCCATCACGTCCATTGACATGGTACAAGCAATAAATTCCACTCCGCTTTCATGTGCTTGCTGCATTAAGGATTCTAATGATTCGATTTTTTTATTCTTCATCACGCTACGAATCATTTTTGGTCCCATCCCCCACATATTCATTTTCGACAATTTAAGCTTCTTGCTACTTTTGGGCATCATAAAACCAAACATTTTACCCATAAAGTCTTTAGATACCGCTCCAGGGTTTTGCTTTTTTATCACATTCAAGCCCCAAAAAGTAAAAAAGAGAGATACCTTGCTTCCTGTTGCGGCTGCACCGTTTGCAATAACAAATGATGCAATAGCCTTATCCAAATCATCGCTAAATACAACTATAGATTTATTTCTGGCAGGAGAAGAATTCTCAGAATTTACAGCTTCTATTTTGGCTTGTTTTTCAATAATTGCGGTAACAACACCGGCCGCTTCCGAAACCTTAACAATCCTGTTACCCGTAATTTTTGCCCATGCCTTAACATCTGCCGAAAATGCAGGATCCGTAGCCTTAACCTCCATCATCTGACCGGGTTTAAGCGTATCCGCACTTTTTTTCAACTTCATTATAGGCCCTGGGCACTGCAGTCCGCAGGCATCAATTGTTACGGTCTCTAACGAAGCCGCTATGCCCTCCTTTGGTTTACTATCTACTTGATATATTAGGTTATCGAGCCCAATTACATGGTTAGCATATACATCCTCGTTACTCTGTTTTTGTGTAGCAAACTCGTAAGTTTTATATCCTCCTATTAAATTGAAAACTTCGTTATAACCTCGCTGCATCAAAACTCTTGAAGCTACATAACCACGAGGGCCAACGCTACAATAAACAACTATTTTCTTTTGTTGGGGTATTTCATCCAAACGGTCCCTTACTTCATCAAAAGGAATATTAACCGCTCCAGGTATTGCTCCTAATTCAAACTCATCCTTGGTACGCACATCTAGTAGTACTGTATGCGTTAAATCTACAGACTCGATATCGCGCCACGAGTATGGTTTCATGGAGCCGTTCAATATATTTTCGGCAATAAAACCCATAATGTTAACAGGGTCTTTGGCTGAAGAAAATGGGGGAGCATAAGCATGTTCAATTTCTGTCAAATTGTAAATAGTTCCGTTTAATTTTATAACCTGTGCTAACAGGTCAATGCGTTTATCAACTCCATCATAACCAACAATCTGAGCACCATATAATTTCCCATCTTTGGGTGAGAACACAATTTTTATACTCATTGGGATTGAGCCTGGATAGTACCCTGCATGCGAGCCAGCATGAATAATGGCCGATAAATATGGGATATTTTCATTCTTTAATGTCCTTCCAGAGGCTCCAGTCGAAGCAACAGTTAAATCGAAAACTTTGGCAATAGCCGTGTTAATAGAACCTTTATATACCGATTTGTTGCCAAACACAATATTGTCTGCACAAATCCTACCCTGCTTATTTGCCGGGCCTGCCAAATAGGTAATCTGCTTTTTATGAGTAATTGGATTCTCAAATTCTATGGCATCCCCTACTGCATAAATATCAGGATTCGAAGTCTGTAAATGCTTATCAACTACAATGCCACCGGTTGTGCCAATATCTAAACCCGACTCTCGAGCCAACTTGCTGTCTGCCCGTACTCCAATTGAAAGAATAACGATATCAGCATTAATTTTTCTTCCGCTTTTTAGCGTAGCTACAATATGATCATCATCCTTTTGGAACGAAGAAACCCCATCCTTTAAAAAGAACGCTACATTTTTTGTTTTCAAATGCTGATGTACAATGGAAGCCATGGAGTAGTCTAATGGCGTCATCACCTGCTCTGCCATTTCAACTATGGACACAAAAATCCCCAGCTTGTGGAGGTTCTCTGCCATCTCCAACCCAATAAATCCGGCCCCAACAACTATTGCCGTTTTCGTTTTATGGTTGTCTATATATGACTTAATTTTGTCGGTATCGGCTACATTGCGCATGGTAAAAATGCCCTCGCTATCTATTCCGGGTAAATTGGGGCGAACGGGCTCTGCGCCAGGCGATAGTACAAGCTTATCATAAGATTCCGAGTACTCTTTTCCAGTACGCAAATCTTTAACATTCACTGTTTTAGATTCGGGTATAATTGAAATAACCTCATTCAGAACACGAACATCCACATTAAATTGCTTGCTAAACACCTTAGGGGTTTGAACAAATAGATTATCTCGCTCGGCAATTACACCCCCAATATAGTATGGCAACCCACAATTGGCATACGAAATATGCTCGCCACGTTCAAACATTATGATTTCTGCACGCTCATCATCTCTTCTTAAACGTGCAGCCGTTGTTGCGCCTCCAGCAACGCCACCAATAATAATAATTTTCATGCTAGTTCTATTTCTTATTCATTAAAATCTAACTTAAACTCCATATCGCTAATTTCTAGCTTCTTTTTTTCTCCCTCGGCACTCAGCTCAAACATCATTTTGCGTTTGTCCTTATCACCAAGGCTGCGAATGATGTATCCTTTTTGCTCAAGAGATAGCAGCACGCGCGAAGCTCTACTAGGTGAAATTCCCGTATCGGTTGATATATCACCAGAACATTTCCTGGCTTCGTATAAACTACATAAAACCATTGCCTCGTTAATAGTAACATTCAGCTCGTTATTCAATTTCTGCTCAAACTGCTGAATCTTTCTAAAAACCTCTTTGATCTTGCATAAATTTTCCATTGCACCAAAATATAGTTGCTACTGTCAATTATTTAGGACTGCAAATATAATTATAAAACAAATTAATAAAAGAAAAAGATTCATTTTTTTTCGTTTATATGTAAAAGCTCCAAAAGTAACCCGCATTATTCATCAAATGTTAAAAAGATAAGTGCAAATGTGGATTCCCCCGCCCTAGTTGAACCCAATTTTGGGCAACTAGATTGGTAGTGAAACCTAGTGGCTGCCGGAGACAGCAATTAATCGGATGAATAATTGGGGTTAGCAAGCTAAATTCCTTAAACTTTTAAAGTTTAATTTTTATGGTTAGCTTTAAGGAGTGGTAAATAAATTTTAGGGTTTGGTTATATACAAGTTACCTGCAAGGCGATTGCATCACACAAAACCCCGGATCACAACAAAACTTAAATAAGGACATCTCTTATTTAAGTTTTGTTGCGTTTTCTTAAATAACAGGTATCTTTGTTTAAAATAATCGGAATGAAGCAATATAAATCTGGGCAGTACATTAGCCAAGGCTACTATAAAAGTTTTCAACCCACATTTATCAACCAACAATTGCACGTTGATAATATGGAGGTGTTGCAGCTACTGAGTCAAGCCGACCGAGAATTAGGCAGACTCGACATGTACTCAAAGTATATTCCAAATATCGACCTATTTATTAGTATGCACGTCCTTAAAGAGGCCACTCAAAGTAGCCGAATTGAAGGAACTCAAACCAATATGGAAGAGGCTCTATTGGAAAAAGAAGACATTCCTCTGGATAAAAGAGATGACTGGGAAGAAGTCCAGAATTATACGAAAGCAATAGAATGGGCTATAAAAGAACTGGATAAACTACCTTTTTCTTCACGGTTAATTCGTGAAACCCATAAAGTCCTACTTCAAGGAGTTAGGGGAGAGCGAAAACAACCCGGTGGATTCAGAAATAGTCAGAATTGGATAGGTGGAGCAACTATTAATGATGCTATTTATATTCCCCCAGTTCATACCTCTGTGCCTGAGCTAATGAGCGATATTGAGAAATTTATTTACAACGAAGAAGTTTTCATACCTGAATTACTTAAAATAGGTCTTGTCCATTATCAATTCGAAACGATTCACCCATTCCTCGATGGGAATGGTAGGATTGGCAGGTTACTTATTCCATTATATTTGGTTAACAAAGGAATATTAAAGAAACCAATTCTGTATCTATCTGAATTTTTTGAGAAAAACAGAAAGTTATATTACGAAAACTTGATGTTGGTAAGAGAAAAAAATAATCTTTCACAATGGTTCAAGTTCTTTTTGGTTGGAATAATTGAAACCGCAAAGAATGGAATAACAACTTTTGACAATATTCTCCAATTACAAAAACAGGTTGAAACAAGCATTCAAAAATTAGGTAGTAGAGCAGTAAATGCAAAAAAAATTGTTGATTATTTGTATAATCGCCCAATGATAAATGCTGAAAAAGTAAATGAAATTGCTGGAATATCCATGCCTTCAGCGTATAAGTTAATAGTTGAATTAGAAAAACTTGATATTTTAAAAGAGGTAACAGGAAATCAGCGAGGCAGAGTGTATGTATTTGACAATTACTTAAAACTTTTCGGATAATTAAACCCAGTTGCTAACACGCGTCATATTTTACGCCCCACTTTTAACCCGCATTATTCATCAAATGTTAAAAAGATAAGTGCAAATGTGGATTCCCCCGCCCTAGTTGAGCCCAATTTCGGGCAACTAGATTGGTTGTGAAACCTAGTGGCTGTCGGAGACAGCAATTAATCGGATGAATAATTGGGGTTAGCTAGCTAAATTCCTTAAACTTTTAAAGTTTAATTTTTATGGTTAGCTTTAAGGAGTGGTAAATAAATTTTAGGGTTTGGTTATACTCTAGTTGTGCGTCAGTGTAAAAAACCAGCCGCACGAACAGAAAACGAAACTTAAACAGTAAGTTTAGAAACTGAATAAAAGAACAAAAAATATAAATGAAGAACTTTAAAGAAAAGTCAGATAAAATATGGGAAGTTGCAAACCTTCTTAGAGGCGATTACAAAAGAGCAGATTACGGAAAAGTAATTTTGCCAATGACAGTGCTAAGACGCTTGGATTGCGTTTTAAAAGATACCAAGCAAAATGTGCTCGACTACCTGCCAAAAGTTGATAGCTTAAAAGAAAGTGCAAAGGATATCGCTTTGAATAAAAAAGCTGGTTTTAACTTTCACAACCGAAGCCAATTTGACTTTGATAAACTCATTGCCGACCCCAATAATGTAGCGGCTAACCTAAGAAACTTCATCAACGGATTTTCCACAAGTGCCAGAGAAATTATTGAGTACTTCAACTTTGACGACCAAATAGACAGAATGGACGACCCAAAGGCGGACATTCTTTTTCGCGTGGTAAAAGCATTTCAGGAAATTGACCTTTCGGAAGACGACCCAATGATTATGGGTTACATTTTTGAAGACCTGATTAGAAGATTCTCGGAACAATCCAACGAAACAGCCGGAGAACACTTTACACCACGAGAGGTAATTCGATTAATGGTAAATGTGCTTTTCAACGAAGACAGCGATACTTTAACCAAAGAGGGAATTGTAAAAACAATGTACGACCCTGCTTGCGGAACTGGCGGAATGCTTTCCGTTGCTGAACAGCATTTGAACGAACTCAATTCAAAAGCTGAGCTTAAAGTTTTCGGACAAGAGATTAATCCTGAATCTTACGCCATCTGCAAATCGGATATGCTGATTAAAGGGCAAAACCCGGCAAACATAAAATTCGGGAACACCTTTACTGTTGATGGGCTGGAAGAGGAGAAATTTGACTATATGCTTTCTAATCCGCCTTTTGGTGTGGACTGGAAAAAAGCACAAAAAACAATAAAAGCCGAAGCAGACAGCAAAGGAATGCGTGGGCGTTTTGGAGCAGGATTACCAAGAATAAACGATGGCTCGCTACTCTTTTTGCAACATATGATTTCTAAAATGAAACCGGGCGGAACACGCATAGGCATTGTGTTTAATGGTTCGCCATTGTTTTCGGGTGCAGCGGGAAGCGGAGAAAGTGAAATTAGAAAATGGATAATTGAAAATGACTGGTTAGAAGCCATCATTGCACTACCCGACCAACTGTTTTACAACACGGGCATTTCTACTTACATCTGGATTGTTACCAATAACAAAAGCGCCGAACGAAAAGGAAAAGTACAGCTTATAAATGCCACAGGTGCAAAGGATCAGACGCATGTAGAGGCGCACGGCCGTGCACCTCTACATGCGTCTCTTACGGAAAACCGCTTTTGGCAAAAAATGGATAAAAGTTTGGGTAATAAACGTAAAAAGATTGTTGAAAACGGTACCGAAAAAGGCATTGGTTTTATTACGCAGCTATACGGAAACTTTGAGGAAAACGAGTTCTCTAAAATTGTACCCAACGAGTATTTTGGCTACTGGCGAGTTACCGTTGAACAACCATTAAAAGTAAAAACGGATGGTCATCCGTCTCAACAAATCGTAAAAACCAAAGGTAAACCCAAAGCCGACAGCACTTTACGAGATTATGAAAACATCCCTTTCTTAAGAGAAGTAAAGACGCACGGTCGTCCGTCTCTTATGCCGCAAACCATAGAACAATACTTTAAGCGAGAAGTAAAACCGCACTTGCCAACGGCTTGGATTGATGAAACAAAAACCAAAATCGGTTACGAAATAAACTTTACCAAATATTTCTACGAGTTTAAACCTTTGCGCTCTTTGGATGAGATAAAAGCCGATATATTGGCACTGGAAAAAAAGTCAGAATTAGGATTAGTAGGATTAACGGATTAGAAGATGAAGTACGGAGATATTACACATAAAATAATCGGTTGTGCAATGAAAGTTCATTCCACTTTGGGTAATGGATTTCAAGAAGTGATTTACCAGCGTGCTTTAGCCATTGAAATGACAAAACAAGGCTTAGCTTTTGAGCGAGAAATGGAAATGGCTATACAATACGAAGGAGAGCATATTGGCACTCGTAGAGTAGATTTTTTTGTGGAAGGAGTCATTATGGTAGAAATAAAAGCTTTGATTCAACTTGAAGATGTGCATTTAGCACAAGCCATGAATTATTGTCAGGCATACAACTTACCCATTGGGTTGTTGATTAATTTTGGCTCTAAAAGTTTGGAATACAAAAGGGTTTACAATGTGAATCATCCTGAAAATAAAGCATACAAAAAAGAAAGCCTAAAATCTACAAACCCTAAAAAGCCCAATTCAGACAAATGAAGAAATACGACAACTATAAAGATTCAGGCATTGAATGGATTGGGGAGATTCCTGAGCATTGGGAAGTGAGTAGGATAAAATTCTATATAGACTATCAAAAAGGTAAAAACCCAAAAGAATTAAAGTACAGTGAAAGTAATGAATCTGAAATTTATCTAGCAATGGATTATTTGAGAGGAAATCCAAAGCAAATGCTTTATGTTGAAGATGTTGAAAATTATGTTAAAGTTGATGAAAATGATATTCTTTTGCTTTGGGATGGTTCAAACGCAGGTGAATTTGTTCTAAGCAAAAAAGGAATACTTTCATCTACGATGGCTGTTCTTAATTTGAAAAACATTCAAAAAGAATATTCTTGGTATTTTTTTAAACACTTTGAACCGCAGTTAAAGCAATCTACAATAGGTATGGGTGTTCCGCACGTAAACGGAGAAGAACTAAAAAATGGATTTATTGCTTTACCAACCCCTGAAGAACAAACCGCCATAGCCCACTACCTCGACCGCAAAACCACCGAGATAGACGAACTGATAGCCGACAAAAAACGCCTGCTCGAACTCTACGAAGAGGAAAAAACTGCCATCATCAACCAAGCCGTTACCAAAGGCCTGCCCCGTAAAGACGGACGGCCGTCCGTCTCAATGAAAGACAGCGGCATTGAATGGTTGGGCGAAATTCCTGAGCATTGGCAGGTGAAACGGTTAAGTTGGTGTTTTGATATAATTGGAAGTGGAACAACGCCTAAAGCTGGTAGCGAAGAATATTATTTTAATGGTGAGTTTAATTGGTTATTAACAGGAGATTTAACAGACGGAGATATTTTAGAAACATCAAAGAAAGTAACTCAAAAAGCTCTTGATGACTATAGTTCACTAAAAAAGTACCCAATCAATTCAATTGTAATGGCTATGTATGGAGCCACAATTGGAAAATTAGGTATTTTAAAAATACCTACTACTGTAAATCAGGCTTGCTGTGTTCTGGGAAACCCTATCCATTTGCACTACCAATTTGCGTTCTTTCTTTTACTTGCTGCAAGAAAAGAAATTATTAATATGAGTTATGGTGGTGGGCAACCCAATATAAGCCAAGAGTTGATAAAGTCTTTTAGAGTTCAAGTTCCACCTCTTGAAGAACAACAATACATCGTGCAATACATCGAAACCGAATGTGCTTTGATAGATTCCAAAACAGAAAGAACCGAAAAACTAATCGACCTACTTACCGAATACCGCACCGCCCTAATCAGCGAGGTGGTAACAGGAAAAATAAAGGTGGTTTAATGAAAAAATTTAAAAACAAATACCGTATTCAATCGCACAGAATGCCTGGTTGGGATTATTCAGGCAACGGTTATTATTTTATTACGTTGATAACACAAAACAGGGTTTGTAATTTGGGGCAAATTAATAATGGGGAAATGATATTATCCGCATTTGGGAAAATTATCGAAACCCAATGGTATGAATCATTTAAAATACGCAACGAATTATTTTTGGATGAATTTGTTATGATGCCCAATCATATTCACGCCATTGTAATTTTGGACAAAAATGAAATTGAAAATGAAATTGATGATGTCAACGGTTCGGTTGATACCAATGACGCGATTGATGGCAATGACGCGATTGATGGCAATGGTTTGATTGAATCGCACGGTTTGATTGAATCGCACGGTTTGAATGAATCGCACGGTTTGAATGAATCGCACGGTTCGCACGGTTTGAATGAATCGCACGTAGAGACGCACGGCCGTGCGTCTCTACAATCCCACCCAAACCAATCCCACCCAAACCAATCCCACCCAAACCAACCCAATCAAAACCAACCCAATCAAAACCAATCCAATCAAAACCAACCCAATCAAAACCAATCCAATCAAAACCAATCCAATCAAAACCAATCTAATGAATCGGTTTTTGTTCGAAAACCAAAATCAATATCATCGTTTATTGCAGGGTTTAAATCGGCGGTTAATACAAATATTGACGATTACATTGATGAAAACCATTTGAATATTCCAAAATACAACCGGAATAACCATTTTTTTCAACCCAATTACCACGACCATATAATCCGTAACAACAAGGAATATCAGCGTATAAAAGAATATATCATCAACAATCCCTCCAATTGGAAGGATGATAAATTTAATAACGAATGAGCATAACAACCGAAAACACATTTGAAGCTGCCCTTGTACAATCACTCGTTGAACAAGGTGGCTACACCCAAGGAAATGCCGAAGATTACAGCAAAGAGCTGGGAATGTTTAAATACGAGGTACTTGCCTTTCTTCAAGCATCTCAGCCCAAAAGATGGGATAAGATATCCGCAATACACGGAGCCGATACCGATAATAGAATTATTCAACGCCTATGCAAAGAGCTGGATTTAAGGGGTAGCTTAGATGTACTCAGAAATGGCTTTGTAGATTATGGTGTGCGTTTTCAAATGGCGTATTTTCAACCGGCTTCGGGGCTTAACCCTGATGCCGTTTCTATGTACAATAAAAACAGCTTGAAAGTTTACCGCCAAATCTATTACAGCCAAAAAAATAAAAACTCGGTCGATGTTGTTTTGGCTCTAAACGGTATTCCTGTGGCTACTTTGGAGCTTAAAAATCAGCTTACTAGTCAAAATGTTGGCAATGCTTTAAAACAATACAGCACTACACGAGATAATAAAGAGCTGTTGTTCGCTTTCAAAAAACGAACCTTGGTACACTTTGCCGTTGATCAAGACGAAGTATTTATGAGCACAAAATTAGATGGCAATAAAACATTTTGGCTGCCATTTAATAAAGGCGCAAACAACGGCAAAGGGAATCCGCAAAACGAGAACGGTTATAGAACATCTTACTTGTGGGAGTACATCTTGCAAAAAGATAGCTGGATGGAAATTTTACAGCGTTTCTTGCATTTAGAAACCGAAGAGTTTGAATCTAACGGCAAAATATACAAGAAAGAAAAATTAATATTTCCACGATACCACCAATTGGACGCTGTTCGTAAAATAAGCAAGCATGTACTTGAGGTTGAAGCAGGAACAAACTATTTAATTCAGCATTCTGCTGGTTCTGGTAAGAGTAATTCCATTGCCTGGTTGGCTTATAGGCTTTCGAGTTTACATAATGCCATAGATGAGCGGATTTTCGATTCTGTTATTGTAGTAACCGACCGAAGAGTGCTTGACCAGCAATTGCAAAACACCATTTACCAGTTTGAGCATAAAACTGGCGTTGTTCAGCGAATAGATAAGGATAGTACGCAATTAGCCAATGCCTTGGGCTATGGTACAAATATTATTATTACCACTTTGCAAAAATTCCCATTTGTGGTTGATAAAGTTGGTGAGTTGCCCGATCGAAACTATGCAGTAATCATTGATGAAGCTCATAGTTCTCAAGGTGGCGAAGCAAGTAAAAAAATGAAAGAGGTTTTAGCAGCAAAATCATTGGAGAATGCTGTTAAAAATGATTTGGAAGACGACTATACAGGCGATGATTTTATAAGAGAGGAAATAGAACGTTCTGCAAAAGCTAGAGGACAACAAAGTAATATTTCGTTTTTTGCATTTACGGCTACACCAAAGTATAAAACTTTGCAGGTTTTTGGGTATAAGGATAAAAACGGGAAACCAAAACCATTTCACTTGTATTCAATGCGTCAAGCCATTGAAGAGGGGTTTATTTTAGATGTTTTAAAAAATTACATCACTTACGAACTTTACTTTAAGCTGACCAAAGCCATTGAAGATGATCCCAATCTGAATAAAAAGAAAGCAGCAAAAGCAATTGGTAAATTTGTTTCATTGCATCCGCATAATTTGGCTCAAAAAACAGAAATCATTATCGAGCATTTTAGGCAAATTGTTTCTAAAAAAATTGGCGGAAGAGCCAAAGCAATGGTGGTTTGCGGGTCAAGGTTACACGCAAAACGCTATTTCGAAGAATTTAATAAGTACATAAAAGAAAAAGGCTATCATAACGATATTAAAATCCTTGTGGCATTTTCGGGTAAAGTAATAGATGACAATGCCCCTGATGGTATTTCAGAACCTCAAATGACAGGATACAGCGAAAGAGAATTGCCTGATATTTTTGATAGGGAAGAATATAAAATTTTAATTGTAGCCGACAAATACCAAACAGGTTTTGACCAACCGCTTTTGCAAACAATGTATGTAGATAAAAAACTGTCGGGCGTAAAAGCGGTACAAACTTTATCCCGGCTAAACAGAACTTGTGCAGGGAAAGAAGATACATTCGTTTTAGATTTTGCAAATGACCGAGAAACTATTTTTACATCGTTTCAACCTTATTATGAAATTACAACGGTTACAGAGGAAACAGACATCAATCATTTGTACGATTTAAAGGCAAGACTTGATGAATTTCAGATTTATTGGGAAACAGAAATTGAAGCATTTGCAAATGTTTATTTCAATCCTGAAACAAAACTGAACAACCCGAAACAACAAAAATACCTGTATTCATTTACCGACCCTGCCGTTGACAGATTCAAAGAAATAGAGGAAGAAGAAAAACAAGACGAGTTTAAAAAAGGACTACGCACTTGGACTAATCTTTACGCTTTCCTGGGTCAAATTATGCCTTTTATTGACCCTGATTTTGAAAGATTTTATGCGTATGCTAAACTTTTACAAACAAGATTGCCCAAAAGAGAACTATCTGAAAGTTTGCATTTAGACGATGAAGTGGCATTGGAATACTATCGTTTACAGAAAATCAAAGAAGGCTCAATTGATTTGCTGACAGGCGAAACAGGAGAATTAAGCGGAACATCAGAAGCGGGCTTAAAACGAGCAAAAGACCAAGAAGCTTTGCTTTCCGAAATCATTAATGTGCTAAACGACCGTTTTGGGACTGAATTTGAAGAAGCCGACAAACTTTTCTTTGACCAAATAGAAGCCGAATTAATGGAAGATGAAACGCTTCAAACGCAAGCAAAAGTAAATAAGATTGATACTTTCAAATATGCCTTTGAGGACTTATTCATCACCAAGTTGATTGACCGAATGGACCAAAACCAAGAGATATTTGAAAAAATCCTTGAAGACAAAGTATTTGGAAACTTAGTGAAAGAATTGATGATGAAAAAAGTTTATAAAAAAATGAATGAATAATGCCACCGCTAAAAGCCATACACATTTGCAACTACTCACAAGGTTTTTTTATTTTAATGGTGTTCGTGAATGTTGCACATTTCGCACCAGCCAACTCACAAGCCAAAAATTGCAAAAGAGTATGTCTTTGCCAACGCTGACAGACGACCGAAAAAGAATACCGAACGCACAACATATTAAAGAAACAGTAAACACACAAACAAAAAACATTCAAAAAAAACTGACAATGTATTATAACGGAGCAATTTGTGATATTTACATAGGGAAAGGTGCTGGAAAGAAACTTTTAATTGATATTCGAAATGCAAAAACAACGATAAAAATTGTATCGCCATATCTTTCCCCATCTCTAATCTCAGAACTAATAAAACTCCAAAAAAGAAATTTAGAAATCGAGCTAATTACAACTGATAACATCGAAAATTTTTATGGGAATTATGAAAATAATATTCATCAACTCATCATACAAAATAGGCTAACAGACTATAAAGCTGTTAAAAAGACACTATCCCGTAAAGTGTGTAAGTATACATCAGAGGGTTTGACTTTATAGTTGAACCCTTTCCGCAAAAATAGTCAAAAATTGATTCAGAATCAATCCCCAGTTTCTGATCGGCCGGGTCCAC
>JAQVYY010000011.1:0-19231 GCA_028708425.1 Bacteroidales bacterium
CTGATCTCAACGCTAAGCACACACGACTATTGCCATAGAGCATGAAGATGAAATTTTGAATCTCTTAGCGTTCACGCAGTAAAAAAACATGTACTAAAAAATGAAAATATAAACAGATGAAAATACTAATTCTATGTACCGGGAACTCGTGCCGTAGCCAAATGGCCGAAGGCTTTCTAAAATCATACGATAGCACCATCGAGGTACACTCAGCAGGCACTGAACCATCATCGGAAGTACATCCTTTGGCCATTAAAGCAATGGCAGAGGTTGATATTGATATCTCACAGAACAAACCAAAAGACGTTGGGCAATTCACCGATCAGCATTTCGACTACGTAATCACCGTATGCGACGATGCCAACCTAAATTGCCCAGTATTTACGGGCACGGTAGATAACCGCTGGCACATAGGTTTCGACGACCCTGCCCTGGCAAAGGGAACCGAAGAGGAGGTAATGAGCATTTTCCGGAAAATTCGCGACGAGATAGGCGAGGGTTTTTCAAGCTTTTACAAATCGGTTATATGTGGCGATAGCAGTGGCTCCGATTGCTCTGGCTGCAGTGGGTGTTCGTAGGTTAGGGCATAACAGGGAGATATGCTTAGCAAGTGTATCAGCCCAAAAAACCGATGCGCTATTTGCATAGAGGAGGATACACGTCTATACTAAAACCATAATTTATGGACTACTAACGGATTAGTAATCCACAAGGAACTCCTCAAGATCTTGCTCGGCAGACAAATTCAATTTTTTCTTAAGCCTGTATTTTGCAATTTGAGCAGCCTTATGGGAAATATTAAATATTACAGAAATTTCTTTAGCCGTAAAATCATACTTCACGAGGGCTGCCAGCTGTTTTTGATACTTCGTCAATCTCCCGAACTCTCTATCTAGCTTTTCGAAGAAAGGGGCTGAGATCTGCTCGATACTTAAAAGAAGCTCTTTACGGTCTTTCTCTATCTCAATCGATTTTCGCGTATTCCCAATATAATCAGTAATTTTTAAGTGCTTCACATTGCCCATTAAAGAGGTGTTAATCTTATTCACATGGCTCTGCAGGTTCCCGATGCTCCTGTTCTTTTCAATAATTTTATTGGCTAACCTCTTCAGCTCCTCCTCTTTCTTAATCAGAATTTCATCTTTCTCACTAACCTGATACTCTAACCCAATACTCTTAATCATAAGGCTTTGCTTTTCCATCTCAGCCTTTCTTGCCCTATTCCGCTGGCGATTCATAATTATCAGAATGATAATCACCAAAAAGAGCATTCCGCTCAGAACCATCCAGTACTTAACCTCCGTTTTTCTCTCCCTGAGTTCATGCTCTTGCTGCTCTTTGTAAATGGCATAGCGACTCTCAAGCTCATTTATTTGCGTTGCTTTTTCAGCGTTAAAAAGGCTATCGTTAATGCCTTGAAGCAGAATCAAATACTTGTAGGCCTGCTCAAAATCACCATCGTTACTATTAAGCTCGTGTAGGTTTAAAAGAGGTGAAACCGATTCTATAGTATAGAGATTATCAAGCACATCGATTGATTTGTGCAGATAATCAGCAAAGGTCTCCTTATCGTTCCTTACCGAATAAAAATAATGGGCTTTACTGTAATATATATTAGAAAGCACCTTTTTAAAACTACTTTTTGCAGGGTTTAGCTCGATGGCGCGCAAGCACTCTGCTTCGGCAAGATTAAAGTAGTGAAAACCTTCCTCTGGCTTTTCCATCGTAAAATAGGTTACCCCAATATTCATGTATAGGGTTTGAATACGCTCAGCCTCATCCGACTGGTTATAGTATTCCAAGACGCCTAAGTAGGTCTCGAGCGCCAGCTCATACTCCTCGCTGTTATAGTAGATGCTACCCAGATTAATAGTACTCTTAGCGAGTCGCGATTTATTATTCAGCTTCTGGTAAACATCAAGGCTGGCATTAAGGTATTCCTTCGCCTTATCATTCCTCCCCAGGATAAAGTATACCTCACCCACGCTATTTAAGCAGTCTCCATATTCCAATATCAGCGATTTTTCGGAGGCTGTTTCAATCTCCATATCTTCGTAAAGCGAAATGGCCAGCATAAGCTTACTCAGCGCCTCAGGATAATCGGACTTGTGCTTAAAAAGGTTCCCCGCAACAACGTATACCCTGGGAAGCATATCATTCAAACCTGACTCCTTACAAATTTGTTCTGCCTCAAAAGCATGAGACAAAGCCCTATCGGCAACTGTTTCCTTTAATGAATCTGCAAGGCTAAGCAAATCGTTAACCCTTTTACGTTCAGCTTCATTATACCCTTTGTATACTTTACCAGGAATAATAGAATAGCCACCAACTAGCGCATAAACAATAAGCACCGCCACCACACCGAGCGATGCAGCAAGTAGAATGATCCTCCCCCTCTTTTTATACGATTTGTTAGCAACTTCCATACCTTAAGTACTATATATGTTTATGGTCAATAAAAGGAGCAGCACTATCAACAAAACACCTTAGGCTCTCCCATAAAAAGCTGCCTGCTGCATATACTTCGCACTATACACTAGGGCTTGATACGATTCACAAAAATAGTTTAATTCTTGTTTTAAGGCAAAGCTTTTTACTGATATACCACAAAGTAAAATTCAGCTACCAGATGCAGAGCGCTAATATTTTGTAAAACATACACTAAAATCCCACCAACTTAAAAACATCCTGCACCTAAATGGCTGACTATAAATACCTTTAATTACCTGTAGTATGTATGTAGTATATAATAGCTGCGGCAAATTTAGAAGTTAGCCTATGTTTGTATCGCTTATAAAAAGTTAAATAAAATAGGATTGAACACAAAATCAAGGCAAAAAATTATGAATTATTAACTTTAAAACTATGAAACTAAAAAACATCAAATCAAAGTTAGGGTTATTGCTGCTGGCTGGAATGCTACTTTCAACAGCTGCTTTTGCACAGAACGGTGAGGTGGTAAAAGGTGATGTCATGTTTGATCACTTTAATGTATTTTACAAAAACCTAAGGGGCGAACAAACAGAGCTTAGATCTCTCAAGGACATCGACAATCTACCCCAAGGCACCATGCTCTATTATCACAGGAAATCTAATGATGATATTATTTTTACCACTAAAAGAAGAGCTACAATATTCACCCCTGGGAAAGATTTCAGCAAAAAAGCTAAACATAATGCAGAGAAAAGCACCGGTGGCATAATATGGAAAGAAGCTGAGATGAACCAAAAAATTGGATTGGTTAGCGAAGCGATATATGAAAGTCCAAGTTCATATACGCCAATGTGGGATTCTCTGCTAATTGCAGGAGAGCATGAAAATATTTCAGCTCGTACTAATGGAGAGTATACCTATCCTCAGGCAAAACAATATCCTGCATACGATTGTGGCCCCTGGAAATGGTCAGATGTATTGCTCGACTCTATGGAAGTATATACATTCTATTTTGACGATTTTAGTATTGATAATCTAGACGATGCTATAGATTATGCCCTTTTACAAACAATAGAAAATGGTATGAATGAACAAACTCCTATCATGGCGTTTTCTACACATATTACTTCTGAAAGCCCTGATGCATATACAAAAGCGTATGGTATTTCTCATCAGGCATTTGATGAAGAGGGAAACTTTCTTCCTGATGAAAGTATGAGCTATTTCTTAATACAGCAAGACTCGAAAACTCTTCCAGCAGGACATGATGCAGAGGATTTTTTGGGCCTAAAATTTTCTATTTCTGTTGTAGATGGAGATGATGGAACCGTGCACAAAAGATTCGGTCGAGATTTATTAGGCACCTTTGATTCGGATGGATCTAACGATTGGTATACAGGCCCAGGAGCATTTATAGGTACAGAATTAATGGAACCATTAAACGAGCCCGTAAATATTAGCGCTAATCCTTCCACAGCAACAATCTCATGGAACACCCCGGCAGGCGATGTTATAGGTTACACAATTTATAACGAGGCCACGAAAGTAGCCGAAAACATAGTTGATACAGAATATCAGCTAAGTAATTTGGTTCCAATAAGACCCTATAATATTAAGGTTTGTAGCGAATATGCCACGGGGAATTCTTTGCCAGCAAACGTTTCCTTTGACTATACACCACCAGTTGAATACCCAACCCCGAATAATCTACACGTTGATGAAACCTCATATTTGCTAACATGGGTAAAGCCAGAATTTGAAACCTGGATTAGCTATAACGATGACCAATTTGATTATACAATAGGACCTGGCGGAGCAGTAGATGCAGAGGCTGCAATACGATTCTACCCAACACAGACGAGTCGTTATGATGGATATTTTATCCGTGCTATTAAATTTGTTCCGGGTGAGTCCGACTGTGAACACAGTATAAGAATTTGGGACGATGAAGCTGGAAACAACTTGGTATATGACCAAGTTATCACAGAAAATTTAACCAATGACGAATGGAATGAGATAATGCTTAGCACGCCTTATCAAATTGATGGATCAAAAAATTTGTGGATTGGAATAAGGGCGAATACTCAATCTGGTTATCCTTTCTATTATGACCTATCAAACTGTATTGCTCCCGGAAGAGCGGATCTAATTAGAGTAGTTGGTGCTAGTGAGTGGGATATACTTTATGAACAGGAGTATAAAAGGGACATAAATTGGTGTATTGCGGCTTTAATTGATGTGAATGGCGATGATGGACAAAGCGCTGTTACTGATTATACGATCTCTCTTAACGAAGATATTCTTAGCAACAATGCTCCAGGTTTCGAGTATTTACTAGTTGACCATCTCACAGCAAATACAAATTATACAGCGGGAGTTGCTGGTAATTATCAAGGTGGATCATCAGAAACTGTAACTTTTGATTTTACACATACACCTAATAGTATTGATGATTATTCAGCAACCAGCAATTTTTTAGATCAAAACTTTCCCAACCCTGTCAATAATACAACAAATATTAATTATAGCATTGATGAGGGGTACCACGGAGTTGTTAATATTTCTGTTTATAATATTCTAGGCCAGAAACTAATAGAACTTGTGAATTCTAAACATACAGGAGGTAGCTATAGCGTTGAACTTGATGCCTCCTCTTTTAAGAGTGGGGTTTACATTTATTCACTTGAAGTAGGAGAACAGAGCTTCTCTAAAATGATGATTGTAAGATAAATCCTTCGAATATGCTATAAATCAAGGTAGCCGTCTCAATAAGATAATTCTGAGACGGCTACCTTAATATAGTAGCAAGCTAATCGTTTTAAAAACCCCCATCAACCAGCCACACCTTGTTAGGATTGTCGTTACGCAGGGCAAGATTATGCTTAACTATCCTACCCGACTTTAGCCTAACTTCATACGGAACAAACTCTCCGGGGTACTGTCCCGATTTAAAAGGCTCACCCAGCTGGAGCAACGTTAGCCCGCCTAATTTTTCTTTCATATCGCTCGAAAGTTCTCCATTAGGCCCATAATTTATAAGGGCTGGGGCAACTAATAACCAATCCTTTTGGGATAACCCTTTACACAAAATTTCTGCTGCCTGCTTGCTGGTAATATTTGTAAAAACTTCACCTTTGGGTACTGCCGCTAAATCTATACACTCCTGACCTTGGGGAATATGTAGTGCGAATAAAGTTGGGTCAATATCAACATTATACTCAATGCTCTCTAAATTAACTATTAGCGTCTCCTTTTCACCTTCAATAAGATATATTTTTAACCCTCTTAGCAGCTTGGTATCATTGTCGAACACGTACTCGCGACGATTATGCGATTCTTCAATTGAAGTGTTGAGCATGTATTCGTTGGTAAAGTCGCCCTGCGCCTTATGGGTAACAGCTAGATACACCAATCCATTTTTCACCTCCATTGTCAATGCTGAACCATCTTTTTTAAGATTGTACTGCTCCTTAATTAGAATTTTTTCGGGCTCAAGATATAGTTCGAAATCTTCAATTAAATTATGGTAGCTGGGTGCCTTATAAAACTCCTGCATACCAACTATGTGCATATACTGGAATTCCCCATTGCATACAACCACCCTGCCAGGCTTTTCTACTCTCCATTTATGGGGATTACCAAACTGCTTGTAAATTGAATGGTTTACCATTTCGTAATCGGGGCCAACAAGCGAAAAATTGTCGTTCGGCAGGGTACGTACTTTCAGCTTTACAATCATACTTTTCACTAGCTGGGTTGCTCTAATCGAATTATCAATTAAACTATTTGCAGCCCGTGCCGTGCTATTAAACACACTCGTATTATTATTTACAATTGGGATAATCACCATAGTCGCAGCCAGTACCGCAGCCACCAAAAGGATTCTCTTAAATCGTGGACTAAACTTTTTAACTTTCGGGTCTTGTGCTTTCATTTCTGTATTCTCCATTTTTAGTTGGTTCATAATGTTTTGCTTTAGCAGAAATGGGGCATTGGGTTGCAGCTTCGGTTTCAGCATCGATATAATTTCAAGGGCATTGTGATACTCCTTTTGACAATCGAAGCAACGATTAATATGCTCTAGGATACTATTTTTTAGTTCGGGATCCATATTCGTATCGAATAGGTTTACCATCTCCCGTTTACACGTTTCACAATTCATAATATTACCTCCTTGATGATTCAAAATATCCAACTTTTAGCTTATCGATACCGCTCTTAAACCGCGACTTTATGGTTGTAACGGGAGTTTCAAGAACTGAGGCGATTTCAACAAAGCTTAGGTCATCAAAAATCCTTAAACGAATTACCTCCGATTGCTCCTCGGAGAGCCATTTTAAGAGTTCGTCCACCCTTTTACATTCCTCAATCTGAATTAGAACCTCTGATGCCTCCTTTTCATACATATGACTTGGGAGGTTGACAGTTTCAATGGGCTCAAACTTTCGTTTTCCGCATTTCCTATGGTAATCGAAACAGGCATTAGTGATGCTTCGATACAGGTAGTGCTTGATGTTTTTTATTGAAGAAAGATTCCCATTATCGTGGTATAACTTTATAAAAACATCCTGCACAATATCCTGCGAGTCGGCATAAGAGCCTGTTCGGAAAAAAGCGTGTCTAAAAAGTTGATCCTGATACTCCGTTATTACCTTTTCAAGCTCATCCAATTTGCTACGGCCGTTAGCTATTTCCATTCCTACATTTTAAAAGCTTTGTTAGTAAGACGCAATTTGTGTAAAAAAGACGAATAAATATGGGATAAAAATAAAAATGATGAATAAATTATGAACAGTAAGCAGTGAGAAGTAAGCAGTGAGTAGTGAGAAGTGAGCAGTGAGAAGTGAGCAGTGAGTAGCAAGTTACGGGTTGCGAGTTTGCGCATCCAAATAGGTAACACAAAACAGAGAACAATTCTTTGCCACAGTGTTACTCGGTGTACAACACAGTGGAACACGGTGGAACAAAACAGAGAACAATTCTTAGTCACAGTGTTACTCAGTGTAAAACAAAGCGCAACACAGTGCAACAAAACAGAGAAAAAATATTTCCACAGTGTTACTCAGTGTACAACACAGTGGAACACGGTGAAATAAAACAGCGAATAATTCTTTTCCACAGCGTAACTCAGTGTAAAACACGGTGGAACAAAACAGAAAAAAATATTTCCACAGTGTTACTCAGTGTACAACACAGTGGAACACGGTGGAACAAAACAGAGAAAAAATATTTCCACAGTGTTACTCAGTGTACAACACAGTGGAACACGGTGAAACAAAACAGCGAATAATTCTTTTCCACAGCGTAGCTCAGTGTAAAACACGGTGCAACAAAACAAACAATATATTTCCACAGTGTTACTCGGTGTACAACACAGTGGAACACGGTGAAACAAAACAGCGAATAATTCTTTTCCACAGCGTAGCTCAGTGTAAAACACGGTGCAACAAAACAGAGAAAAAATATTTCCACAGTGTTACTCAGTGTACAACACAGTGGAACACGGTGAAACAAAACAGCGAATAATTCTTTTCTACAGCGTAACTCAGTGTACAACAAAGCGCAACACAGTGCAACAAAACAAACAATATATTTCCACAGTGTAACTCGGTGTACAACACAGTGGAACACGGTGAAACAAAACAGCGAATAATTCTTTTCCACAGTGTAACTCAGTTTACAACACGGTGAAACAAAACAACGCAAAATAATATAGTATCGACACAAACCGTTAAGCACAAAACGCTTATTTTTTGTTCAATCTCATTTTATATCTATCTTTATCGCCTCTAAAATAAAACTATAATTATGAAGTTTGGCGTAGTTGTTTTCCCTGGGTCCAATTGTGACCACGATATGATTTATGTTCTTGAAACCATTATGGAACAAGAGGTTGTTGAGCTTTGGCACAAGGATACCGATTTGCAAAATGTTGATGCAATTATTCTTCCTGGTGGATTTTCGTACGGCGATTATCTACGATCGGGAGCGTTGGCTAGGTTCTCTCCCATTATGGAACAGGTAATTGAGTTCGCCAACAAGGGAGGATTCGTATTTGGAGTATGCAACGGTTTCCAAATCCTTTGCGAGGCAAAACTTTTGCCAGGGGGGCTTTTGCATAACAACAGCCAGAAATTTGAATGTAAAAACGTGTACATCTTACCCGATAGTAAAACGGCTGCACCAACATCATTCCTACCCCGTGAACGGGCACTGAAAATACCCATTGCACACGGAGAGGGGCGCTACTACGCCGATCGGGATACCCTAGCCCAGATGCGAATTAATGGGCAAATCCTTTTTCGCTACTGCGATGAAAACGGAAAAGTTTCCGAATCGGTAAACCCCAACGGTTCAACCGAGAATATTGCGGGTATTTGCAACGAAAAAATGAACGTGTTTGGCATGATGCCCCATCCGGAACGTGCTGCAGATGACGAACTTGGAAACACCGACGGGCTTCATATAATGGAATCGCTACTTAAATTTATGGTTGAAAAGAGCAAGTAGATTGAAGGCAGTGAACAGTGAGCAGTGAGCAGTGAACAGTGAGCAGTGAGCAGTGAGCAGTGAGCAGTAATTAGTAAGTTGCGGGTTGCGGGTTTGCGCACCCGAATAGCCAACACAAAACGCTGAACACAGAACGCTGAACACAGAACGCTGAACACAGAACGTAAAACTAAACAGCCTTTCATAAGTCTAGCCCTTAAGTCAGCCTGAGCGGAGACGAAGGCAGACGATCGAAAACGCAAAACGCCAAAACAAACTGTGTAAAACAGTGTCATCAAAATTCCAACAAATCAACAAACCAATTAGGACACAGAGAACACTAAGTAGGCACAAAAACCACTAAGTTATAGCTAACCGTAAATTCTTTGTGACCCTCTGTGGCTTCTTCGTGTATTTTGTGAAACAAAAAAAGGTGAGGATGAGAGGTGCGTATTCTAGTGGTCATCGATAAACACTAAAAAATCAGCAAAATCTGTGTCATCAGTGTTCCAATAAGGTTTTAGTTTAAGATCGATAACCACACTTCAACTTTACAAACTTTAACAACTTTATATGCTTTAAACTCAGAAAAAGAACGCTCGCCGATGAACTGTGTAAAAAATTAGTGTTTGTAAGCTCATCAATAAATTATCACATCATCCCTTTTTCGAGTTCTTCCCAAACTTACTACCAATCCACTTTGGTAAAACAATAGCACCAATCAACAGGTATGGATAGTAGGTTGCCAACCGCCAAATAAAAGCCATGGCAATGGCTATTGTGCCCAGAGATACGGGCTCCACAGGAATAAAATCGCCCAAATAACGGGTAAAAATCACCTCGGCAAACCCGCTCCCCCCTGGGGTAGGGCTAACCAGCATCATTATCCACATAACCAGCTGACGGGCAAAAATCACAAAATGGTCCGATACCACAAAAAAGGAAAGAAGAATAGCATTAGCCACCCAGTATCTTGATGTCCAAGATAAAAAAGTGGCAACAAAAGCCTTTGCCCAAAACTTAAAAGGTTTCTTTCTAAATTCGCGCGAGTTTTCTACAATTTCGGTTCCCGCATCGTTAGCACCATGTTTCCATCGCCTAAGGATTGGCAGCTTAAAAATCATAAGAATAAGCCATTTTAACCCCCGCGGGTTAATAAAAAGACCATAAAAAAGAACCAGCACGTATATCAACTTAAGGCCATAACCTATAAGAGAAAAAACCACCAACTCATTAACACTACCCGCTCCAAGGCCAAAAAGCACATCGGGCTTTACCAAAAACAGCAACAGAGGAAACATTAGCAAGAAATAGAGCTCGTCGAGCAGTGAGGTAGCCATGACTATAGCCGAGCTCCGCCCAACACTTAACCCCTCCTTGTTAATGAACAGTATGGCTACGCTTGTCCCCCCAATGGCCGAGGGCGTGATGGCCGATGTAAACTCCCAAAGCATTATGATTCTAAGGGCCTTTTTAAAAGACAAGTCCCCTTCGGCAAGTATAAGTAAACGTATAATGTATCCTAAATCGCGAAAGACCATAAGTGCCAATGCCACAATAAACCACAAAAACCCCCATTTTGCTATACTTAAAGTACCAAACGCATCGGCATCAAACTCACGGTAAAACAAAAACACCACCACCCCCAACCCAATAATAACAGGTAATATTATTCTACTAGGTTTTATAGTACTCAGGGGGTTCTCGGTTTTTTCTCGCTTCATCTTACTTCGCATACAGCACAAGCTAATTATAAGAAAATAAAGTTATACTTTTTAAAACAATTACACAACCACCAAACTGCTCAAAAGGGTTTCACCCCAATTATTCATGCGAATAATTGCTGTCTACGACAGCGACTAAGTTTCAGAACCAATCTAGTTACCCTAAATTGGGCTCAGCCAGGTCGGGGTAACCCACATTCGCATTCATCTTTTACAAATTTGATGAATAATGCGGGTTCAGAGTATAACTCAGCCCATTTTTTAACATAAAACAACAAAAATCTAAATCATCCATACAATACAAAAACAACCCACAACATACAAAACCCTTTCACCCCAATTATTCATTCGTATAATTGCTGCCTGGGACAGCGACTAAGTTTCACAACCAATCTAGTTACCCTATATTGGGCTCAGCCAGGTCGGGGTAACCCACATTCGCATTCATCTTTTACAAATTTGATGAATAATGCGGGTTAATAAAACTAAATACCACCAGCCACCGGTTAATATTATGGATTTTTTTATACTTTTGTACATGTTTAACCCCAATTATTCATTCGAACTTGGGGTCTTCGACCCCGCATTTGCATTCATCTTTTACAAATTTGATGAATAATGCGGGCTAAAAACGTGTAAATTAACAATATACGTGGCACTTTATTTGAACAGCAGTAGAAACTCTAAATAATTTTTACATTCATTAATTCTATTGCAGATGATAGCCGCTATTTTTCATCTTGTATTAATAAAAACCATTAAATACAGCCCACAATGTTACGATTTTTCAAACTTACCCTTGGTTTGGCATTACTCGTTTTGCTGTCGACCCCATACACAACCAATGCCCAACAATCCGATTTAAGTTCAATAAAAGTTGATAAACTTTCTGACGGGCAGGTAAAGCAGTTTCTAGACAGAGCCAAAACAACCGGAATGACGACCCAAGAGCTAGAATCCGAAGCCATCTCTAGGGGGATGCCTTACGATGAGGTGCTTAAGCTGCGCGAACGAATTGCCGCTCTCGACATGGGAGAGGATAAAACGGTGGGGCAAGGCGATGTGGAAGAACGACAGGTTTTTTTTGATACAGACACAATAAGTCCCATAAAACCCCAAACCGATGATGTAAATATTTTCGGATCCAGCCTTTTTAAGCGCAAAAACTTAACATTCGAACCCAGCCTGAATATTCCAACCCCCACCGACTACCAGCTAGGAGCAGGTGATGTTCTCAACATCGAGGTTTGGGGTGCTTCGCAAAGCTCTTTCAAGCTAAAAATTTCGCCCGAAGGACAAATCCTAGTCCCCAATCTGGGCCCTATTCAGGTAAGCGGTCTCAATATAGATAAAGCATCAGCACTTATTATCAATAGGCTTTCAAGCATATACTCCGGATTAAAAGGGTCAACCCCAAACACTTTTGCGCAGGTTACCCTTGGCAATATTCGCAGCATTAAGGTAAATGTAACTGGCGATGCCTACATGCCTGGAACCTACACCCTACCAGCCTTTGCAACCGTATTCAACGCGCTATATTATGCTGGAGGGCCAGGAGGAAACGGTACGTACAGAGAAATAAAGGTGATTCGTTCTGGTAATATCGTGGCCAATATCGACCTATACACCTTTCTACTAAAAGGAGAAACTTCTCAAAACATTAGATTACAGGATGAGGATTTAGTTTTCATTGCCTCCTATAAGAATCGAGTAACCCTTGCGGGTGAGGTAATTCGCCCAGCAACATACGAACTCCGGGAATACGAAACCATGGCTAATCTTATTGAATACGCTGGGGGATTTTCTTCCAACGCATATTTTAAGCAACTTGTGGTAAATCGTAAAACCGAAAGCGAACGCCGACTACTTAACCTCGAATCTGACCTATTCTCATCCTTCCAACTAAAGAATGGTGATATGATAAAAGTGGGAGAGATACTTGAACGCTACGAAAACCGGGTAACCATTCGAGGTGCTGTATTCCGCGAGGGTGAATTTGCCCAAACCGAGGGAATGACACTTACCAACCTTATTGATCGTGCCGAGGGGCTTAGAGAGGATGCCTTCACCAGCCGAATAGCCATCTACCGCCAAAAAGATAATCTAGAAATTGAAATTCTTGAGATTAACCTAGATGATATTACAAAAAACTCCAATGCAGATATAGTCCTACAGAGAGAAGACCTTGTTGTAATTAGTTCTGCACTCGAACTGCAGCAGAAAAGAACGGTGCGTATTAATGGTCAGGTTCAGAATCCGGGAACATTCTCTTATGCCGAAAACTTAAATCTTGGAGAACTTATACGAAAAGCAGGAGGTTTCAACGAGTCCGCGTCGCTAGCACGAATAGACGTTGCACGCAGAATAAAAAATCCCATAGCCCTTAAAACGGAAGAAATAATTACAGAAATCTACTCGTTTACACTCGACAAAGACCTCTCAATAGGCGACCAAGGCTCTTCTTTTATTCTTCAACCTTTCGATATTGTTTTTGTGCGCCCATCACCAGTATATAAAGCACAAACCCTCGCCACTGCTCAAGGCGAATTAATGTTCCCCGGCAATTATCCCATTACCCGCAAAGACGAGAAAATATCTGACCTAGTTGCTAGGGCGGGAGGACTAACCGACCAAGCCTATCTGGATGGTGCTACTCTGCTACGTAAAATTGACAAGGCCCAAAGAGAACAGCTCGAAAGAATTGAAGATATGGAATCGGATGATTTGAGTTTTAACCTAAATATTGAAGGAAATAAGGAAACACATCAAGCAATTGGCATCAACCTACAACAAATATTAAATAACCCTGGAGGTATAGACGATCTGATACTGCGCGAGGGCGATATTCTTAGAGTGCCCCTTAGGATGCAAACCGTTAGACTTAACGGCGAACTTTTAAACCCTGTTACCACTCGTTTCATAAAAAACAAATCGCTTAAAAGTTACATCTCTCAAGCAGGTGGATTCTCTGATAATGCAAGAAAAAGTAAAGTTTTTATTATTTATGCCAATGGTTCCATTGATAGAACCCGAAACTTCTTATTCTTCAGGCACTATCCAAAGGTTCTGCCAGGGGCAGAAATCATAGTACCCCAAAAGCCTAAAAGAGAAGGTGTCTCTATGGAAAGAACGCTGGCCATCAGCACATCAATATCATCAATTGCATTAGTAACCATATCCATTATTAACCAATTAGCAAAATAGCAAGCAAAATGACCATCAAAAGCATTTGTTGTATTGGGGCAGGTTATGTGGGAGGCCCTACCATGGCAGTTATTGCCCAAAAATGTCCTGAAATAAAGATAACGGTTGTTGATATAAACCCCCAACGCATTGCCGATTGGAACAACGAAGATCTTAGCAAGTTACCGATATTTGAACCCGGTCTGAAGGAGGTTGTGGCCGAAGCCCGAGGACGAAACCTATTCTTCTCAACCGACGTTGAAAAAGGCATCCGTGACGCCGAAATGATTTTTATATCGGTAAATACCCCCACCAAAACCTACGGCAAGGGCAAGGGTATGGCTGCCGATCTTAAATACGTTGAACTCAGCGCCCGACAGATTGCCGAAGTTGCAACCACCAATAAAATTGTTGTCGAAAAATCGACCTTACCCGTCCGCACAGCTCAGGCAATAAAAAACATTCTCGACAATGTGGGTAGTGGCGTAAAATTTCAGATTCTCTCGAACCCCGAGTTCTTAGCCGAAGGAACTGCTATTAATGACCTACATAATCCCGACCGCGTACTAATTGGTGGCGATATTGATACCGCCGAAGGTCGTGAAGCCATAGATGCACTAACCAATATTTACGCCCATTGGCTCCCTCGCGAACGAATTCTGCAAACCAACGTATGGTCATCGGAACTATCAAAACTTACCGCCAACGCATTCCTTGCCCAGCGTGTTTCGTCAATAAATGCCCTTAGCGCTCTATGTGAAAAAACTGAAGCAAATATTGATGAGGTGGCCAGAGCCATTGGAACCGATAGCCGCATTGGCCCAAAATTCCTTAAAGCATCGGTGGGCTTTGGTGGATCCTGCTTCCAAAAGGATATTCTTAACCTTGTATATATTTGCAGAAGTTTAGGTTTACAAGAGGTTGCCGACTACTGGGAGCAGGTAATAATTCTTAACAACTACCAAAAACGACGCTTTGCCGATAGCATAATCACTACCCTAAACAACACCATCTCAGGCAAGAAAATTGCATTTTTTGGCTGGGCATTTAAGAAGGATACCAACGATACCCGCGAATCGGCTGCTATTTACGTTGCCGACCAACTTCTGGAAGATCAGGCTTCAATATACGTTTACGACCCACAGGTTAAACCACAGCAAATGTATTCGGATTTAAACTTCCTAAATACCCGCCCCGAAGAAGAGAATCAGAAACTTTTAACCGCATGCTCCGACCCATACGAGGCGGCAAAAGGTGCGCACACCATTGCAATACTAACCGAATGGGACGAGTTTAAAACCTACGACTGGCAACGCATTTACGATTCAATGTTAAAACCCGCAAGCCTTTTTGATGGGCGAAATGTACTAGATCATAAAATGTTAATAGAGATTGGGTTTAACGTTACGGCTATTGGTAAGGCGTTTTAAGAAGATAGAACACAAAGCACGCTAAGGAGGCACAAAAGACACTAAGTTATAGTTAACCGTAAATTTTTTGTGCTACTCTGTGACTTCTTCGTGTATTTTGTGAAACAAAAAAAGGGGAAAGTGAAAAAGTTAGAAAGCACTTAAAGTGACAAGTTAGAAAGTGTGCACACCCGAATAGTCAACGCAAAACCTAGAACCTAGAACCTAGAACCTAGAACGCAAAACCGATTAGAACACAAAGCTCACTAAGGAGGCACAAAAGACACTAAGGAAAAAACTATTTAACTTCGTTGAACTCGCAAAGTACACTCTTTTTTGATTTTTGCGCAGCCTAAAACAACCCAAACATGAAAAACCTAACAGAAAATGAATTGTCAAACATAATAATAGGATGTGCTATCGAAGTTCACAAATTATTGGGGCCAGGATTACTTGAATCAGCATACAAGGAATGTCTTTACTATGAATTGGTCAAAGCGGGACTTTCAGTCCAAAAAGAAAAACCACTACCTATAATTTACAAAGAGATTAAACTTGAACACGGTTATAGAATCGATCTCCTTGTTAACAACAAAGTCGTTATTGAATTAAAAACAGCAGACTGTTTTACTGATGTCCATTTAGCACAAGTCTTAACATACCTTAGACTAGGTAATTATAAATTGGGGCTACTATTAAACTTTTATGTAACGTCGCTTAAGAATGGTATTAAACGTGTTATATTATAATCATTGCAACTCACTATAAGTCATTGTGGTTCTTTGTGACTCCTTTAACTTCGTTGAGCTCGCAAAGTACGCTCGGTTGTGCCTTTTGTGCAACTGAATAAAATTAGATTTACCCTCCTCTCAATCACCACAAAATCACAACCATTTTTTTATCTTTGTGTTTCTTTGAGACTTCTTTGTGTCTTTTGTGCAACCCATAAAAAAATTATAAATGCCCAAAGTACTAGTAACCGGCGGAACAGGGTACATTGGCTCCCACACAGCAGTTGAGCTAATAGAATCCGGGTTCGAGATAATTATTGTCGATAACCTTTCGAACTCATACACCAAATCGATCGATGGCATCGAAAAGATTACAGGAATCAGGCCCACCTTCATAAAAGCCGATTGCGCCTCAGCGCAACAGATGAAGGACGTGTTCGACCAGCATCCCGATATAAGCTCAGCTATTCATTTCGCAGCCCTAAAAGCCGTTGGCGAGTCGGTTGAAAAACCGCTAGCATACTACAAAAACAATATATACTCCCTAATCAACCTGCTCGAAATTCTTAAGCAGAAGGGCGGGCATATGGTCTTCTCCAGTTCCTGTACCGTTTACGGCGAGCCCGACGTACTTCCTGTTACCGAAAAATCTCCCATAAAAAAAGCCACTTCGCCCTACGGCAACACAAAAAAAATTGCCGAAGATATAATTGCCGACACCATCCAATCATCAAACAACATATCGGGCATAGCCCTGCGCTACTTCAACCCCATTGGCGCACACCCCAGTGCCGAAATTGGCGAGTACCCCATGGGCAAACCCGATAATCTGATTCCCTTTATTACCCAAACCGCAACAGGAGTATGGCCCGAGTTAAAGGTTTTTGGCTCAGACTATAATACACCCGACGGAACGGCTATCCGCGACTATTTCCACGTAGTCGATTTAGCCAAAGCCCACGTTATTGCTCTCAAACGCCTTTACGAAAAAATGAACAAAAAACCTTTCGAAGTATTCAATGTGGGATCTGGTAACGGCGTAACTGTTCTGGAAATTATCAAATCATTTGAACGAGCCAACGGCATAAAAATTAACTACAAACTAACCGAACGGCGTGCAGGCGACATAGAAAAGGTTTGGGCCGACACATCATTTGCCGCCTCAGAACTTGGGTGGGCAGCAAAAAAATCGCTCGACGAGGCTTTACTACATGCTTGGAACTGGGAGAAAAGACTTAGGGGGAGTGAAGAGTAAGCAGTGAAGAGTGAGCAGTGAGCTGTAAGCAGTAATTAGTGATTAGTGATTAGTGATTAGTAAGATACGGGTTGCGGGTTTGCACACCCAAATCCCCCCCCCGTCATTGCGAGAAGCTTACTTTGCGACGAAGCAATCTTTTTAGAAAAAGTTAGAAAGTACTTAAAGTGACAAGTTGGAAAGCGGACGCAGCCGAATGGGCATCGCAAAACGTAGAAGATTTTATTGCCACAGTGTAACTTAGTGTACAACACAGCGGAACACAGTGAAACAAAACAGAGAACAATTCTTTGCCACAGTGTAACTCGGTGTACAACACAGTGTAACACAGTGAAACAAAACAATACAGTGTCAACGCAAAACAATCTGTGTTAATCAGTGTAATCTGTGGACAAAAACAGTGAAGAGTGAGCAGTGAGGAGTGATTAGTTAGGAAGTACTTAAAGTGAAAAGTTAGAAAGTTTGTGCACACGAATGGGCATCGCATAACGTAGATTATTTTATTGCCACAGTGGAACTCAGTGTACAACACAGCGGAACACAGTGAAACAAAACAGAGAACAATTCATTGCCACAGTGTAACTCGGTGTACAACACAGTGTAACACAGTGAAACAAAACAATACAGTGTCAACACAAAACAATCTGTGTTAATCAGTGTAATCTGTGGACAAAAACAGTGAGGAGTGAGCAGTGAGGAGTGAGCAGTAAGCGGTAAACGGTAAGCAGTAAGTTGCGGGTTGCGAGTTTGCGCACCCCAATAGTCTTTGCAAAACGCCAAAGAATCTGTGCAAATCAGTGTAATCTGTGGACAAATCAACAAATCAATTAGAACACAGAGAACACTAGGTAGACACAAAAACCACTAAGTTATAGTTAACCGTAAATTCTTTGTGCTCCTCTGTGACTTCTTAGTGTCTTTTGTGAAACTAAAAAAGTGGAAAGTGAAAAAGTTAGAAAGTGTGCGCACCCAAATAGTCTTCGAACAATCCCTACACAATCTGCGTAATCAGTGTAATCAGTGGACAAAAAACAGCGAAAATTAGTAAAATCTGTATTATCAGTGTTCCAACCAACGGCAAAAGCCAAAAAAAGGCATAAATTATGCATAACCCCTAATATATTTAATCAAACAACTATTTTTATTTTTCCTATTACAGTAAAAAGTATTACTTTTGATTTCAATTTGCTGGAAAGTAAATATTCAGTAAACGACAGACAATAATTAACTGTAAAACAAATCATTAGCTCCGAAATTCAGTCAAAAACACATGTGGCTGACGGGGCGAAGCTGTGTAAAGACAGCCGCAGGCTGCTAGCTATTAGCCCTTAGTAAGGAATCGCCAACAATCAATAAAAAAAAGGTTGAGATTAAGGTTGAGGTTGAGACAGTGAGCAGTGAAGAGTGAGCAGTGAGCAGTGAAGAGTGAGGAGTAAGCAGTGAAGAGTGAAGAGTGAAGAGTGAAGAGTGAAGAGTGAGCAGTGAGCAGTGAAGAGTGAGGAGTAAGCAGTGAGCAGTGAAGAGTGAAGAGTGAAGAGTGAAGAGTGAGCAGTGAGCAGTAATTAGTGATTAGCAAGTTACGGGTTAGAAAGTTTGTGCACACGAATGGGCATAGCATAACGTAGATTATTTTATTGCCACAGTGGAACTCAGTGTACAACACAGCGGAACACAGTGAAACAAAACAGAGAACAATTCTTTGCCACAGTGTAACTCGGTGTACAACACAGTGTAACACAGTGAAACAAAACAATACAGTGTCAACGCAAAACAATCCGTGTTAATCAGTGTAATCTGTGGACAAAAACAGTGAAGAGTGAGCAGTGAGGAGTGATTAGTTAGGAAGTACTTAAAGTGAAAAGTTAGAAAGTTTGTGCACACGAATGGGCATAGCATAACGTAGATTATTTTATTGCCACAGTGGAACTCAGTGTACAACACAGCGGAACACAGTGAAACAAAACAGAGAACAATTCTTTGCCACAGTGTAACTCGGTGTACAACACA
>JAQVYY010000011.1:19331-73935 GCA_028708425.1 Bacteroidales bacterium
GTGAAACAAAACAGAGAACAATTCTTTGCCACAGTGTAACTCGGTGTACAACACAGTGTAACACAGTGAAACAAAACAATACAGTGTCAACGCAAAACAATCCGTGTTAATCTGTGCAATCTGTGGACAAAAACAGTGAAGAGTGAGGAGTAAGCGGTAAGCAGTAAGCAGTGAGCAGTGAGCAGTAAGTTACGGGTTTCTAGTTACGAGTTTACGCACCCAAATAGGCATCGCAAAACGTCAAAACAATCCGTGTTAATCTGTGCAATCTGTGGACAAAAACAGTGAGGAGTGAGGAGTAAGCAGTGAGCGGTGAGCAGTAATTAGTGATTAGCAAGTTACGGGTTGCGAGTTTGAGCTCCCGAATGGGCATCGCAAAACGCAGAACGCAGAACGTAAAACGTCAAAACAATCCGTGTTAATCTGTGCAATCTGTGGACAAAAACAGTGAGGAGTGAGTTGCGGGTTATCAAAACCGAACATACAACGTAGAACGTAAAGACACAAAATGCAGAACATCACATTTAAACCGAAAACACCATCTACTGATTGAAAAGCAAACAAGTGAGCCAAGGAGAGATTATTCTATATAAAGTTGAAAACAAAACAAACTTCCAAATTGAAGTTAGGGTTGAAGATGAGAATGTTTGGCTTAACAGACACCAAATGGCGCTTTTATTTAACAGGGATGTTAAAACAATAGGCAAGCACATAACAAATGCACTTAAGGAAGAGTTAAGAAACTTTTCAGTTGTCGCAAAATTTGCGACAACTGCCTCAGACGGTAAAACCTATCAGGTAGAGCATTATAGCTTAGATATGATAATATCCGTTGGGTACCGTGTTAAATCTGAAAGAGGGGTTCAATTCAGGATCTGGGCAAACAAAATATTAAAAGACTTTCTGTTAAAGGGATATTCTGTTAATCAAAGAATTGAAAGAATAGAGAATGATGTCCATAGTCTAAAAGAAAGAGTAGATCAATTTAATATCCAGATAAATGCTAATCTTCCACCCAATGAAGGTATCTTTTACGATGGACAAATATTCGATGCACATATATTTGTCTCTGAAATTTTAAAGTCAGCAAGAGAATCAATTATTATAATTGACAACTATGTGGACGAGGGCGTACTCTTGTTGTTAACTAAGAGAGAGATACAAGTAACCGCCACCATTTACACCAAAAACATAACTAAGCAATTTCTTAAAGCCCTTACTCTTTATAATACTCAATACCCAAGAGTGACTGTTGAAAAATTCAGTAAATCTCACGATCGTTTCCTGATTATTGATGGCAAAACAGTTTACCACATAGGAGCATCTTTAAAAGATCTTGGAAAAAAGTGGTTTGCATTCTCAAAAATGGAAATTGGTGCCAAAGAAATCATTGATAGATTAAGGTAAGATAAGTAAAAAAACTGAGCTTTGAACTTTAAATTTACAACCTTAAACGCAGAACGCAGAACGTAAAACGGCAAAACAATCCGTGTAAATCTGTGGAATCTGTGGACAAAAGAGCAGTGAACAGTGAGCGGTAAGCAGTGAGCGGTAAGCAGTGAGCAGTGAGCGGTGAGCAGTGAGCAGTAAGTTACGGGTTTCTAGTTACGAGTTTACGCACCCGAATAGGCATCGCAAAACGGCAAAACAATCTGTGTCATCAGTGTTCCAATAAACAGTGATAAGTGACAAGTGATAAGTTAGAAAGTACTTAAAGTTGAAAGTGTGCGAAACCGAATAGTCATCGCAAAACGCAGAACGTAAAATCCAGAACGCAAAAACCCAAACTTATGTCCGAAAACACCAATAAACCAACTCAGGATTCCTCCAACGAAATAGACCTAATAGACCTTATCCGCCACCTGTGGGATAACCGCAAGCTAATACTAAAAATTACCGGGGCGTTTATAGCCCTTGGCCTTATAGTAGCCCTTACCAGCCCCAAGCAATATAAGGTTGAGGTAAGGATGCTACCTGAAATACAAGGTAATACATCTGGCGGAGCCTCTGCTCTCCTAAAACAATTTGGAGGGCTAGGTGGTTTTTCTATGCCTATGGGCGATGGTGCCGATGCCATTGGCCCTATGCTTTATCCCGATGTTTTAAAAAGCACGCCATTCTATTTAGAACTGCTCGGCCATAAGGTAACATACAAAACAAAAAATGAGACCCATAACATAAGCGTTTTTGAATACCTTAACGAGCACACCAAAAGCTCCTTAGTTGGCCTAGTTAAAAAATACACCATTGGCCTCCCTTGGACAATACTAGAATGGATTAGAGGAGAAAAAGAAATTACTGAAGAGGTAAATACACCTAACGAAAAAGGGTTAACTCGAATAACTAAAGAACAATACGAAACAATAAAAGCGTTAAAAGATAAAATTAGTGCGAGCATTGACCAAAAAAACGGTGTTATTAGCATATCCACTGAATTTGGTGACCCATATATTACTGCCCAAATCGCTAATTTTTCAGTTGAATACCTCTCTGATTACATTACCGAGTACCGAATTGAAAAAGCTAAAGCCGACCTCCGTTTTATTACAGAGCGTTATAAAGAAAATGAAAAGGAATACCTTAGCGCTCAGAAAGAGCTAGCCATTTTCCGCGATGCCAACCGCAATGTACAATCTGCCGCTGCTCGTACCGAGGAGGAGCGTTTAAATAATAAATACACACTTTCATTTAACGTTTTTAATGGCCTTGCACAGCAGCTGGAACAGGCAAAAATTAAGGTACAAGAGGAAACGCCAGTTATTAAAATTTTGGAACCAGTAAAAGTACCTGTGGAAAGGAGCAAGCCAAAAAGATCTTTAACCATTGTTATATTTGCTTTTCTAGGAGGATTTATTGGTGTTGGATTTGTTTTTGGTAAAAAACACTGGATAATTTTAAGCAGAAAAATTAAAAATCAAATAGAGTCAAACAAAAAATAATTCTTGCAAGAGGGTTGAGATGTACAGGATTATGAAAAAAAATAACATATGAAAAAAATACCGTATGGCCGTCAAAATATTACAGATGAAGATATTAAATCTGTAATCGAGGTACTTAAATCTGATTATTTGACCCAAGGGCCTAATGTAGCGGAATTTGAAAAAGCATTTGCAGATTATATTGGAGTTAAATATGCTGTTGCTGTATCAAATGGAACTGCAGCATTACATATTTGTGCAATGGCAATGGATGTAAAGCCTGGAGATAAAGTAATTACAACCCCTATTACATTTGTTGCTTCTGCTAATTGTGTAAGATATTGTGGTGGTGAAGTTGTTTTTGCTGACATTAATCCTGAAACTTATTTATTGGACATTAATTCAGTAAAAAAAATATTAGAATCCTCACCACTAGGAACATATAAAGGCATTATTCCTGTTGATTTTGCAGGTAGAGCAGTCGATTTAGAAGAGTTTCGCAAATTGGCAGATGAGTATAATCTTTGGATTATCGAAGATGCATGCCATGCCCCTGGTGGTTATTTTACAGACAGCAATAATAAAAAACAAAAATGTGGCAATGGAAACTTTGCTGAACTTGCCATTTTTTCATTTCATCCTGTAAAACATATCGCTTGTGGTGAAGGTGGTATGGTTACAACTAATGATGAAGAATTATATAAGGAACTGAACAGGCTTCGGTCTCATGGGATTACAAAATTTGATGATGCCTATACAAATTCAATTGAATTTGCAAATGGCGGATATAAGGATGAAGCAAATTATCCTTTATGGTATATGGAAATGGAAAAATTGGGTTATAATTACCGTCTTACTGATATACAAGCAGCATTAGGCATTAGTCAACTAAAAAGAGCAAATCAAGGATTAATAAGAAGACGAGAGATTTCTACTCGTTATAAATCGGCATTTAACAATAGCCCTTTTATTATTGGCCAATCTGGTGTTATCAATGGGCATGCTTATCATCTATATGTAATTGAAGTAAAAGACAGATTAAACCTATATAAATATTTACGCGACAACAATATTTTAGCGCAAATACATTATATTCCAGCTCATTTGATGCCCTATTATCGTGAGTTTGGTTGGAAAGAAGGGGATATGCCAAATGCTGAAAATTATTACAGGCATTGTATTAGTTTACCGATGTACCCTACATTAACAGATGAGGAACAGCAATATGTTATTGAAACAATTAATAAGTTTTATGTCTAATATCGCAATAATACCAGCACGAGGGGGGAGCAAACGTATTCCAAGAAAGAATATAAAAGACTTTTTAGGGAAACCTATTATTGCTTATTCAATCGAGACTGCTTTGAATAGTGGTCTGTTTGATGAAGTAATGGTTTCAACAGACGATGAGGAAATTGCCCAAATTGCACTGAAGTATGGCGCAAAAGTACCCTTTATGCGTTCTAAAAAAAATGCAAACGATTTTGCGACACTAGCTGAGGTTATAGATGAGGTAGTTAAAGAATATACCCAACAAAATAGAGTATTTAAATACGGATGTTGCATTTTGCCCACGTCTCCATTGTTAAGAATTGAAAGACTTAAAGAGGGTCTTGAGCTAATCGAAGAAAAAATGTTTGACTCAGTTAAACCTATTGTTAGGTTCTCATACCCAATACAACGAGCGCTAAAACATTCGAATCATCAAGTTACAATGTTTAACCCCGAGTACGCAAAATCACGTTCTCAAGACCTTGAACCCACATATCATGATGCTGGCCAATTTTACTGGTTTAATTGGGAACAAGGACTAAACGGAGACAACAAAGGTGCTATTGTTGTCTCAGAGATAGAGGTTCAGGATATTGACACCTGGGATGATTGGAAATTAGCAGAGTTTAAATATAAAATGATTGATATATGAAAAGCTATTTTTTTATTCCAGCTTCAAAAATAGATAAAATTAGAGATATGCAGCATATGGGTATTACTGATATTATTATTGACTTAGAAGATGCGATTAAAACTTCAGAAATCTCAATGTTTGTTGATAAAATTATTGAGATTGACTTGTCTAGCTTTCATGTCAGAGTTCCTATATACGATTCAAAAGATGAGCTTAGTCTTGCTGTTTTAACAAGATTAATAAAAAAAGGGTTTACTAGGTTCGTTTTACCTAAAATGGCGAATAAGAAAGATGTTGGTACAGTTTATAGAGCAGTAGAGGAAAAAAACGTAAAGTGCATTTTGTTAATTGAGCATCCTTTATTGATGCTTGAAATCAAAGAAGTTTTAGAGGAGTATGGAAGTATCATTTATGGATTAGCTTTAGGGAGTCACGACTTTATGGCTCATATTGGAGGAGTTCATGACTTGAATAACCTATATTTTTATAGACAATTGATTCTCTTAAATGCTCGGGCATTTGGAAAATTAGCAATTGACATAGCATCAATGGAAATAAGTAACAAAAAAGCACTTCAAAAAGAAATATTAGATGGCTTTAAATTAGGGTTTGATGCAAAGTTTCTAATTCACCCTAAGCAGTTTAAGGTCATGAAATCTATAAAGTTTTACTCAGCCAGAGATTTAAAATGGGCAAGGGAGATTCATGAAAGATTGGAAGTTTTTAGCAATGAAAATGAATTTGATCCAATAGTTATTAACGGTAAAGTTGTCGAGAAACCACACATAAAAAAATCAATTGATATATTAAATTTTTTCAATCATGAGGGCTAGCAATTTAGGTAATTATTACGAAGACTTTATAGTCGGAGACACAATAGAGCACTCACTTTCAAAAACAATATTTGAAAGTGACAATAATCTTTTTAGTCTTCTAACGATGAATCATCATCCAGTACATCTAAACCTTGATTATGTACAAGGACATCAACATAAAAAAATATTAGTTGTAGGAACATTAGTTTTTAGTCTTGTAGTTGGGATGACAGTCCCAGATATAAGTGGTAAAGCTATTGCCAACTTAGAATATGAGTCTATTAATCATTTAGGGCCTGTATTTATAAATGACACCATTTATGCTAAAACGAAAATTTTAGAGAAGTGGGAAACTAGTAAGATAGATAAAGGCATTGTATATGTGGAGACTGTAGCCTATAATCAAGATAAACAAGAAGTGTTAAGTTTTAAGAGAAAAGTATTAGTCCCTAAAAAAACAAAGTAATGAGCAGCTATTTGATGAGAAGTCTAATGTTTGTGCCTGCACACAATGAAAAACTTATGAGAAGTGCAGCCAAAACAGATGCTGATGTATTGCTTTTTGATATAGAAGACTCCGTACAGCCTGTATCTAATAAGCAGTTAGCACGAGATAAGATGTTAGAACTATTGAATGAAGGAATATTTGAGAATAGAATCATATTTCCGAGAATAAATGATAGGGAAAGTGGGCAATTACTACAAGATGTGTTGCAGTTGTCTGTGAAAGGTATTGAAGGATTTATGTATCCAAAGGCAAAGAGAGGTGAAGATATTTATTTTTTTGACAAGTTGTTGGAAACGATTGAATATGAGAGAGGAATTAAAATAGGCACATTTAAGATAATTCCTCTAATTGAAACTGCCTCTGCTGTTTCTTATATAAATGAAATATGCACATCATCTGAAAGAGTTATTGCAATTGCATATGGTTCAGAAGATTATATTAATGATTTAAATGGTATACATGATGAAAAGCATGAAAGTTTATTTGTTCCAAGAGCTATCATTGCTAATGCAGCTAGAGCTCATAAAATTTATCCTATAGATACTGTTCATGTAAGAGTGAAAGATTTGGAAGATTTGGAAACGAATTTGATTTTGTCAAAAAACTTAGGTTTTGAAGGAATGTTATCCTTAAATCCAATAGAGCTACCTTTAATACATCAATATTATTCGCCTACTGAAGAAGAGGTCGAGAATGCAAGAAAAATGCTTTATTTGTCTAAAAAAGCTAAAAAAGAAGGTCAAGGTGTTGCAATAATGGATGGGAAGTTTATTGGGCCTCCTTTTGTTTTAAAAGCTAAGAGAATATTAGAAAAGAATGAAAAGATTTTAAATAAATACGTATGAAAAAGTTAATCATTATAGGAGGTTATGGAAATGGTACAGTAGTACAATCTACTGTTGAAGATATTAATGAAGTAAAGAAAGAGTGGGAGATACTAGGATTTTTAAATGATAGAGAAACTGAACCAATAAATGGATATCCAGTATTAGGAAAGATAGAAAAGGAATCTATTCATAATTACCTAAAAGATAAAGACGTCTATTTTTTCTATTCTTTGATTTCAGTCAAACTAAACTATAAGTTTTTAGCTAAGCTAACTGATTTAGAAATACCAAAAGAAAGATTTGCCACAATTATACATCCTACAGCGGTTATATCAAAGTATGCAAAAATAGGAAATGGTACTTGCATCCAACCTTTTGTCTCCGTTGGTCCAAATACAGTAATCGGAAATCATGTGCAAATTTATGCACAAGCTTTAATTGGGCATGGTGCAAAGTTAGATGACTATGCCTATGTTGCAAATAATGCTTGTATTGGTGCTGATGTGCACTTAAAAGAGGGGGCTTATATCGGTACAAACGCAACAACTTTGGAGTTTATTACACTTGGGAAATGGTCAATCACTGGTATTGGTACTGTTGTATTGAAAGATGTTGATGATTTTGCAAAAGTAGTTGGAAATCCAGCCAAGCAAATTGGTACGGCTAAATAGATAATGAAAATACTATTTCGTGTAGATGCAGGAGGCAAAACAGGCTTAGGGCACTTTTACAGAAGTCTAAGTCTAGCTCGAGAGTTACATAGTAGGGGACATATCGTGATTTTCTCTCACCTTAAGTCAGACTTTTGGGATGCCGTAATAAACAATGATTTTCCATTTCAACATATAGAACTTGATAACCATAATAGTGAAAATGAAACAAAAGAGTTCATATTCCAAAAAGATATTGATGTTTTCTATGTTGATGGGATAATAAACTTTAATAAAGAATTTATAGATAAAGTAAAATCAAATTCAATAGTGATTTTTTATCAGAATCTGAGCCCTTCTAGAGTATACGCTGATATTTTTATTATACCCTCCATTCATCAAGACGATTCTTTTTATCAAAGCTTTACTGAGAACACTAGAATATATAAAGGTCTGGAGTTTTTTACATTTCATCCATTTATCTTGAATCTTAAACCGAAAGTAAATATAAACCCAACTCTTTCTAGCATTGCAGTTTCTGCAGGTGGTAGTGATCCTAACAGAACTTTGTTAGCAATTTACAGTTTGGTATCTAAAGAAATTAGCAAAAGCATAAAGTTTGTCTTCTACTATGGTAAGGACTTTTTACATAAAGAGTCAATTCCTTCAAAACCACCTGCTAATATTCAATTTCTACCTTTTAATCATGCTGATATATTGAAGAATGATATACTTATAACTTCTTTTGGTGTTAGCACTTATGAATTTCTTTATTTAGGAATTCCAATAATGAGTTACGGACATCAGATATCTAATGCTAGAGCTTCTGATTTTTTGGAATCTCAAACAAATTCATTAATTAGTTTGGGAGAGATTAATAAAATAACCTCTAAGAAATTTAAAAGTGCATTTGTAAATATTGAAAAACAATCAGTTAGAAAAGAATTATCAAATAAAGCAAAAAGAATGCTAGATTTAAAAGGAACAAAACGTATTGTTGAAATAATTGAGGCAAGTAAATTGAATTAAAATGAAAGGTGCATTTATTATAGCAGAACTTTCTGCAAACCATAACAATGATTTCGAGTTAGCTAAAAAGACAATTACTGCTATCAAAGAGTCAAGGGCGGATGCTGTTAAAGTTCAAACATATAAACCTGAAAGTTTAACACTAAATATTGACACTGGCTATTTTGTACCAAAAACTGACGGCTTATGGAAAGGATATACACCTTGGGAACTATTTAAAGAAGCAAGTATGCCTTATGAATGGCAGCCCAAGTTAAAAAAGTATGCGGAAGAGCTTGGTTTAATATTCTTTTCATCACCATTTGATTTAGAGGCTGTGGATTTTTTAGAAAAAATAGATAATCCAATTTATAAAATAGCTTCTCCCGAAATAACAGATGTAAATCTTATAGGATATGCTGCCTCAAAGGGTAAGCCTATGATTATTTCTACTGGTCTTGCTGATATAAAAGACATTGAACTTGCATTAGAAGCATGTCGTAAGGTTGGAAATAACGATGTAACATTATTAAAATGCACCTCGCAATATCCTGCTTCCATAGTTCAAGCTAATCTTCGAACTATGATAGATATGAAAAAACGATTTGGAGTGAAAGTTGGTTTATCGGATCATACAATGGGCTCTTTGGTTCCAACCGTAGCAGTTTCATTGGGAGCAGAGATAGTAGAAAAGCACTTTGTTCTGGATAGATCCTTAGGTGGTCCCGACTCGGCTTTCTCGATGGAGCCAAACGAATTTAAAGAAATGGTTGATACAATTAGAAATGTAGAGAAGTCATTAGGGGAAGTAACCTATAAGGTAAGCGAGGAAGATAATAACAGAAGAAGATCATTGTTTGCTGTAAAAGACATTAAAGCTGGGGAAACTTTAACTGAAGATAATGTTAGGTCTATTAGGCCAGGGATTGGATTGCACCCAAAGTTCTATAATGAGGTTGTAGGAAGAATAACCGATAAAGATTATAGAAAGGGAGAACCTCTTTCCCATAATCTTATTAAATAAAAATGTCTAAGCATTCTCATCTTCTTAAAAAAGTGGTTAAAAACAAGGTGTTACATTACGTTTTTAGCCGCTACGCTACATATCTCGTTCAATTTGTCAATTCTCTATTTATTGCAGTTTACCTTGGCCCTTATTATTTGGGAATTTGGGGATTTATAACCCTAATTATCCAATACTTGAATCAAATAAACTTTGGAATATCTCATTCTGTAAATGCAATAATATCCATTCATAAAAAAAAGGAGTGGTATGTTCAAAAAGTTATAGGAACAGCATTAACTATGCTTGCAGTCCTTTCAATTGTAGTAATCTTATTTTTTTTAACTAACAAAATATTTCATTTAAATATAGGGAGTAAATACAACTTTTCAACTTATGCCCTAGCAGTAGCAGGAATAGGTGTTTTGGCTTATTACAACTCTTTATTTGCTGTTGTTTTCAGGGTTTATGGTAAGATCATGGAAATTGCCATCAATCAATCGGCCTTTCCTGTTTTGATGCTAATAGCCATTCTGTGCTTTAAAGGTGAAAATTTAATATGGGCATTGGTTGGAGCAAATTTGCTGGCATTTTCAGTATCCTTATGCCTATACATATTAAAAAGTCCAGTGAAACTAAAACCACTTTTTATTGGTCGTTTGGCTAAATCGATACAGGTAAAAGGATGGCATCTGTTTATTTACAATACATCTTTTTATTTTATTGTTATTTCAACCCGTTCTTTTGTAAGTTTCTATTATAGTGTTGAAGAATTTGGTTACTTTACATTTGCATTTGCTTTGGCAAATACGGTACTATTGCTACTACAATCATTTTCATTTCTTATATTCCCAAAACTACTAAACCGACTGGCTTGTGCTTCAAATGAGAAAGTTGTTGAACTATTAAACCAACTACGCGATGCGTATATAACAACATCACATTTGTTAGTTCACTTTGCCATACTATTTTTCCCTTTATTTATACTTTTGTTTCCACAGTATAACCAATCGGCAAACGCGTTTAAACTAATTGCTCTAACCGTAGTTTTATACACTAACTCATTTGGTTATTCTGGACTGTTAATAGCTAAAAATAAAGAAAAAAAATTAAGCCATTTGTCATTCCTATCACTCATTATTAATATAATAATTGCCTTTGTCCTGTCTGCAGTATTTCATGTCCCATTTTCATTTGTAATTACAGCAACAATGGTGTCTTACTTTATTTATGTATTTATTTTAGGTAGAATGGGGCGAAAACTAGTAAATTTAAACCTTTCTACTTTTGAAGTTTTAAAAGATATTTATCCGATTAAACTCATTCTTCCATATATCTTGAATATTTGTTTTATATTCCTCTCTATAAATGAATGGTTTTTTATTATTCCAGTGGTTTTATTTATAGCACTTAACTATAAAACATTAGTGCAAATTAAAAACATTGCAAAAACCATAGTAATCAAACCTGAATTTATTGATATCTAAAAAAGTAAGAAAAGAACTGTGTTTAAGTTAAAATCTGTCCAGTCAAGGTAGACCATCTCAAACAGGCAACAAAAATAAAAACTATAGCAAAAGAAGCAACAAACAATCCTAACTTTATAAACATATAGATATGAGCCTTTTCGAAAAAAAAGAAAAACTAGATAGTTTTTTTTACAGGGCATTTAATTTAATGTCGCAAGCAATTTTCTTCTTTAAATTCAAACTTAAAAGAGAACTAAAGAGAAACTCTTGTTACAAAGATTTACATAAAGGACAAAGGTGCTTTATACTAGGAGCAGGGCCCTCTTTAAAAACCTTAACCGAAGAACAACAACAGTTTCTGAAAAAAGAAGTGACATTTGGAGTAAATTTTTTATATAAATCAGACGTACTGAATATTGTTTCCCCAACTTACTACGCTTTATTTGACAATCTTTTTTTTTCAAGACACAGATTTGTTTTTAAAAAAATTGCAGAAAAATTTCCTAACACTATTTTTCTAACTAATCAAAATGGGGGTAAAGTAGTAAAAGAAGAAAACATTATTAATAAAACCATTAAATCATATTCTAAGTTATATCCTATAAAAAACTTCGCTTATGATTTAACCCAAAATGCGCATATAACATTTAATGTAGTTAGTGAATGTATTAAAACTGCGATGTTCTTAGGGTTTAAAGAAATTTATTTGCTAGGAGCCGACTATAATGCTTTTGCTCATCCAGTAGAAGTTCATTGCTATGATGATGATAAGAACAAACCATTAGCACAAAACAGGCTAGGATTATTATTGAAATACTACGCTTTAACAACAAACTTTCACTATATTATATCTAAAAAAGCTAGCAAAAAAAATATTAGTGTTATTAATTTAACTCCAAATAGTCTGCTGGATGCATATCAGAAAAAGAATATCTCAGATGTTTTAAAATAAATGATCAGGAAAGAAACTATACTACAATTAATCATTCCAGTATTCTTCTTCTTAATTATATTGAAGTTTTATTCTGCAAGTTTAAGTAATGTAGCAACTATCTTATACATTGGTTTAGGTTACGTTGCATTGATTATTTCCCTTATTAGCAAAAGTAATAAAGCGAACATAATTAAATGGATGTTCTTTATTATCTATATCGGTGTGTTAAATGCTCTATTAAGTTCTTTAATTACCGACAATTATAGAATCCAAGATGTCATACTGCTCTTTAGTTACATAGGTATAGCTTTTATTCCTTTCATAATTAGGTTAAGCTATCCAATCTATAAGTGGTGCTATATAATTCTTTTATTGTTTTTTGGATTTCATATTGTAAAAGGAACTAATCCAACAGAGATTTTCTCTATTAGCAGAAACTTCATATCCGTTGTTTTGCTTATTGCTGCATCATATCATATTATATCTGCTCATCAGAACAATAAAAAAATATCCCTGATACTACTTATCTCTTCATTAGTTTTATCTATTTGGGCAACAGGACGCAGTGGTATAATTGTATTTACTCTTTTGTTACTTTCAGTAATTTTAATCGATAAAAAATACAAAAAATACAGAGTGTATTTTGTTTCGCTACTCTTAATTGTAGTCTATTTAATATATATCTTTCTATTTTCCGATCTTTTAAATAGTGGATTAGTGCGTTTTGTAAATTATGGAATAGAAGATAGTGCACGCTCTGGTGTAAACACCGAATATATTGCAAAAATGAAAGAAAGTTTTTTGTATATACTTACTGGTGCACCGCTTAAGGAAGTGCAAAGTATCGTTGCATTAGATTTAAACCCACATAATTCAATCATCCGGCTGCACATATATTACGGGTTATTAGGGGTTTTATGCTTGAGTTTTTTATTAATAAAAACATCATGTTTTTTTATTCGGGAAAAGAATTATATATACCTATCACTACTTATTTGCTTGCTATTAAGATCATTGGTTGATTCAACATCTTTTCATGGTCCGTTAGATCCATTACTTTTTTATTTACTATTCCTGTTTTTAGATAAAAAATCAAACGAAAATGAAAAAGAAGTTATTGAACATATATAGATTTTCAAAATCTCTTTTTTTTACAAAAAAATATGGACTACGTGATGTTTCACATCCCATCTATTTGGAGAAAAATCTAATATTTCAAGAGATTTAAAAACCGAGCCACATTGTTTTAGTAGGTAAAAGATGTATTATTTACCCTAATGTCACAATAGGAGCATTCTCTATGCTCGCAAATAATGTATCAATTATAGGTAACGACCATGAATTCAAATTATTAGATAGACCTATAATTTTTTCAGGCAGGAAAACAGTAAGAGAAACAATTATTGGTAAAGATGTTTGGATTGGAGCTTTTTCTATAGTAATGACGGGAATTAAAATTGGAGATGGAGCCATTATTGCAGCAGGATCAGTTGTGACTAAAAATGTAGAGGCTTATTTTGTATATGGAGGGGTTCCGGCGAAAAAAATAAAGCCTCGGTTCAGCAGCATAGAAGAACAAATGGAATATCAATCAATGTTAAATGCAATTGATCCAAATCAAATTCCTAGCGACTGGACTTTATGTTAATTATAAAACCAACTATTGAACTATGTTTAAAAACAAAACCTTACTAATTACTGGAGGTACTGGATCTTTTGGCAATGCTGTATTAACTCGTTTTATTGATACCGACATTCATGAAATACGCGTATTCAGTAGAGATGAGAAGAAACAAGACGATATGCGTCATCAATTACAAAACCCCAAAGTGAAATATTACATTGGCGATGTTAGGGATAAACGAAGTATAGACAATGCCATGCGTGGAGTTGACTACGTGTTTCATGCCGCCGCATTGAAACAGGTACCTTCGTGTGAATTCTTCCCCATTGAGGCAGTAAAAACCAATGTGTTAGGCACTCAAAATGTGTTAGACTCAGCTGACGAGCATGGTGTACAAAAGGTAATTGTTCTTAGTACCGACAAAGCCGCTTATCCAATAAATGCCATGGGTATTAGCAAAGCGATGATGGAGAAGGTGGCCATAGCCAAAGCACGTTCACTTGGTGATAATGCAACCACAACTATTTGCTGTACCCGCTACGGAAACGTTATGGCCAGCCGTGGCTCAGTTATCCCCTTATGGATTGATCAAATGAGGGCAAACAAAGACATTACCATCACCGATAGCAATATGACACGCTATATGATGACTCTTGAAGATGCAGTTGATTTGGTTCTGTATGCTTTTGAAAATGGGAATAGTGGCGACTTATTCGTGCAAAAAGCTCCGGCTGCAACCTTAGAAGTATTGGCAAATGCGCTAAGAGAACTATATAAAACAGATACCTCCATAAAGGTTATTGGTACACGTCATGGCGAGAAACTATATGAAACGTTGGTAACTCGCGAAGAGATGTTCCGATCAGAAGATATGGGTAATTATTTCCGAATACCTGCCGATGCTAGGGATTTGAATTATGATAAGTATTTCTCAAAAGGACAAGAGGATATATCTAAAGTAGAAGATTATCATTCGCATAATACTCATCGTTTGAATTTAGAAGAAATGAAAGAGTTATTATTGAAATTGGAAATGATTAGAAAGGATGTGCTGGGTGATAAGTGATGAGTAATGAGTGATGAGTTGCCGCAAATTACTCCCATCACCGTTCACAGCTTACAGATCAAAGTTCGCACTTCACAACTAAGAAAATGAAAACCCACCACGATTTAGACGTCTGGAAAAAATCCATACTTTTAGTAACAGTCATATATAAAATTACAGAATCATTCCCTAAATCTGAACTTTATGGGTTGTCGAATCAAATCCGACGATGTGCTGTTTCTATCCCTTCAAACATTGCGGAAGGAGCTGCACGAACATCTACTAAAGAATTTTCTCGGTTTTTAGCAATATCTTTAGGTTCTATTGCTGAATTAGAAACACAATTAATTATCTCTAAGAATTTAACCTATTTAAGTGAAATTGAATTTGATAAATTAATTTCTGAATTAATCATCATTAGAAAAATGACAATTGGATTAAAAAAATCAATTTCATAACAGTCTCATCACAACTTACACATCACAGGTTACAACTCACACATCACAGTTCACACATCACAGTTCACAAAAAATGTTTAAAATACTGATAACTGGTGCAAAAGGATTTATAGGGAAAAACCTTATTGCTGAATTAAAAAACATACAGCAAGGAAAAGCAAAGCATGCAACATTGGGTTCGGATATAACACTTTTCGAATTTGATATTGATAGCGAACCTAATCTTTTAGATATTTATTGCAAAGAAGCCGATTTTGTGTTTCACTTAGCTGGCATTAACCGACCCAAAGAGCAAAGCGAATTTATGGAAGGTAATTTTGGCTTTACTAGTCAGTTACTTGACACTCTCAAAAAGCACAATAACAGCTGCCCCATCATGCTCTCGTCTTCCATACAGGCAGAATTAGACAATCTGTATGGTGCATCTAAAAAAGCTGGAGAGGATTTGCTATTTAAATATGGAAAAGAAACTGGAGCAAATGTTTATGTCTATCGCTTCCCAAATGTTTTTGGTAAATGGTGCCGCCCCAACTACAACAGTGCAGTGGCTACTTTCTGCCACAACATAGCTCGGGATATGCCCATACAAGTGAATGATGCAAACGCACAAATGACCTTAGTGTACATTGACGATGTGGTTCAGGAACTCACCAGATGTTTAACAAATAACCCTAACACAGTTGGGGGCTACTGCAAGGTACCAGCCGAGCACAAAATAAATCTGGGAGAAATCGTCGACTTAATTCACTCTTTTAAAGAAAGTCGTAAAACGTTAAAAGTGCCTGACTTATCCAACGCATTAACAAAAAAGTTATACTCCACCTACCTAAGTTATCTGCCCGAGGATAGTTTCTCTTATCCCTTAAAAATGAATGTGGATGAACGTGGCTCATTCACAGAGTTTTTGAAATCACCCGACAGAGGTCAGGTATCCATAAATATATCCAAACCCGGAATAACAAAAGGGAATCATTGGCACCATACCAAGAATGAAAAGTTTTTGGTGGTATCGGGTAATGGAGTAATTCGCTTTAGAAAAACTGATGAACCATCTAAGATAATTGAATACCATGTTTCTGGCAAAAAACTCGAAGTGCTTGATATTCCCGTGGGATATACACATAACATTGAGAATTTAGGAAATAATGATATGGTAACGGTTATGTGGGTTAACGAGGTGTTTGATGCCGAGAATCCAGATACTTATTTTGAAAAGGTCTAATAAAAGGTAATTTGTGATTGGTGACTAGTGAATAGTAAAGAACAAACTGTTTATAGTTATGAAAACACATAAAGATTTAGATGTATGGAAGAAAACAATTGAGCTAGTGGCATCAATCTATAAAACAACGTCTTCATTCCCTAAGGAAGAACTATATGGACTAACTTCACAAATCCGCCGATCCGCTGTCTCAATTCCTTCAAATATAGCAGAAGGTGCAGTTCGAAACCATAATAAAGAATTCATTCAATTTCTATACATTGCCCTAGGTAGTGGATCTGAACTTGAAACTCAGCTAATATTATCTAAAATGCTTGACTTTATTTCTGAAGAAAAAGCACAGGAATTGATAAATGAATTAAACTCAATATCCAGAATGCTCCAAGGTCTTATTAAACATGTCAAAAAATAAAATTTACTCTTATGTCAAATCACATACCACCAACCAATCACAAATCACCAATCACAAATCACCAATCACCAATCACCAAACTAAAAGTCCTCACCGTAGTAGGTACACGCCCCGAAATAATTCGCCTATCAAGAGTAATGGCTAAACTCGATGAATCTGATGCAATAGAGCACATCCTCGTCCACACCGGCCAAAACTACGACTACGAGCTAAACCAAATATTCTTTGAAGACCTCGGTCTTCGCAAACCCGACTATTTCTTAGAAGCAGCCGGCAAGAACGCCACCACCACTGCTGGGCAAATATTAATCAACATCGACCCAGTGTTGGAAAAGGTGCAACCTGATGCTTTTTTGGTATTGGGCGATACCAACTCTTGCTTATGCGCAATTGCAGCAAAAAAACGCAAAATACCTATCTTCCATATGGAAGCCGGAAACCGTTGTTTCGATCAGCGTGTGCCCGAAGAGACCAATCGTAAAATTGTGGACCACACTTCGGATATAAATTTAACCTATTCGAGTATTGCACGTGAATATTTGTTACGTGAAGGATTGCCAGCCGATAGAATTATCAAAACGGGCTCGCCCATGTATGAGGTATTGCACCACTATTTGCCACAAATAGTAGCATCGGATGTATTGACTAAGTTGGAATTGGAAGAAGGAAAGTTTTTTGTTGTTTCTGCACATAGAGAAGAGAACATCAGCTCTGAAAAAAACTTCAATGGATTAATTGAATCTTTGAATGCAATTGCTGACAAATACAAGATGCCTATTATTGTATCTACACATCCACGTACACGCAACATGATCGACAAAATGCAAGTAGAGGTAAGACCTGAAGTGCAATTTCTAAAACCATTGGGCTTTCATGATTACAATTCATTGCAAATGCGTTCTTATGCAGCATTATCCGATTCAGGAACAATATCGGAAGAGTCATCTATACTTAACTTTAGAGCCCTCAACCTTCGCCAGGCACACGAACGCCCAGAGGCAATGGAAGAAGCATCTGTAATGATGGTAGGTTTGTCACCCGAGCGCATTATGCAAGGGTTAACACAGGTGTTGCGACAAGAAGTAGGTGAAACTCGCAACTTCCGTGAAGTAGGGGATTACTCTATGCCTAATGTTTCTGAAAAGGTTGTGCGCATAATTTTGAGTTATACGGATTATGTGAAGAGAACTGTTTGGAGTGCAGAGTAATTAACAATAACAACACAAACAAAAAACTATTCTGCATCAAACAATTTCAGAAAAAACCAACCCGAATGAAGATACTTTTTTTAACATTATCACATATTAAATCAATCGAAGATAGAGGAATTTATACAGACCTTTTGAGGGAGTTTCGAAATAAAAGACACCAAGTGACTATAGTTACACCCGCTGAAAGGAGATTAAACATTAAAACAAATATATCTAAAGTTGAAGGAATTAAGTTACTTCAAGTTAAAACGCTAAATATTACTAAGTGTCACTTTATTGAAAAAGGCATTGCAACTTTAGCAATAGAGTTTCAATACTTAAGAGCAATAAAAAAGTATTTGAAAGGAATAAAATTCGATTTAGTATTATACTCAACCCCTCCCATTACATTTGAGAGAGTAATTAAATACATTAAAAGTCAGAGTAAGGCATATTCTTACCTTCTTTTAAAAGATATTTTTCCACAGAATGCAGTGGATATGAAAATGATAAGAAAGGGCAGCCTTATTCACATGTATTTTGAAAGAAAGGAAAAAAAACTGTATGATATCTCGGATACTATTGGTTGTATGTCTCCTGCAAATGTTGAGTTTTTATTAAAGAATAATCCTTCAATAAATATAAATAAAGTAGAGGTTAACCCAAATTCAATTAGCCCACTACACATAAAATATACACTAGAAGAAAAGAAAGAAATTAAAACAAAATTTGGCCTTCCCTTGGATAAAAAAATATTTGTTTATGGCGGAAATTTAGGAATACCGCAGGGTATTGATTTCTTAATTGAAACCCTAGAAGAACTGAAAGAACCAAAAGCGTATGTGTTAATAGTTGGTAGTGGTACTCAATTTACTAAACTAGATAATTGGTTTAAAACTCACAAACCAACTAATTCAACCTTGTTGTCGGGGTTACCAAAAGTTGAATATGATACTCTACTTGCCGCTTGTGATATAGGTTTAATATTCTTACATAAAGACTTTACTATCCCTAATTTTCCTTCGCGATTATTGACTTACTTAGAGATGAAAAAACCTGTACTGGCAGCCACAGATGTGAATACTGATATGGGTAGGATTATAGAAAAAGCCGAATGTGGGTATTGGGTAGAATCAGGTGATAATAAAACCATACAAGACAAAATTTCACAGTTATGTCGAGATGATTTAACAACAATGGGTGAGAATGGATGGAATTTACTTAAAAAGGAATATTTAATTACGAAAAGTTATAATTTAATTAAGGAAAAAGTAAATGTATAAATCCATAATTAAACCCACGTTAGATTTCACATTAGCCCTAATTGGACTTATAATTCTATCTCCCATCTTTATACTTATAACAGTATGTCTAACCATTGTCAATAAGGGCAAGCCATTTTTCCTCCAAAAACGACCAGGGAAGAACGAAAAGATATTCCGCATCATCAAATTCAAAACAATGAGTGACAAGAAAGATGCGCAAGGTAATCTATTGTCCGATGCAGAACGATTGACACCCATAGGTACTTTTGTAAGGAAAACATCGATGGACGAGATACCGCAACTGATAAATGTGTTGAAAGGTGATATGAGTATGATAGGACCTCGCCCATTGTTGATACAATACCTCCCGCTATATAACGACATGCAGAAACGACGACACGAATTGCGCCCTGGTATAACGGGTTGGGCACAAGTAAATGGGAGAAATGCAATTAGTTGGCAGCAAAAATTTGAATATGATGTGTGGTATATAAATAATGTATCACTAACTTTGGATTTTAAAATTTGTGTAATGACCATAAAAAAAACAATCAAACGTGAAGGAATTAGTTCAGATACTAGTATAACAATGGAAGCGTTTGAAGGGAATTTTATTGATAAATAGTGAATATGAAAAAAATAGCAATTTTTGGCGCAGGTGGCTTCGGACGAGAAGTTCACTCTCTCATTGAGCACATCAATAATGTTTCAAATACGTGGGAATTTATTGGATATTTTGATGACGATAAGGATAAGTATGGGAAAACGATTAATGGGTATAAGGTTTTAGGAGGAACTTCCTCTCTAAACAATATTCAAGAAAAGTTATATGTCGTTTTTGCAATTGCAGAACCAAAAATCAAGAAAAAGGTAATAGAGGGGATTCATAACACAAACATTAAATATCCAATACTAAAACACCCGAGTGTGATATTGGGGAATAAATTATATAGTGAAATTGGAGAAGGAACCATTTTATGTGCAAATGTTATTTCGACTGTTAATATTAAAATTGGGAAACATGTGATTTTAAATTTAGCCTGTACTGTTGGGCACGATACAATAATTGGAGATTATTGTTCATTTATGCCTACGGTTAACATTTCTGGTGAAGTAGTAATTGAAGAAGCCGTTTATGTTGGCACAGGTGCTAAAATGATTAATAAGTTAAAAGTTGGAAAAAATACAATAGTAGGTTCAGGCGCAGTAGTTGTTAGTGATTTACCTCCGAATTGCACTGCTGTTGGAGTACCTGCTAAAGTGATTAAAATAATTGAATAAAAAAATCATGTATATTGAATTAGAGTATTTAGAAGAAAAAATATGCATTCTTACTATTAATAGTCCTCGTACACTCAATGCTCTAAATATTGAGTTGTTAGATGAAATGACTGCAGTTATTGAATCTATTTCAAATAATAAATATATTAGAGTACTAGTTATTACAGGTGCAGGAAAGGCATTTGTTGCTGGAGCAGATATTGAGCAAATGAAAGGTATGACTAAAGGTGACGCCCTTCAGCTAGCAAAGAAAGGAACCAATCTTTTCAATGCCATTGAAAATTTAGAAATCCCTGTAATAGCAGCAATTAATGGATACGCACTAGGTGGTGGATGTGAGTTAGCGCTAGCATGCGATTTAAGGATTGCTTCAAGTAATGCAAAATTTGGTCAACCAGAAGTAAAATTGGGCATTATTCCTGGCTTTGGTGGTAACATTCGTCTTCCAATACAAATTGGCCCAAGTTTAGCAAAAGAGCTTATATTTACAGGCCGTCTTATAGATGCCCAAGAAGCTTTTAGAATAGGATTGATAAACAAGGTGATAGATACTAATAATATTTTGGATGAAGCAACCAAGCTTGCAGAACAATTACTATGCAATTCGTCCAATGCTATTTGTGCTGCAAAAAAAATAATAAATAATGCTCCCAATCCTTTAAAGAACAATTTGGAAACCATTGAACATAATTATTTTGCAGATTGTTTTGAACATAAACATCAAATAGAAGGTATGGCCGCTTTTTTAGAAAAAAGAGAGCCTTTATTTAAAGACTAAGAAATAGAAATCTAGCTCCTGTATGCAAAAAAGAAAAGCATACTGCGAAGCATTTTATAGTAAAGCCCATATATTTAGAAAAAGATTTATACTGCTTCGACAGGTGCAAAACACAGTATTACTCAGTGAACTAAAAGATACTCCACAGTGCCCCTCTGTGTTCAACACCGTGTTACTCTGTGACAAAAAGATATTCCACCGTGTTACCCTGTGTCAAACACCGTGTTACACTGTGACCAAAAAACATTCCACCGTGTTCCTCTGTGTCATACACCGTGTTACACTGTGACTAAAAAACATTCCACCGTGTTACTCTGTGTCATACACTGTGCTACTCTGTGAACTAAAAAAAAAATGTTCCACTGTGTCCCTCTGTGTCATACACCGTGTTACACTGTGACCAAAAGATATCCCACCGTGTCCCTCTGTGTTCAACACCATGTAACACTGTGACCAAAAGATATTCCACCGTGTCCCTCTGTGTCATACACCGTGTAACTCTGTGACCCAAAATCTTTGACCAAAAAATATACTATAGTGTTACTCTGGATCCCCTCCCACAATACTAACTATTTCAGATAATATACGAATAGAGTCTTTTCACTAACACTTTTTACGCCTATAACCACAAAAACTCAAAACAAAACGCTATCTTTAGGGTCATGTCCACAAACATCATTTCAAGGCCAGTATATATAGAGCAACTAAAAAACTTTATCAATAAACCTCAGGTAAAGATTATCACCGGAATTAGACGTTCTGGGAAGTCAACCGTATTGAGTTTGCTTAGAGCAGAGTTACTGAATATGGGCATAAATGAAGAGCAGGTCATTCAAGTAAACTTTGAAAGTTTTGCTTTTTCAGAGCTCTCTACACCAACAAACCGTCGATCGGGAATTTCTTCCTTTGTTAAGCATTGACGACCAATACCCTAAATATGTTGTTACTATGGATGATTTTTGGAAGGATTCCATAGACGGAGTAAAACATTTATATATCAGTGATTTTTTGATGAGAAAAACATTGTGACCCAAAAAGATATTCCACAGTGTTACACCGTATCCAATTTGATTGGCAGGCTCAGTGGTAACGAAGGATATACCAGACAATAGGTTGGCGTTGGGGAATAGGTGTAGGGTCAACAAGTAAGTGTAATGGCACGCAGATGACACTGATTGAGCAGATAAACGCAGATAAAACATCGATTGTGCAGATGGTCGCAGCTAAAACTATATATCTGAGTAAATCAGCGTTTTTAATAAGTGTGCAATTATAAAAGAGCTATTGAAATGTATAAACACTCTGGTATAACTGATAAGATAATTAGTTGTTTCTATACAGTTTACAATACTTTGGGTTTTGGTTTTCTTGAAAGAATTTATGAAAACTCATTATGTATTGAATTAAAAAGAGCAGGTTTAAATGTCAAACCTCAGTATCCCATTAGTGTTTATTTTAGAGATGAATTGGTTGGTAAATATTTTGCAGATATACTTGTAGATAATAATGTGATAATAGAATTAAAAGCTTGTGAAGCATTGAATCAATCACATGAAAACCAGTTGGTGAATTATTTAAAAGCAACAGAAATAGAAGTTGGGCTGTTGCTTAACTTTGGGAAGAAACCAGAGATAAAAAGAAAGATATATACAAATAGATGAATGGCACAAACATAAAACACCGATTGAACAGATAAACGCAGATTTTTTCTTCTCAGCGCCAATCAGCATAATCAGTGTATTGCAAAGCAATCAGCGTGCTATTATAAACAATAAAACATGAATAACAAAAAGATATGGCTCTCCCTGGCCCAAATGGGCGGCCAAGAACAACGATTTATACAGCAAGCCTTTGATGATAACTATGTAGTACCTCTTGGGCCTAATGTTAATGGTTTTGAGGAGGACTTAGAGAAATATTTAGGTCAGAATATTCATGTGGTTGCTCTTAGTTCTGGCACTGCTGCCCTACATTTGGCATTGGTACAGCTGGGCGTAGAGGCTGGAGATGAGGTAATATGCCAAAGTTTTACGTTTGCAGCATCAGCCAATCCCATAGCTTACTTGGGTGCTAAGCCAGTATTTGTAGATAGTGAAGCGGATACTTGGAATATGTCCCCACACTTTTTGCGCCAAGCCATTGAACATAGAATAAGTAAGACTGGAAAAAGCCCAAAAGCCATTATTCCCGTTCATCTTTACGGCATGCCTGCTAAAATGGATGAGATTTTGAGCATTTCCAAAGAGTATAACATACCCATACTTGAAGATGCAGCAGAAGCAATAGGTGCTAGTTACAAAGGAAGAAGGTGTGGCACCCTTGGCGAGTTTGCTTGCCTATCGTTCAACGGAAACAAAATGATTACCACATCGGGTGGTGGTGCACTGGTATGTAAAACAGAAGAAGTGGCACAGCGAACCATGTTTTTTGCCACCCAAGCCCGCGACAATGCGCCACACTATCAGCATAGCCATATTGGGTATAACTACCGGTTAAGCAATGTATGTGCAGGTATTGGTCGTGGACAGATGCTAGTTTTAGATAATCACGTGGCACGTCGCAGAGAGATTAACAACCTATACAGAGAGTTTCTAAAAGATGTTCCCGGGCTATCGTTCCACACCAACCCCAATGAGGATTTTAAATCTAACTACTGGCTAACCTGCATTGTTATAGACCCAGCGATAGCAGGATTCACTCGCGAAGATGTACGATTGAAAATGGATTCCGAAAACATAGAGTCACGCCCCCTCTGGAAACCTATGCATTTACAACCCGTGTTTAAAGATGCTCCCTTCTATGGGGATAACACAGCAGAAAAGCTATTTAATGATGGACTCTGCTTACCGAGTGGCCCAGGTTTAACAGATGGGGATATTGAGAGGGTGGCTAGTGTGATTTTGGGATTAGTTAAGGATAGTGAGCTGTAAGCAGTGAACAGTGAGCAGTGAGGGGAGAGCAGTGAGGAGTGAGTTGCGGGTTACGGGTTTGCAAAACCGAATGGGCATAGCATAACGTAGAATATTTTATCGCCACAGTGTAACTCGGTGTACAACACAGTGTAACACGGTGATACAAAGCAGAGAACAATTCTTTGCCTCAGTGGAACTCAGTGTACAACACAGTGAAACACGGTGAAATAAAACAGAGAACAATTCTTTGTCACAGTGTAACTCAGTGTACAACACAGTGTAACACAGTGAAACAAAACGATACAGTGGCAACGCAAAACCCAGAACATAAAACACAAAACTCCAAAACAATCTGCGCAAATCAGTGTCAACAGTGTTCGAATAAAACAGCAAAACACCAAAATAATTACAAATAACGCAATTTCGTTTCTGTTTTTCCCTATATTTGTATAAAAACAGAAATGAACTACACAAATTTCAAGGCGCAATTCTTTCCTCTAATCTGCTTTAGTCCCCACCAGGTATATGCCTTGCATCCTGATTTTAATAAAAACAACCTAACCAACTGGTTAAAAAAAGAGTATGTTATAAAACTAAAAAACGGCCTATATACATTCCCCGAGTACAAGCAAGAATCGTTTTATTACATGTACTTTGCCAATAGAATGTATAAACCATCGTATATAAGCACACATACAGCCCTCGCCTTCTATGGTTTAATCCCCGAGGCCGTTGTTCAAATCACCAACGTATCTAGTCTTAAAACAGCACAATTCGAAAATCAGTTTGGGACCTATACATATCAAAACATCCAACCCTCTCTTATGTTTGGATTTGAGGCAAAACCCTACAAAAATGGTTTGTATATGCTTATGGCGCAACCCGAGAAAGCTCTGCTCGATCTTCTTTACCTCAATCCTTACTATATAACCTGGCAAGATTTTGAAGCCTTACGTATCGATGAAAATCTTTTGGAAGAGCTAATTAGCATCGAAAAATTGCAGAGCTACGCTAAATCATTCCAAAATAAACGATTGCAAAGCATTGTTGATGCCCTTACAAAAACCCTAAATAATGATTAATACAGAACAGGTTTTTTCTTTTTTCCCTCCATACCTCAGAGAGAATCCTGCACATAGAAAATATTTGATTAAGGAGTATATTCTACTTTTAATTCTTGACTTTCTATCCACTTCAAAATATATTCAAGAAATAACATTTATTGGTGGCACTAGTCTCCGATTAGTAAAGGGTATCGATCGTTTTTCTGAAGATTTGGATTTCGATTGTAAGAACCTTACACTAGTTGACTTCAATAAAATGACCGATTCCGTACTCCTATTCCTTCAGAGGTTTGGAATAAATGCAGTAATCAAAGAGAAAAACCAAGCAAACCTATCGGCCTATAGGCGTAATATTTACTTTCCCGAATTTCTTTTTGATCTGAACCTTTCTGGCCATAGAGAGGAGCGATTTCTTATAAAAATTGAGGCGGAAGACCAGAATTATTTATACAACCCGAAGCTTGCCATAGTACAATCATGTGGTTTTTTTTTCAGTATACCAGTGCCACCCGATGAAATTCTTTGTGCAATGAAGATATCTGCTCTTCTCAACCGTTCAAAAGGCAGAGACTTTTACGATGCTATTTTTCTTCTTGGCCAAACTGTCCCCGATTTTGGATTTCTACAACAAAAATTGGGCATTAAGAATATGAGTGAATTGAAAAAAGCACTTGAAGAACACCTTACAAAGGTCGATTTGAATCATAAGGTGAAAGATTTTGAGCATCTGGTTTTTGAAAAGCGGAATAGTAAAAAGATACTTAGCTTTCCCGAAATGGTTAAATTATTAGATTGAAAGAGTAAGCAGTAAGCAGTGAGTTGCGGGTTTCGGGTTTCGGGTTTCGGGTTTCTAGTTACGAGTTTACGCGCCCGACTGGGCATAGCATAACGTAGATTATTTTATCGCCACAGTGTAACTCAGTGTAAAACACAGTGTAACACGGTGAAACAAAATAACTCAGAAACAGATCGCTTCGCAAAGTTCGCTCGCGATGACGGCGAAAAAAGTACGTGTATGTAATCCATTCAACAAATCTACTCATCACAGATTACTCATTACACATCACACAACAACTTTAAGAACTGTATAAACTTTACGAACTTTCAACTCAAAAAACTGCTAACTTCACCATGAAACTCCCAACAACTCTCCTACTCTGCCTCCTACTCTCTCCCTCCCTTTTTGCTCAAAAAGACACACTTAGATTCAACGCCAACATATCAGCCCTATCAACCGTTGGAACCACCAAGGATCAAAGTTTTTGGCTAACCCACAACCGCTGGGGTATGTTTGATGATGCCAGTGCCAATGGGCTTACGCTACTGTCCACTAGTTACCGCATAAACAACGAGAAACTTTTTAGTATAGGCGGCGGTATCGATCTGGTTGCAAGGGCATCTTCCAACTCATCGGCATATATTCAGCAAGGCTATGTAGAAGCTAAACTGGGGTTTATACATTTTGAGGCGGGTCGTAAGCAAACGAGCTATGGTATAACTTTAAGCGATCTATCATCGGGATCCTTGGCCATAAGCAATAACTCAATACCAATTCCCCGAATTGTGTTATCCGTCCCCAATTTTTATAATGTGCCTTTCACCAAAGGATATCTTGAATTTCGTGGTCATTTTGCCCACGGCTGGCTCGATAATTCAAGGTACGTAAAGGACGCTTTTGTTCACGATAAATCATTCCATATTCAGGCGGGTGGCGATATAGGGATTAACGCTTACTGGGGACTTACCCATATCGCAATTTGGGGAGGCAATTCACCTGTCCATGGCGAGTTACCCGCCACACTTTCCGATTTTTTAAGGGTTATGATAGCCAAAGAGGGTCCCGATGGATCGCCTGCAAACGAGGTAAATGCGCTGGGTTTTCATACCGGGGTGTGGGATTGGGGTATAAAAGCCAAAATTGGACAATCGAGCCTACACCTATACTACCAACACCTTTTTACCGACGGATCGGGGCAATCATACAAAAACAAGCTGGATGGCCTTTGGGGCTTGGGTGTAAAGGATCCTTTGCCAACACGAATAGTAACGGAAGTTCTGTATGAGTTTATGTACACAATGCACCAAAGCGGACCTGGTCTATCTGACCCACGGGTAGACGACCAACCCTGGTTTTGCGATGAACCCAACTGTGGTTTTCCATATGGTGGGCGCGACAATTACTATAATAACAGCATGTATAGGTCGGGGCATTCATACCTGGGGATGTCACTTGGCACCCCATTTTTTATGACCCAAAAACAGCTCGATAAATTCGATTCAGACATTAACACCTACAGCTCAGCATATTTTGTTAGCAACCGAAACATAGCGCACCATTTTGCGGTTAAGGGTGAGGTAACTCATAACTTCAACTATAAGCTATACGCATCCTACGTACGGTACTTTGGTACCTATACTGGGCTTAACATGGGAGACAGCTCTCGTTTTGGTTTTTTTAATCCTGACCTAAATTCCGAGGACTACTTTTTTAACCCCGCACAAAAGCAGTGGTACTTTATGCTAGAAACCAGCTGGAAAATAAAAAGCATTAAGAATATTACCTTCCACTCTACCCTAGCCGTAGACAAGGGGCAGCTATTTAATAACGCTGGATTAATGGTGGGGTTATCGTGGGATTTTAATAGATAGACAGCCATTGGCTGTTGGCCTTTTGCCATTAGCTAGTGAATATCGAATGAATATTAAAAAACAGGAAACTGACTGAGAGGTTAAGGTTGAGGTTGAGAAAGTGAGAGGTGAGAAGTAAGTTGCGGGTTACGGGTTTCTAGTTACGAGTGTGCGAAGCCGAATGGGCATTGCATAACGCAGAATATTTTATCTCCACAGTGTTACTCAGTGTACAACACAGTGGAACACGGTGAAACAAAACAGAGAACAATTCTTTGCCACAGTGTTACTCAGTGTACAACACAGTGATACACGGTGAAACAAAACAGCGAACAATATATCTCCACAGTGTTACTCAGTGTACAACACATGGAACACGGTGAAACAAAACAGAGAACAATATATTTCCACAGTGTTACTCGGTGTACAACACAGTGGAACACGGTGAAACAAAACAATACAGTGTCAACGCAAAACGCAGAACTGGGAACGCAAAACAATCTCCGCTAATCTGTGTAATCTGTGGACAAAAACAGTGAGCAGTAAACAGTGAGCGGTGAGCAGGAAGTTGCGGGTTACGGGTTTCTAGTTGCGAGTTTATGCACCCGAATGGGCATCGCATAACGCAGGAGATTTTATCTCCACAGTGTTACTCAGTGTACAACACATGGAACACGGTGAAACAAAACAGAGAACAATATATTTCCACAGTGTTACTCGGTGTACAACACAGTGATACACGGTGAAACAAAACAGCGAACAATATATTTCCACAGTGTTACTCGGTGTACAACACAGTGAAACACAGTGATACAAAACAGAGAACAATATATTTCCACAGTGTAACTCAGTGTACAACACAGTGGAACACGGTGAAACAAAACAATACAGTGTCAACGCAAAACGCAGAACTGGGAACGCAAAACAATCTGCGCCAATCTGTGTAATCTGTGGACAGAAAAACAGCGTAAATCAGTAAAATCTGTGTCATCTGTGTTCCAAGAAACAGCAAAACGCCGAACGTAGTACGTAAAACGCACAACAGTGTAAAGTGGAAAGTTTACAAGCATAGCTATTTTTATGCGATTTTAAATTCTCCGTCGATCAGCTCAACGTTGAAATTTACTTTCGCTTTCAATGCTCTAAAAACTCGAAGAATAGTTTCAATCGTTACATTCTTCGCATTTCTTTCGATTCTAGAAATTTGAGATTTTTGTACTCCAATCAATTTACCTAATTCGGCTTGGGTCAAATGCCTTTCTTTTCTTGTGCGTCTAATTACTTCTCCCAAGAGGTCAAGTCGAAGTTCGTACTCATATTTATCCCTTTTTTCAGTACCTGTTTTCCCAATATGTTTGTCTTTCAACTCGTCAAGGGTATAAATATGTATTTTTTTTGTGGCTTCCATAGTCGCTTTATTTGTTTTTTTGTTCAAAGTATAACTTCATAATTACTTTTGCTTTCTCGATTTCTATCCTCGGGATTTTGTCCGTTTTCTTAATAATTCCGTGAGTAGCAACTACAAGTGTTTCGGTCTTGTTCAATTTATCCCAGAATGCAAAAAGTCGGTAATACGTTCTTTTGTAATTGGTTCTAAACTCCCATATTTCATTTTCTAGCTTCTTAAACAGTTCAGGGTCATTTAAATATTTTGCCTTGTCGATGTTATAAATAATTTTTTCTTTAGCCTTTTCGTCCAAAACATTCAAAAGGTTCCAAACTTCTTCAAGTATAATAACCTCAAATTTCGGTTTCATTCATTGTATTTTTGTTAACGACAAATCTAAAGAAAAGTTCTAATATATGGAAACATTTGTGTGGTTTTTTTCCTAACCTATATTTGCTAACTAGTACGTAAAGGGTAAAAACTAAAAGTGGAGAATTGCGGGTTACCAAAACTGAAGATACAACGCAAAACGTGAAACGTAGAGCATAAAACGACAAAATAATCTGCGCCAATCTGTGTAATCTGTGGACAAAAAAGCGGTGAGCAGAGGGTTGCGGGTTTCTAGTTACGAGTTTGCAAAACCGAATGGGCATCGCATAACGTAGAAGATTTTATTGCCACAGTGGAACACGGTGTAAAACACAGTGGGACACGGTGAAATAAAACAGCGAACAATATATCTCCACAGTGTTACTCGGTGTACAACACAGTGAAACACAGTGATACAAAACAGAGAACAATATATTTCCACAGTGTAACTCAGTGTACAACACAGTGTAACACAGTGAAACAAAACAATACAGTGTCAACGCAAAACGCAGAACTGGGAACGCAAAACAATCTGCGCAAATCTGTGTAATCTGTGGACAAAAACAGTGAGCGGTAAACAGTGAGCTGTGAGCAGGAAGTTGCGGGTTGCGGGTTTCTAGTTGCGAGTTTATGCACCCGAATAGGCATCGCATAACGCAGAATATTTTATCGCCACAGTGGAACACGGTATAAAACACAGTGATACACGGTGAAACAAAACAGAGAACAATATATCTCCACAGTGTTACTCGGTGTACAACACAGTGAAACACAGTGATACAAAACAGAGAACAATTTATCTCCACAGTGTTACTCAGTGTACAACACAGTGTAACACAGTGAAACAAAACAATACAGTGTCAACGCAAAATGCAGAACTGGGAACGCAAAACAATCTGCGCCAATCTGTGTAATCTGTGGACAAAAACAGTGAGCGGTAAACAGTGAGCGGTGAGCAGGAAGTTGCGGGTTGCGGGTTTCTAGTTACGAGTTTGCGAAGCCGAATGGGCATCGCATAACGTAGAAGATTTTATCGCCACAGTGGAACACGGTATAAAACACAGTGATACACGGTGAAACAAAACAGAGAACAATATATCTCCACAGTGTTACTCGGTGTACAACACAGTGAAACACAGTGATACAAAACAGCGAACAATTTATCTCCACAGTGTTACTCAGTGTACAACACAGTGTAACACAGTGAAACAAAACAATACAGTGTCAACGCAAAACGCAGAACTGGGAACGCAAAACAATCTGCGCAAATCTGTGTAATCTGTGGACAAAAAAGCGGTGAGCAGAGGGTTGTGGGTTTCTAGTTACGAGTTTGCGAAGCCGAATGGGCATCGCATAACGTAGAAGATTTTATTGCCACAGTGGAACACGGTATAAAACACAGTGATACACGGTGAAACAAAACAGCGAACAATATATCTCCACAGTGTTACTCGGTGTACAACACAGTGAAACACAGTGATACAAAACAGCGAACAATTTATCTCCACAGTGTTACTCAGTGTACAACACAGTGGAACACGGTGAAACAAAACAATACAGTGTCAACGCAAAACGCAGAACTAGGAACGCAAAACAATCTGCGCAAATCTGTGTAATCTGTGGACAAAAACAGTGAGCGGTGAGCAGGAAGTTGCGGGTTGCGGGTTTCTAGTTGCGAGTTTATGCACCCGAATAGGCATCGCATAACGCAGAATATTTTATTGCCACAGTGGAACACGGTGTACAACACAGTGATACACGGTGAAACAAAACAGCGAACAATATATTTCCACAGTGTTACTCGGTGTACAACACAGTGAAACACAGTGATACAAAACAGCGAACAATTTATCTCCACAGTGTTACTCAGTGTACAACACAGTGTAACACAGTGAAACAAAACAATACAGTGTCAACGCAAAACGCAGAACCCAGAACATAAAACACAAAACTCCAAAACAATCTGCGCTAATCCGTGTTATCTGTGGACAGAACAACAGCGAAATTAACCTTTTGACATTAGCTCTTAGCCTTTAGCAAACCAACGGCCGAACGCCAAGCGCAAAAAATCCTGGCATAAAAATTGATGTGTTTAACCTAACTTACTCCATTTGCACCGTAGCGAAGAAAAACTAAAGCTAAACAGTTGATTATTGCAACAAAAAGATTAGTTTTGTATTGTTTAACAAAACCTCTGAAAAATGGGTTTATTCTCAATTAATAAAACGTGGGCACGTGATATTGTGAAAAAATTCACTCATCGTTTCGTGCCGAGCTGGTACATTTTCGCTTTTGATGTGCTGGTTGTTTTTGGCTCATACTTTATTGCTTACGCCTTAAGGGTTAACTTTAACCTAGCTCAACTAGAGGTCTCGAATATTTCGGCACACGCCGTTATCATAACATACATCTACTCCATTAGTTTTATAGTGTTCAGATCATACTCTGGCATAATACGGCATACCGGTTTTACCGACACCCTAAAAATTCTTCAAGCAAATGGTGCCGCCTTTGTAATCATCTTACTAATATCATTAGGTTTTAGATTTACCAATAGCGCATTTGCCAAAGAGATATCGTTTGGGGTTCTGGCAATCCACTTCCTGCTGGCATATTTTGTTATGATGGGTGCGCGTATAGTAGTTAAAACAACCTACCATGTAATTGCTGGTTCATATAAAAGGGATAATAAAACCGTTTTAATATACGGAGCGGGAGCCTCTGGCCTACTTACCCTAAACGCCCTCTTTCAAGATATTTATATTTCGTACAATGTAGCAGCTTTTATCGATGAGAACCATGGAAAAATTGGCAAGACGCTTGAAAGGATTAATATTCTCTCTCCCAAACAGGCATTAAACCCTGAATACATAAGGAGATTTGATGTTGACCAGCTAATCATTTCTATCCAAAACATTACTAAAGATAAACAACGTACTATAGTTGAGGAGGCGCTTGAACTAAACCTTGAAGTTAAGATAGTACCCGCCATTGATAAATGGATTAACGGACAGCTAAGCTCAGAGCAAATTCGTAAGGTTAATATTGAAGAGCTGCTTCAGCGTGAGCCCATCAAAATGGACAGCAGCAACGTATCAAGATACATATATGGAAAATCGGTACTTATTACAGGTGCCGCAGGGTCAATTGGATCGGGGCTTGTAAGGCAAGTTCTTACCTACCGCCCAGCCAAACTAATTCTTCTCGATCAGGCCGAGTCGGCAATTTACGATTTACAAACCGAGATAAATAATTCCGATGAGCTAGTATCCGTTAGCCATTTAGCCGAATATATTATTGCTAACGTAAAAGATAAATTCCGCATTAACCAAATATTCGAACGCTATAAGCCCGATATCGTGTTCCACGCTGCCGCCTACAAGCATGTTCCCTTAATGGAGAATAACCCTTATGAGGCCTTGCTGGTTAACGTATTTGGCACACGAACCTTGGCCGATTTGGCTGTTAAACATAGGGTTGAAAAATTCGTAATGATTTCTACTGACAAAGCCGTTAACCCTACCAACGTAATGGGAGCATCAAAACGAATTGCCGAAATATACACGCAATCGCTAAACGATGGGATTACCCAGTTTATAACCACCCGATTTGGTAATGTTCTTGGATCAAACGGCTCGGTAGTGCCTCTCTTCCGTAAACAAATTGAGAATGGTGGGCCCGTAACGGTAACCCACAAAGAAATTACACGCTTCTTTATGACCATCCCCGAAGCGTGTAGTCTGGTTCTCGAAGCGGGGGCTATGGGCAAGGGCGGCGAAATCTTCGTATTCGACATGGGGCATCCTGTAAAAATTTACGACTTAGCCCGTAAAATGATTAAGCTATCGGGACTAGAAATCGATAAGGACATAGAAATTAAGGAGATTGGACTTCGATCAGGCGAAAAGCTATACGAAGAACTTCTGAACAACCAAGAAAATACTCTACCTACCTATCATCCAAAAATTTTAAAAGCAAAAGTTAGGACGTACAAAAAAGAGTTTATTGAGACAAGCTTCGACGACCTTGCCCACCTTATTATTGATGCCAATGTATTTGAACTGGTTGCAAAAATGAAACAAATTGTACCAGAATACGTTAGCAACAACTCTATATACGATGTGCTCGATAAGCAAAGGGTTAGCAAATAAAAAGTATAACATATAGCTACAAAGGGGCATGGCCCCTTTTTTTATACCCTATTGTGGGTTAACCCAGAAAACCACCAACAGCCAAAGACTAGAAAAGCGGTGAGCAGTAAGCAGTGAGCAGTGAACAGTAAGCAGTGAGCGGTGAGCAGTAAGCAGTGAGCGGTGAGCAGTGAACAGTGAGCGGTGAACAGTGAGCGGTGAGCAGTGAGCGGTGAGCAGGAAGTTGCGGGTTGCGGGTTTCTAGTTGCGAGTTTATGCACCCGAATAGGCATCGCATAACGTAGAAGATTTTATTGCCACAGTGGAACACGGTGTACAAAAAACAGTAAGCAGTAAGCGGTGAGCAGTGAACAGTGAGCGGTGAGCAGGAAGTTGCGGGTTACGGGTTTATGCACCCGAATGGGCATCGCATAACGTAGAAGATTTTATCGCCACAGCGTAGCTCAGTGTAAAACACGGTGGAACAAAACAGAAAAAAATATTTCCACAGTGTTACTCAGTGTACAACACAGTGAAACACAGTGAAATAAAACAGCGAATAATTCTTTTCCACAGCGTAACTCAGTGTACAACAAAGCGCAACACAGTGCAACAAAACAGAGAAAAAATATTTCCACAGTGTTACTCAGTGTACAACACAGTGAAACACGGTGAAATAAAATAGAGAACAATTCTTTGTCACAGTGTAACTCAGTGTACAACACAGTGGAACACGGTGAAATAAAACAACATAGTGTCAACGCAAAACTCGAAACACCAACACAATCTGTGCTAATCAGTGTAATTTGTGGACAAAAACAGTGAGCAGTGAGCGGTGAGCAGTAAGCAGGGAGTTGCAGGTTGCGGGTTGCGGGTTTCTAGTTGCGAGTTTGCGCACCCGAATGGTCATCGCAAAACGTAGAACGTAAAACGCCAACAGCCAACCCAACATCCAACAAGCACCAATTAAGCATTCCTAAATTCAACAAATAAAAGTGCTCAAAAATTAAAACACTTCATATCCTTTGCTATTTAGATAACTATGTATATTTTTAACAGGTTAATTACACCATCATAATAAACGATTAGATAAGGCTACACATACTCAATAGTCCATTTTTATAAGGCAACAAAAATGGGCTTTTGCTCGTATTAGTAGTTTATAGAGGTTAAAACAACGGGAATACAGAGCTTAGTAACATCAATTTTTTATGGTTGTAACAGATCAGGATTTACAATATTTCGTAAACACCTTAAAGAACTCATCAAAATACGACTTTAGCGAGTATTCCGATAAGTCTCTGAAACGTAGGCTGCAAAAAGTTCTCACCGACTTTAACCTTGATATCCCTAGCCTGCTTTCGGCCATAAAGAATAAACCCGATTTCAGCGAAAAAATTGTGAGAGAGATAACCGTTAACACAACCGAACTCTTTCGCGATCCTCAGGTATGGCACATGCTACGAACGCGCATTTTACCCAAGCTTAAGAACAATAAAAACATAAATGTCTGGCATGCAGGATGTTCCACGGGTCAGGAGGTTTACTCCTTAATGATACTCCTTAACGAAATGGAAATGTTCGAAAAGGCAAAGGTATTTGCATCGGACCTAAATACCGACGTGCTCGAAATGGCGCAAAAAGGTGAATACAAGTATCGTTTCAACATTGGCTATCTCGATAATTTTGATAAGGTTATTAAGCAAAACCCATTAAACTACGAAGAATTTAACGATGTACCCTACGAAAAATACTTTGAGATTAACAAATCGAAGGACACCATCACCATGAATAGATTTTTAACCGAAAAACCCATCTTCCGTAAGCACGATTTGGTTAAAGACGGCAACCTCTTTTTTGCAAAATTCGACCTTATACTCTGCCGAAATGTGATTATTTACTTTAACTATTCGCTTCAAAATAAAGTTTTCGACCTATTCCACTCAAACCTATACAACAAGGGAACCCTACTGCTAGGAATGCACGAAACGATTCTGGGCCCTTGGGCCAATAAGTTCGAAAAAATAGGACAAGCATACATAAAGAAATAGCTTTAACCATGAAAACACTAAAAAACATAAGCATAAACCAGCAGATAACCATTGCATTAGCAGGGGTTATGGCTATTATGCTGTGTACAATGGGGCTCGTATTTTATAACAGCTTTAAAATTAAGCAGATACAACACATCGAGAGTCAGATGTTTACATACCTCGACAATATGACTGCGCTAATAAATGAGGTAGAAAAACACGCAGACAATGGTTCTATCGAGAGCAATTACGCTGCTCTTAAACCCCACTTTAATTCGCCCGCTTTTTACTCAAACAGCTACCCCTTTATTGTTGATAACTCTGGAAATTATATTATACATCTATATCGTGAAGGTCAGCGAATGCTGCGTGAACACCTAAATACAATGGTTTCGTCAACCGAAAAAAAGGGGTCGTATAGCTACACCGAGCTATTCCAAAATCGGAACAGGACAGTAACGGTTTTCTTCCAAAAAATCGACTCGTACAACGCCTTTATTTGCATACCCGTTAATGTGCCCCTTGTAGTTAAAGAAAAAAGGTTAAACACTTTATACTTCGCGCTTCTAGTAGTACTCTTTTTAACCATTTTCGCAGTATTTACAGGGTTTTTGCTAAAACCATTTCTTCGGAACATCGGGCTTATCAACAATAAAATATCAAAGCTAGCCAAGGGCGAAAAGGTTGAAACGCAACCCTACCAAAGGAACAATGAGATAGGCAGGTTAACACAATCGCTAAATAACCTTATACACGGCATCGAAAAGAATAGCCAATTTGCCTCAGAAATCAGCCAAAACAACCTATCAACCAACTATACACCCCTGGGGGCAAACGATAAGTTGGGTAACTCGCTACTGAAAATACGAGAAAATCTTAACCTCGCACTAAAAGAGGAAGAAAAGCATAAGCTCGAAGATGAGCAAAGGAACTGGGTTAACTCCGGGCTGGCAAAATTTGCTGATACTCTTCGGCAAAACAACGATAACCTCCAGCAGCTGGCTGATAACGTTACACAAAATCTTATAAACTACCTAGATGCAAATCAGGGTGGGCTATTCATTCTCAATGAGGACGATGAGAAAAAGCCGCACCTTGAATTGCTCTCTATATTTGGATACAACAGAAAAAAAGTTAAGCAAAAAACGATCCTGCTAGGCGAGGGCCTGGTTGGCAATGCAGCAATCGAAAAACAAACCATACACCTAAAGGAGATACCCGATAACTACCTGGAAATAACATCAGGGTTAGGCGATGCACCACCAAAAACATTACTAATAGTACCGTTAAAGGTGGAGGATCAAGTTTTTGGAATAATCGAAATAGCCTCATTTAACAACTTTAAGCCCTACGAAGTTGAATTTGTTGAGAGAGTTGGCGAAAGCATTGCATCAACCCTTTCGGCAGTAAAAAACAGCATTCGCACATCGCAGCTACTTGAGCAATCGCAACAACAAAGGGAAGAGATGGCTGCGCAGGAGGAAGAAATGAGACAGAATATGGAGGAGATGCAGGCTACGCAGGAAGAGATGGCCCGCAAAACGCTAGAAATGGATGGAATGACATCGGCAATAAACGAAGCGATGCTTTATGCAGAGCTCAATGATGAAGGAAAAATTCTGAATATCAACACAAACTTCCTAAACCTGCTCGACTTCACAAGAAGTGAGATTGAGCAACAACCCATTATCAAATTTATCCACCCATCCAACGCCAAGGATTTCGATCGGCACTGGAAGGAAATATTGCAAGGCAACGCCTTTAAGGGCACCCTTAGCTGGACAAACCGAAATAATGCAAAGTTTCAAATAATAAGTAGCTTAGCACCTGCTTTTGATGAGTTGGGAAATATATATAAGGTTTACCTAATAGGACAAGATATTACCTCTTGAAAAGCGGTACAAACAGCTTAAACTAAAAATGGTACAGGGGTATAACCCTAAATAAAGTTAAGAAAATGAACCGATACGAAATAGGCATAGTTGAAACCAGAAACGTTCTGAAAGCACTGCTCGATACCCATGGGTACGATTTTAGGGACTATGCCCTTACTTCGCTAAAACGACAACTAGAGGGAGTAATCACTAAGCATGGACTGAGAGATCCAGAGGGATTAATCCAGCGGCTAACCAATAACCACAAATTTCTTGAGCAGTTTTTAAAAGATATTACCCCCGAAACCACTGAGATGTTCAGAGATCCAAGCCTTTGGAGAGCCCTGCGCGAGGATATTATTCCTGAAATTGCTAAGAGCTCTACCAGGCTTAAAATTTGGGTTGCCGCTTTCGACTCGGGCGAGGAGCTCTACTCCATATGCATCCTGCTAAAAGAGATGGATTTACTCGATAAATTCCAAATTTTCGCCTCAACCATAAGCGACGAGGTTACAAAAAAAATTAAGCTTGGCCTTTTAGATGCCAAGCAGCTTGAGGTTAACGAAGCCAATTACGCACGATCCAATGGAACAAGAGCCTACAAGGATTACTATTCCTCGGTAAACACTTCAGGAACATTTGAAATAGACAATACCCTTACAGAAAATGTAACCTTTTTAAAACAAAACACATGCTTTAACAACCCACCCGCAGGGATTAAGCTAGTACTCTTCAGAAATCAACTTATCTATTTCAACCCAACGCTTCAGGATAAAACCTTACAGGTTATTTATGAGAGCCTTATGTCTGGGGGCTATTTAACAATAGGGGCAAAGGAAACTTTGGAAAATACAAACTCAAGCAATAAGTTTACCGTAGTAAATGACAGGGAAAAAATTTACAAGAAAAAAAACACTTAATATCTAAATAATGTATAAGGCAGTTATTATAGGGGGCTCAGCAGGCAGTTTTCAGGTTATTACCCGAATACTTAGCTCTTTGCCCGAAAATTTTCCGCTTCCGATATTGCTAAGCCTCCATAGGCTAAAGCATGTTCGAAGCGGATTTGTTGAGGCGCTCTCCATTAAATCTGCCATCCCGGTTGTTGAGCCATGCGATAAGGATCAGATTAAACCTGGAAAAGCATACCTTGCGCCGGCAAACTACCACATGTTTATTGAGCTAGGAAATAGGTTTGCACTATCAACCGAACCCTCTGTAAATCATTCTAGGCCATCAATAGATCTTTCGTTTATAACCGCTGCTCAGGTTTACCGCGAAAAGGTGGTGGGTATTATCCTTTCCGGTGCAAATAAGGATGGAGCCTACGGGTTAAAAAAAATTAGCGATTACGGAGGAACTACCATCGTGCAGGATCCTGAAGAATGCCAGGTGAAAACAATGACCGAGACATCATTAAAACTCACAAAGGTTGACCATGTATACAAAACAGAGCAGATTGTTAGATTTTTACAAACCATAAAACGAAAATAAGATGCCCACAAAAATCTTTAAAAACAGCCCAAGATTTAGCTCTGGCATTCTTCTTATTTTGCTAATTGTAAGCATACTGGGAATGTTTTTTAGCCTGCACAACAACATAATTAAAGCTGATGCTAAAACACCTATTCTCGCCGTTGCGCTAGCAATTATTGCCATAATAGTAGCTTTACTTATATATCAAAAATTCACAAAACACAGGGTAGAACTAAAAAAGGCAAGCGCCGAGCTAAAACAGCTAAAAGAGACCATTAATAGCAGCAAAGAAGCATCCCAAGACGAGAAAAACCTAGACGATAATAGCGATACAACTACACAAATCGACTCAAAGCAAGAGGCCACCAACCTTATCCCCACCGATAAATTTGATGGTACCGAAAAGTTTCTTGAGAAACTTCTTTCAAATATTGCAAAAAAACACGATATTGTTCAAGCTGTAGCATTTGAAAAGAGTCCCAGCACAGACCAATTTCAAATGGTGGCATCATACGCTTACTTTTCCGAAACCGAACCCCCAACATTTACCGAGGGAGTTTCGCTTCCCGGACAGGTAGCAAAAAATAAGGTAGCGCTTAACCTAGCCGAGGTTCCGGCCGATTATACAACTGTTCTCTCGGGATTAGGAAAAGGCGCACCGAGCCATCTGCTAATTATACCTATTTTAGACAGTGAACAACGCTGTAACGGGGTTATCGAACTCTCGTCATTTTCCGCTTTCGATGAGAGCAAGGTAACAATTTTCGAAAACCTGGGGATTATGCTGGGTGAACGCATTAAAACTATTGGCAAAAGCATAAAGGAATAGTATGACAAGTCATAATACAACCACATCCGATAACGCCAAAAAGGCAATTACAACAAAAGTTGTTATTGCTGGTGTTGTGGGTATAGTGATAGTTATTTCAACATGGATTTTAGAATTTACAACGCAAGGCATTGCATTCTCATTAAAGGGAATTGGCACCATTCACCAAAGCACACCGTCGGTATGGATAGTTAACCTCCTACCCTTCGCCCTAGCTTATTTTACTTACATAATGGTGAAAAAACAGCAGCAAAAGCTCCATAAGCTCCAAAAGGAGCTGAACGAAAGGGATAAAGGGATAAACAAAAATGCACTCTTCGCAAAAACAATCGGCGAGGGCAACTACAATGCACCGTTTGAACTTACTAATAACGACGATATACTGGGGAAATCTCTCCTCGTAATGCGCGACAACCTGCTCAGCAACAACATGAAAGAGGCAGAGCAGAACTGGATTACAAAAGGAAAAGACGAAGTATCACATATCCTAAGGCTACACAACAACATCGAGAACCTTTCGTACGAGGTTTTGGTTAAGCTCATTAATTACATCAACATTATTCAGGGTGCGCTATACCTGTACGATGAGGATACCAAGGAGCTATCGAGCTTGGCAACCTATGCGTACAACCGAAAAAAATATGTTAACCAGAAATTTAAAATCGGAGAAGGACTTATTGGCCAGTGCGCATACGAACAGGACATAGTATACCGAACCGAAATACCCGACGATTACACCACCATTACCTCGGGTATTTTAGGCGATAAAAAACCCAAAAGCCTAATTATTGTTCCGCTTGTTACCGACGAGAAGCTGCAGGGGGTTCTGGAATTTGCCTCAATAGAGGATAGCATTCAGGAAAAAACCATCCGCTTTTTGCGTGAAATGGGAGAAATAATTGCCCGTACAATTTTTAACCTGAGCATTAACCAAAAAACCGAAAAGCTACTTCTCGAGGCCCAGCAAATGACGCAAGAGCTCAAGGAGAATGAGGAAGAGCTTCGTCAGAATGCTGAGGAAATGAGGTCAACCCACGAAGAGCTCGAGCACTCGAACCATCAGCTCGAATCGAAAATCCAGGAGGTTGAAAACGCCCAGAAAAGGCTTCACTCGCTCCTCGAGAATGCCTCGGAAATTATTTCGATATACAGCAGCAGCCAAAAATTAACCTACATTAGCCCATCGGTAACTAAAATACTTGGCTACACACCGCAAGAAATGATGGATGGAAAGGATATTGACAGGCTAACCCGTAGGGGCGAGCAGGAGCTCACCCGAATGTTCCAAAAGCTGCTCGATACACCACATATTCCCATTACCATTCAGTACACCTTTATGAAGAAGCAAGGGGCCAGAATATACCTTGAGGTAACGGGGCGAAATCTGCTCGAAGACCCAGCAATTAATGGCATAATACTCAACTCACAAGATATAACTGAACGCAAGCGAGCCGAAAAGGAAGAACGTATGCGGAGCAAAATGCAAGCCCTTTCGGAAAATTCGCCCGATATGATTATGCGCCTCAATACTAGTGGTCAAATTTTTTATGCCAACCCAATGGTTGAGAAATACCTTGGGATACCCGTTAAAGATCTGATTAACCAAACCCTTAACTCGGTCGAACTAAATGAGGTTCTTTTAACCTACCTGAAGGAAACCATAAAAGCCATACGGGCTGATAAAAACACCATTGAAAGTGATTTAACTTTCCAGTCGAAGCTAGGCGAAACCATAATGCATATCTCGGCCATCCCTGAATTTAACGAGAATGAGCTGGAAACCATCCTCTTTGTTAGTCATGACATTACCGAAGCTAAACGCATTGAAAAAGAGATACAGGATAAAAACAGAAAAATCACCGAAAGCATCAATTACGCTCAACGCATTCAAACATCAATACTACCAAACAATCGTATTATAAGGCAGTACCTCCCAAAATCATTTATATACTATAAACCCCGCGATGTGGTAAGCGGCGACTTCCCTTGGTTCTTTGTAAAAGATGACTATATTTACATCGCTGCTGTTGATTGCACTGGTCATGGCGTTCCGGGAGCATTGCTCTCTTTTATTGGATACTTTACGCTAAACAACGTGGTTGACCACGATGCCAGCTACTCGGCAGGCAAAGTGCTCGACTTACTACATTACGGGGTTCGAAAAACCCTAAAACAGGATAGACCCGATGCTGATGCTCGCGATGGAATGGATATTGCACTATGCAAAATTTGCCTTAAAACCAAGGAACTGCAGTATTCGGGAGCACACAGGCCTTTATACCTTCTCCGAAACAAGGAGTTGCAAGAATTTAAAGGCGACCGCAAGGCCATTGGCGGGATTCCACATCCCAGAAAAAAAGAGGAAGATTTTATAAATTATAAAATAAAGATAAAACCCAACGATAAGATATTCTTTTTCTCCGATGGATTAACCGATCAAATTGGTGGAGAAGATGGGAGAAAGTACAGACCACAAAGGGTTAGAAAGTTTATAACCGAAAATCAATCGTTTACAATGCCCCAATACTACGATCTTTTCGTCAATGATTTCGAAGAATATATGGGTAATAACAAGCAGATTGATGATGTTCTATTAATAGGAATTGAGTTCTAAATTGTTTATTATCGGTAAATTATTTAATTTTACGGGCTATGGATAAAAGAAAAGTTAAAGGTTTTCTAGAGTTTGTCTACGATTTCTACAAATCGATGAAAGCTCATGAAATTACCCTCGTGTACGAGGGCGAGATCACGCATCAAATTACCAAAGCGTTTACCTCTTTAACAGAATCGAACATGGCGAAAGAGGAGGAGTCGAATCAAGTGCAAAAAAAGGTGTTCCATGTAATGGTTGAATGCCTCCAAAACATTAGCAAGCACGCCGACAGCTTTGGATCCGACGATTTCCTTTTTGCAGGAAGGGGGATTTTTATGGTAAGTAAAGAAGATATACAATATCATGTTACAACCGGTAACGTGATTGAAAACACCAAGATTGAGGAATTAACTAACATTTTAAATCACATTAACACCCTCGACAAGGAAGGCCTTAAAGAGCTTTACAAAACGCAAATGCGTGAGGGTAGACTTTCCGAGAAAGGCGGAGCAGGACTAGGGTTTATTGATATTGCTCGAAAAACTGGAAGAAAATTAGACTTCCACTTTTTACCCATTGACGAGGAGAATCACTTTTTTGTTTTGACCTCAACCATTTCACGAAACGCGTAAACAAGAGAAATATGGAAATCATAAAAATTTTAGGTACCGATGATACCCCCACTGTAATTCTTGATGCAGAAAACGACATCTTTGAAATATCTGGTCGGTCGCTGCCCGAGGATGTTACGGCATTCTATGACCCCATACTTAACTGGCTTGATGGGTATGCCGTTAGCCCCAACGAAAAAACTGTTTTTACTTTTAAGCTGGTTTACTTTAATACAGCCAGCTCTAAGCTACTGCTCGATGTGCTAATGAAACTTGAAGAGATGCAAGAGGATGGAAAAGATATACTGGTTAAATGGTACTATCCAGACGACGACGAAGATATGCAAGAAGCAGGTGAAGAGTACGCTGACATTGTTGACGTAACCTTTGAACAGGTTAGCTACACCATAAACTAGGTTAGTTTTTATAAAAGTATCGACCCAAATAAATATACACTATTAGGCTAAGCAATGAGTGAGGAAATTCTCAAGGCTCTAATGCAACTCTTTGCAATTATTGCAAAGCAGGACGAAGGCGTTGAAACCAACGAACGAGAGTACGTTGTCAACTTCCTCATGCAACAGGTTAACAACGAGGCCGTTGAAGAGCACATCAGGCTATTCGACCAGCTTGCTGGTTTCGATAAAGAAAAATCTAACGACAAGAAAAGCGACCAGCCCAAAAAGGTAAAGTTAACCTCGGTTAGAGATTCGGTTAAGATACTCGGGATCTGCAAAAAAATTAATAAAACCCTTACCCAAAAGCAGAAGGTTGTTGTACTTGTTCGCCTTTTTGAACTGGTAAATGCCGACCGAAAATTTACCGAGCAACGCATGGCTATCATCAATACGGTGGCCGACGTGTTTAAACTTACCAAAGAAGAGTTTACCGACATCGAGAACTTTGTAATAAATGATGACCCCTACGAGCTCGACTTCTCAACCATCCTTACCATACACGACAGACCCGAAACTGGCAAACACTGTAAGCATATACCCACCGAGGCCCTTAACGGTAATCTTTACATCCTTCAAATAAAAAGTGAGGATCTATACTTTCTACGATACACTGGCAATGAGGATATCCTGCTTAACGGTTTGCCCATAAATTTTAAACGCATTTACCTTTTTGCCAGCGGAAGCTCCATTAAACTCCCAAAAGGCAAACCTATTTACTACACCGATGTTGTAGCCCACTACCTCGCCGACTCGACAAGCATCAGGATATCATACAATGTGGAGAATGTTGGGTATAAATTTAAATCGGGCGACACCGGCCTTCGCAACATCTCCTTTTCAGAAGATCAGGGAAAACTTATCGGCATTATGGGTGCCAGCGGAGCGGGAAAAACCACCCTCCTAAATGTGCTTTCGGGTGTTGCAACCCCAACAACTGGCTCTGTTAGAATAAACGGCATCGACCTACATAAAGAAAACGATAACCTTGAAGGCGTTATTGGTGTTATACCCCAGGACGACTTGCTAATTGAGGAGCTTACCGTTTTTCAGAACCTTTACTACAACGCAAAACTTTGCTTTAAAGGTAAAACCGAAGAAGAAATAGCTCAGCTGGTTAATAAAACGCTACAAAACCTAGATTTATACGAGCGCAAGGACCTTAAGGTAGGATCGCCGCTAAACAAAATGATCTCGGGAGGACAACGCAAAAGGCTCAATATCGCGCTCGAGCTTATTAGGGAACCAGCCATTCTGCTTGTTGATGAACCCACCTCTGGCCTATCGTCGCGCGACTCCGAAAATGTAATGGACCTTCTGAGGGAGCTAACCCTCAAGGGCAAACTAATTTTTGTGGTAATCCACCAACCCTCATCAGACATCTTTAAGATGTTTGACAATATGATGATACTCGATACTGGTGGATACATGATATACTACGGGAATCCTGTCGAATCGGTTATGTACTTTAAGCGGCTCGACATGCAGATTAACAGCGAGCAAGGAGAATGCCCCACCTGTGGTAATGTAAACCCCGAGCTGATATTTAATATAATTGAAGCTAAGGTTGTTGACGAATTTGGGCGCTACACCCCCAAACGTAAGGTGTCGCCTGCAAAATGGGAGGAATACTTTAACGAGAATGTTAAGCTGCGAAAAATTCTGGACGAAACGGAAGCTCCACCCAAAACCCTTAGCATACCCTCAAAAGTTAAGCAGTTCCTTATTTATACCGCTCGCGATTTTCAATCAAAAATCAGCAACACGCAGTACATCGTTTTAAACCTGCTCGAAACCCCAATTCTTGGGTTTATTTTAGCCTACGTAATACGATACATTGCCGATCCCAACTCCAATATATACATCTTTAGGGAGAACGAGAATATCCCCATATATATATTCATGGCTCTTATCGTTGCCCTTTTTATTGGCCTTACCGTTAGTGCCGAGGAAATTTTCAGAGATCGGAAGCTCTTGAAACGCGAAGCTTTTCTAAATTTAAGCCGCTCATCCTATCTATTCAGTAAAATAGGTATCCTGCTCGTAATATCCGCCATTCAGTGCATAACCTTTGTACTTATTGCCAACGGAATTCTGCAACTCCACGATATGTATTTTGAGTACTGGCTTGTACTATTTTCAACGGCTGTTTTTGCTAACCTTCTCGGACTAAACATCTCGGCAAGCTTTAACTCTGCAGTAACCATCTATATTATTATTCCACTGGTAATGATACCCATGATGGTGCTCTCCGGCGCCATGTTTAGTTTCGATAAGCTAAACAGGGCGGTAGGAAGCTTTGGCCGAGTTCCAGTAATAGCCGAGTTTATGGTTACTAAATGGGGGTACGAGGGTCTTGTTGTGCATCAATTTAAGGATAACGAGTTTCATAAAACATTTTACGATATAGAAAAAGTGCTTCGAAACGCCGATTATAAAACGGTTTACTACATACCCGAGCTTGAAAAACTTATTACCGAGAACCTTGAGCTCATTGAAGCAAGCAAGGAGGATGAAAAAAAACAAGAAAAGCTTAGAAACAACCTGCTGGTGCTGCGAAACGCTATTTTTAAGGAGTTGAACTACATAGCGCCTGGCATACCCTACCGATACCTGGATAAGCTATACGCTAACACATTTGACTACGAGGTTGCCTATTCTACACTCGATTATCTGAACGACCTATCGGGTCATTACAGCAAAATATACCAGCGGGCCAATCAGAAAAGCGAGCGTATTATCGAACACCTCATATCTACTAACCCAGAACTATACGAAGCGAAAAAAAATGCGTACCATAATGAGAGCGTAGCCGATTTGGCAACCAATAAGTTCGAAAAAAACAAAATTTTACAATACAGAGGGGAACTTGTACAACAATACGATCCCATATATCGCGACCCGATACCAAATCACAAGCTAGACTTTAGGTCACATTTCCTTGCGCCACAAAAACATTTTTTAGGGAAGTATTATGATACATTGTGGTTCAATATTTGCTTCATTTGGTTTATGTCGTTGATTTTGTACATTACGCTGTACTTCGAATTACTAAAAAAGACGATCGACTTTTTTGGAAAAATTAGATTGCCTAAACTAAAAAAATGAGTTTTTTTCATACTTTTACAGTAGAAAAAAGCAAAATTAAATGCCAAGTTAACCATGCAAAAAAACCTAATTCTTCTCCTTTCACTTGTAGTTTTGGTATCATCGTGCAATTTTCTCGGTTCCGACCGAAAAAAGAGCAGCAAAGAATTTGATATCCCTGCTGAACTACTAGAAGATAAACCCCTTGAAATAGCATCGGAGGTAATCGACGAAATGATTGAGAACGTATCCTCACCGGTTGAAACCGCAGCGCTTATAAAAGGCCTTAACGTGCCATTTAACCGCAGCTACTTGGCCGACACTAAGCTTGAGAAAAACTTAAATACAAGTTTTCAAAAAGCTATGGGTTTGGGAATATACGGGGCCAACCTGGGATACATTAACATGTACGAGCGTACCTCGCTAGTAATTAACTACATAACCACCATAAAATCGCTTGCTGAAGGAATTCAGGTAGGGCAATTCTTCGACTTTGCAACCCTAAACCGAATTGCCACCAATAAGGAAAACCTCGATTCGCTAATGCTTATATCGCAGCAAAGTTTCAACCGAATAGAAGATTACCTTCGGGAAACAAACAGGCCGCACCTTAGCGTTGTAATTGTTGCTGGAATATGGATTGAGGGGCTCTACATTTCGACAAGGGTAACACAAGATGCCCCCAATATGCGCATGAAAGAGATAATTGGAGAACAAAAGGTTGCAATGAATAGCCTAATGCTGCTCCTAAGGAATTACCAGAAAGAGACAAATATTGCCAAGCTCATAGCCGATTTGGAGGAAATTCAGGAGCTATATAAGCAGGTGAAAATAACCTACGAATACCTTGATCCAACCTCCGAGGTGGTTGATGGCGTGCTTACCGTGAAACAAAACGACAAGCAGATTATTGATATGCCTGAAGAAATTCTTACTGAAATTATTGAAAAAGTTCAGAACCTGAGAAATAGTTTATTGCAACTTTAAACGTTGAAACAATATTTACCATGAAAAATATCATTCTTATCCTTACGGTTACAATTGCTATAGCGGTTGGCTTCTCCAACGAATCGAAAGCACAATCGGCAGAAGACCTTGTTCAAATCTGCGGAATGGTTGCTGGCGACGCTACCTTCCTAAAAGATTTTACAATCAGGCTAGATGCTGGAGACCCCCCTCCTGTTCAGCGCTTTTCTGTACTGCTTCGAAAAGGCATTAAGTACCGTTTTTCGGTATGTAACTCTAAAGATTACGACGGAAAAGTGGTTCTCCAGCTCTTTGATAATAACAGGCTATTAGCCACTACCTATATAGTTGCCACAGGCGAAGATCACCCTACAATTAACTATGAATGTACCCGTACTGGGGCATACCACCTATTCTTTACCTTTAAGGATGGAAAGCCTGGGCTAGCAGTTGGCCTACTCTCGTTAGTTGAAACGATGTAACATGTAGGAAAGAGAGAAACACACTTTAATAAATATTAATAACAACAAAAGCAGCCTAAGGGTTGCTTTTGCTGTTTAGCCCCAATTATTCATTCGAATAGTTGCTATCTACGACAGCGACTAAGTTTCACAACCAATTTTTGTTGCCCTAAATTGGACTCAACTAGGTCGGGGTAACCCGCATTTACATCCATTTTTAACAAATTTGATGAATAATGCGGGTTAGAAAAAAACAAAAAAGCATCCACAAAATTGTGAATGCTTCTGGTTGCTCCTCATCTAGGACTTGAACCTAGGACCCCCTGATTAACAGTCAGGTGCTCTAACCAACTGAGCTAATGAGGAATATGATTAACGGCTTTTCCGTTTTAGCAGTGCAAAGATATATCCAAAATATTTTATAGACAAATATTTTTTACCTAATTATTTAATATAATTAAAATTCTATTGCTATGTGACGCTATGTAAATCATTAGACGAACGGAAGATGATAGTTAGCAGGCTCTTAGCCCCACAACCAATTTTATTGCCCAAAATTGAGCTCGACTATGTCGGGGTAACCCGCATTTGCATTCATCTTCAATAAATTTGATGAATAATGCGGGTTAGTAATAGAAAACAAAAGCAAAAACAACACAACCCTTTTTCAGAAAAACAAAACCTTTCGATATACCTTGAAGTAGCCACCAACTTTTAGCCATTTTTTATCTATTTTTGAAAAAAAATTTATGACTATGGCTAAGATATTTGGTATTGGAAATGCGTTGGTGGACATTATGACCAAAGTAAACAACGACACTATTCTAACCTCACTAAATTTACCCAAAGGTAGCATGCAGCTTATCTCCAGCGAAGAGATGGAAAGCGCACTGGATAAAACGAAAGGATACGAACAAGTACTTGCATCAGGTGGTAGCGCTGCCAATACTATTAACGGCTTTTCCGTTTTAGCAGTGCAAAGATATATCCAAAATATTTTATAGACAAATATTTTTTACCTAATTATTTAATATAATTAAAATTCTATTGCTATGTGACGCTATGTAAATCATTAGACGAACGGAAGATGATAGTTAGCAGGCTCTTAGCCCCACAACCAATTTTATTGCCCAAAATTGAGCTCGACTATGTCGGGGTAACCCGCATTTGCATTCATCTTCAATAAATTTGATGAATAATGCGGGTTAGTAATAGAAAACAAAAGCAAAAACAACACAACCCTTTTTCAGAAAAACAAAACCTTTCGATATACCTTGAAGTAGCCACCAACTTTTAGCCATTTTTTATCTATTTTTGAAAAAAAATTTATGACTATGGCTAAGATATTTGGTATTGGAAATGCGTTGGTGGACATTATGACCAAAGTAAACAACGACACTATTCTAACCTCACTAAATTTACCCAAAGGTAGCATGCAGCTTATCTCCAGCGAAGAGATGGAAAGCGCACTGGATAAAACGAAAGGATACGAACAAGTACTTGCATCAGGTGGTAGCGCTGCCAATACTATTAACGGACTTGCTAACCTTAACGTTGAAACCGGGTTTATAGGGAAAGTGGGCAAGGATGAGCTGGGTAACTTCTTTTATAACGACATGGTAAAGGCTACCATTAGTCCAACGCTACTAAAAGGCATAAACCCAACTGGTACGGCGTTGGCCATAGTAACTCCCGACTCGGAACGCACCTTTGCTACCAGCCTAGGGGCCGCCATTGAGCTAACCGAAAACGACCTTACCGATAACCTATTCGATGGTTACAACATACTACATATTGAGGGATACCTTGTTCAAAACCACAGCCTAATTGAAAGAGCGCTAAAATTAGCCAAATCAAGTGGACTCAAGGTTTCGCTAGATTTAGCTAGCTATAATGTGGTGGAAGAAAACCTAGAGTTCTTAACCCAAATGGTTAAAAGCTATGTGGATATAATCTTTGCCAACGAGGAGGAGGCAAAAGCGTTTACCAATAAATCGCCCCGCGAATCGCTAGATTTACTAGCAGAAGTTGCTGAAATTGCCGTGGTAAAGCTGGGCTCACAGGGATCGCTTATTAAAAGCAAAAACGAGGTTCATAAGGTAGAGGTTATTGATGTAAAACCCATCGACACAACCGGGGCAGGCGATCTTTACGCATCGGGCTTTTTATACGGACTATCGAAAAAGTTAAGCCTCGACAAATGCGGACAAATTGGTTCCCTGCTATCGGGCAAAGTAATTGAGGTTATTGGGCCCAAAATGGATGATGAGACCTGGGATACTATACGCACACGGGTTCGCGAAATTGAGGGTTAACTTTAAAAATCTTACTAAACAATAGAATGGTTAACCCCAATTACTCATTCGAATAATTGGGGTCTCCTACAGCTACTAAGCCTCACAATCCATTTTGTTGCCCAAAATTGGGCTCGACTATATCGGGGTAAACCGCATTTGCATTCATCCTTAACAAATTTGATGAATAATGCGGGTTAAATCGAACTCGGGTTACTACTGCTACCTTCTTGTCATATCATGAAGCCCATCAATCCAATAACGCCATGGTTTTAATGCCCAGTAATCACCTGCATAGTCAACGCCAATTCGAGGGCCGGTATCAATAGTTTTATTTAGCGTTGCTTGTTCAAACCACAACCTTTCCGAAACAGTAAAATCTTCAGCATTAAAGCTTTTATCAATCTTTAATAATCGGGTTAATCTACCAGGCCCGTAGCAAGTATCAACACCCCTTAGCAGCACCGCCTGAGGTGAATTCAAGTCGCCTGTTACAATATTTAGCATCCAGTGCATACCATAAACCAAGTAAACATAGGCACACCCACCTACACTATACATAACATCGGTTCTGGGGGTTCTCCCCTTGCTAGCATGACATGCCAAATCATCCTCACCCCGATACGCCTCTACCTCAGTAATAGGAAGCCGAACAATTTGCCCATCGTCAAAACGACGTACCAAAATCTTCCCTACCATTTGGGGTGCAACCACTAGCACATCGCGTTTGAAAAAATTATCGGTTAATCGGTTCATACACAGTAAAATTATTAATGGAAATGATGGTTACTCCACGTCCTTTGAGCTCGATAAGTACTGGTTGTTCAGGTTGTTGTATACCTTGAATTAAATCAACTAAAATTAAATCAATAAGAAACAGTATATTTGCACCGTAATAAAATAGATATGGTGCACCATTCGACAAAAATATAAAACTAAACGGTTTTACAATGCCTCGGGTCTCTTCAAAAGAGACTCAGGCAAGGAAAACAAAAAATTATTAGCGGTTTGTATTGTAGATTAAATAATTAGCTGTACTTTTGCAGCCCGCTTATTATAACCGTTTGGATCACGGAAATTTAACAGGTATTAATTAAAACAATAGGAGTTTAAAACGTGAACACACTAAGTTACAAAACAGTATCGGCCAACGATGCCACCGTAAATAAGGAGTGGATTGTGGTTGATGCCACCAATGAAGTGTTAGGGCGTTTGTCGAGCAAAGTTGCGAAACTTTTACGTGGCAAGCACAAGCCCAACTTCACCCCTCATGTAGATTGTGGGGACAATGTGATTGTCATTAACGCCGAAAAGGTTCGTCTTACTGGCAACAAAATGACCGACAAGCTATACTACCACTACACTGGTTATCCAGGGGGTAAACGCAGCGCAACGCCAAAAGATTGGATGCAACGCAAGCCTACTGCCATTATTGAGCATGCAGTAAAGGGCATGCTTCCCAAAAATCGCTTGGGTTCGAAAATTTACGGCAACCTTTATGTTTACACTGGTAATGAGCACAAGCACGAGGCTCAAAAACCAAAGGAAATTAAGTTGAATTCAATTAAGTAAAAGTTATGCAAGTAATAAATGCAACGGGTAGAAGAAAGAGCGCTGTAGCACGTGTTTATCTTCACGAAGGAAAAGGTAATATTACTATCAACGGGAAAGACCTTAAGGACTATTTTCCATCAGAATTATTGCAGTACGTGGTAAAACAACCCCTACAAATTTTAGACTTACTAGGAAATTACGATGTTAAGGCTAATCTTGATGGAGGCGGTATTTCAGGACAAGCTGAAGCTTTACGCCTAGGTATTGCTCGATCATTAGTTGAGGTAAACGCAGAATACAAGCCTGCCCTAAAAGCCAATGGTTTAATGACCCGCGACCCACGCGAAGTGGAACGTAAAAAGCCTGGTCAACCAAAAGCAAGGAAAAAATTCCAGTTCAGCAAGCGTTAATCGCTTATTTACAATGTTTTGGCAAACAGCCTTTGGGCTGTAAATTACTAGGACTTTCGGATAGTTGAAACTACCTAGCGATTGCCAATAAGATTAAAATTAAATTTACCAAAATGCCAAAAACAGATTTTAAAGAATTACTAGATGCTGGTGTACACTTTGGACACCTAAAGCGTAAGTGGAATCCCAAAATGGCTCCTTACATCTTTATGGAGCGCAATGGAATTCACATTATTGACCTACAGAAAACAGCTGTAAAAATTGATGAGGCTACTGCTGCAGCGAAGCAAATTGCCAAATCGGGTCGTAAAATTTTATTCGTTGCCACAAAAAAACAGACAAAAGAGATTGTTGCCGAAAAAATTAAGGCAATTAACATGCCATACGTAACCGAACGTTGGCCAGGTGGTATGCTTACCAACTTCCCTACCATTCGTAAGGCGGTTAAGAAAATGACTACCATTGATAAAATGATTGCCGATGGAACTTTTGATACCCTATCAAAACGTGAGAAATTACAAATAACCCGTCAGCGTGCTAAGCTAGAAAAAATGCTTGGCTCAATTGCCGATTTAAATAGATTGCCCGCCGCACTTTTTATTGTTGATGTACAGAAAGAATACATCGCAGTAAATGAGGCGAAAAAACTAAACATCCCGGTGTTCGCAATGGTTGACACCTGTTGTGATCCTACTCCTATTGACTATGTGATACCGGCTAATGATGATGCCTCAAAATCTATTTCGCTTATTATCGATATTATGGCTAAAGCCATTCAAGAAGGACTTGATGAGCGAAAAATGGAGAGGGAAAAGAATTCAGCGAAGACTAAAGAGGGTGGCGAAGAAAAAAAGCCTGCACGTACCCGAGCTAGAAAAAGTGCAAAGATTGTGAAAACACAACAAGCTACCGAAGGGATTGAAAAAAAGGACGATGCTAAGAAAGAGGTGATTGAAGAAGTAAAAGAAGAAAAAAAGGTAGAAAAGAAAGAGGATAAGAAAAACACTGTAGAACCTACTAAAGAATAATTATAATGGCTCAAGTAAAAACAGCAGATATTGCCAAGCTCCGTAAGCTAACCGGAGCAGGCATGATGGATTGTAAAAAGGCTCTTCAAGAATCGAATAACGATATAGATAAAGCAATTGAAATTATTCGCGAACGAGGTAAAGCGATTGCCAACAAGCGTGCCGACCGCGAAGCAAGCGAGGGCGCAGCCCTTGCCGCTGCTTCTGCCGACAATAAAAAGGGTGCAATTGTTGTACTAAATTGCGAAACCGATTTTGTTGCAAAAAACGAAGATTTTGTTGCCTTAACCAACAATATTTTAAGAACTGCCCTAGAACAATCACCGGCAGACCTTGATGCTCTTAAGAAATTAGAGATTGATGGAACTGCTATTGAAACCCTAGTTCAGGACCAATCAGGTATTACAGGCGAAAAATTTGAACTTTCCTACTACGAGAAGCTGGAAGGTGAAAAGATTGTTACATACATACACCCAGGAAACAAGCTAGCTACCATCGTTGCTTTTAATAAAAGCGATGTGGATGAACAAGCAGGAAAAGACATTGCCATGCAAATAGCAGCCATGAACCCTATTTCTATTGATATTGACAATGTTCCAGAAAAGGTTCGTAAGCAAGAGTACGAGATTGGTCGTGAGCAGGCACGTATCGAAGGGAAACCTGAAAAAATATTAGATAAGATTGCAGAAGGAAGGCTTCAAAAATTCTTTAAGGAAAACACCTTAATGAATCAAGATTTTATTAAGGATGCAAAAATGAGCATAAAGGATTACCTTAAGAGTATTGACCCAGAGCTAAAAGTAACAGGATTTAAGAGGGTATCTCTTAGTGCCTAAACAAATTAATAACCACTTTAAAAAGCTGCCCTTCACGGCAGCTTTTTTTTTACACTTTACAGAACAAAAAACAGAGCTCCACTATGTCGGGGGTAATCACTGTTCTCCACGCTATTTCTCAGATCAAACATTATTCAATTGCAATACAGTATCTTAAGAATTTTTCCTGTTTTCCGCACTTTCTTGCAACACCCATCTATATGCCTGATAATCAGTAATTATTTATTATATTTGGGTGTTGCAAAATTTCCATTATGTTTGTTAGAAAACTTAAGAACCGCTCTGGAAGCA
>JAQVYY010000090.1 GCA_028708425.1 Bacteroidales bacterium
AAACTGATCTCAACGCTAAGCACACACGACTATTGCCATAGAGCATGAAGATGAAATTTTGAATCTCTTAGCGTTCACGCAGTAAAAAAACATGTACTAAAAAATGAAAATATAAACAGATGAAAACCAAAATTATTTTTATTATTGTAATACTAACCTTTTTTACATTATCCTCATATTCTCAGCCTAAAAACGAGTTTGCTCTTACTTATGGCAAATCAATAGGTACAGCAACCTATAGTATTTTAAGGCAGGGGTTTTTAACTGGTACTGGATCAACTGATTTGCAAAACAATAACGCGTTGGGAGTTCGTTATTTTAGACCTATTAACGAAAAAGGAAGAACAAAATTAGAATTAGGCTTAAATTACTCGTGGGGTAAATTAAAAATAAAGCCCGCATACACAGGCGAGCCTGAAGTAGACCCATGGTATAAAGATTTCAATCTAATTTCGCTACCAGTTTATATGAATCATAGTTTGGGAAAATACTTCTTTATTAATTATGGTTTAATATTAGATTATCAAGATGCTGTAGAAAATGAATACAGCGGATTTGGAATTGGAACTGGGTTCGGCTTTGGTGCAAGATATAGTACTGATAGATATACTTTCTTTGTAAATCCGAAATCCGAAAAACATTTATTTTTAAGTGAAAAAGATGGCTTATTGGAATTTGGTATATTATGTGGCATCGCTTACACATTCTAAATATTTTCCTTTTAAAGTACGAGTTATAAACTCGAATTCAATCGTATTCGGACCCGCGAAATAGAAATCGACGGACAAGATTTTAAATTGAATAAGCAAACTGGAACATATAAAATAATGGTTGAATAAAAACTAAACACAATAAAGGGTTAGAAAAATGCTGGTTTCTAGGCAGTATCGGTAACTTTTTGTTCCAATTTAGTATTTTACTGTGGGATGATGACGCTGTTCCAATCTCCAGCACTTTCTACACCCTCAGCCGTTGTGTTTCATGCAAAAAAACATCCTGCTCAAAATAAACTTTTAGAATGAGAATATATTTAGACAATTGCGTAATTCAAGATTTGAAAAGGCAGGAAAATATTGATTTGTTGAATGCAATTGTTGAGGATAAAAAGTACAATGTCTATTGTTATTCTGAAGCTCATTTGCAAGATTTAATGAGGGATAAAAGTAATCACAAGTTCGATGATTTAGAATTTATGGAAAAAGTGGTTGATGGTAACTGCTGGCATTATAATAAGAAAATACTTTTTGACCATATTAAACCAAAGGACTTTTACAATCCTTTTCCAGAATATTCAGAGAATTTATTTGATACCAACGAAATATTTTCTGGCGATTTGATTTTTAAATCAATGGAAAGGATTTTTAAAAGTATACCGCTTGACTTCAAACAGTTTATTCAACCTGAATTATTACCGTCTGATTTTCCAATAGAATTTCAGAAGTTGCTTGAACAACCTACAAATTTTTATGAATTTTTCTGTGCTTTTGGGGACTTCACTAATGAATTGTCTGCGAATCAAAAAGAGTTTAAAAAGCTAATATCGTATTTGCACAATAATAATTTAACAGGTTCTCTATTTCAACAGATTGGAATAGAAGGATATGACGGCAAGGAAATAACTAACAAAGTTAAATTTAGAGAGTCGTATACCAAATACTTCTTAAATGATAAAAAAGGAAAATACAGATATGATTTGTTTTTAGACCAATATAACGGACTAGAAATGTTCAGTTTTGTTAAAGGAAAACCTCGAAAACAGCAGATGATGAATTTAATCAATGATGGTCGCCATGCATTTTTTGGAGGTTTCTGCGATATTGTGGTTTCCAAAGACGTTGATTTTTTAGAAAAGACAAAGTTCATCTATAATATGCACGATATTAAAACTATTGTTTATAATATCAGTGAATTTCAAGATTTCCTGTCGAATTCAGTGAGTGATAACAAATTAAACCTCGTTGATATGATTAAAGATGGGAATGAAATTAAAGCAAATAATATTATACAAAATGACAAAGGAGTAGTTTCAATGAAACTTGATAATGTTTACTTTTCTTATTTTGATACGGCATACTACGTAGAGAATGAAAATGGTAATTATAATTTTTATACTCGGTTTCAAACTAATATGTCAACAGGAACTTTGAAAAATGAGTTCGAAATGGTTGTTGATAGTATGATTAAAAACTTAGGAGTCGATGCCAATGGAAAAGCTGGATTTGATGCAACAGAAATCGATGGAGATAAATGGATTGGTAGAGTCTGGAGAATTGAAGATACAATTATAGAACTTAACTTGAATGGGAAATTATATTTAGCCTTTTATCCATTAGAATACATAGAAAGCACGAAAACACAACAATAAATATACGTAATGCGGGGCGATTTGGTAAATTTGAACATTAAAGCATTTAATAAACAACATAGCGGTTTGATAGCGAATCACTCGCAATCCGCTTCATGCCATATTGTCATCCGTTATGGGCAATATGAGTAAAACCCCTACGAACTATGAAAAATAGATTAGTAATATTTGGATTATTGATTTTGTTGATGATGTCAAGTTGTATAGTTTACCATCCTATGCCAATTGATATTCCGTTGATTAGCGAAAAAAACGATTTCAGAGTTGATGCGGGAATTTCGATTGTTCCTTCTGCTAATGCGACTGTTTCATACGGGCTGACTGATAAAATTGCAATTCAAGGATTTGGGAGTGTTGGAGCAGATGATAGGTATTATATTCAAGCAGCGACTGGATTGTACAAGAATAAAGGAAACAACAAGGTTTTTGAACTTTACGGTGGATTTGGTTATGGGTACGGAAACGCATACAAAGATGCGAACCCAGGAAACCTATTAGGTGATTATCAACTATATTTTGGTCAAGCTAACTTTGGGAAGATTTCAAGTAGTTCTTCAAACTTTGAGACTGGATTTGGATTAAAAGCAGGATACCTTCATTCAAATCTAACGGACAAAAATTACTATGGCTGGACTTCAGAAACTGGACCATTTAAGATTTATCATGACGAAAGTATTTTATTTGAGCCCGTTGGATTTATTCGATTTGGAGGAAATAGATTAAGAATCAATGTGAAGCTTGGGGGAACTTTAATCTATAAATTTACTAACAAGGACAGGAACTTACCATATAGTTACTTGAATCTTGGAATAGGTTTAAATTACAGATTATAAGTGAAATACTGGGCACAATACTAAGGCTTCATAGCGGCACGCAGTGCCCAGCGAGAAGCCTAGGTACCGATTGAAAACTGGTAAATGCCTGTTTTTGTTATTACCATGATGTTGTGCTTTAAATTTAGTTACAAAAATGCCCATACAAAGGCTTTACAATTTAAAATACAACTCGTATATTTGGTAAGAGGTTATCCGCCGTAGGGCGGATTTAGTTCAACAATGTGTATAATTTATAAAGGTTTCAAAGGCATGCGAGCATTTTCGCCCGCTACCGTACAACCCTATCGTGTGGTAACGAGGTAAAAAGTTAACGAATTTAGCCCGCATTATTCATCAAATTTGTTAAGGATGAATGCCAATGTGGGTAACCCCGACCTAGTTGAGCCCAATTTTGGGCAACGAAATGGGTTGTGAAGTTTAGTCGCTGTCGGAGACCCCAATTATTCGGTCGAATAGTTGGGGGTAAACAACAAGAGCTGGGAAATTTTTAAGCGTGGGGTATGTATATTAATAAGTTGCGTTTCATGCGGCGAGAGCCACATCAAAAAATAAGTTTATGAGAAAATTTATCAGGTTAATTCTAAGCACGATATTACTAACTTTTCTGGCATTCTACATGCAGATTTTTAGTTTTTTAGACGAGTCCAATTTCTGGGTTAGCACCAACATTATTGCATTAAGGTATATTTTAATACTAGCCTGTTCATCCTGGATACTGATTGAAATTGTTGGGATTCTAAAGAATCGCATTCTTAAAAAATTTGACATCACCTCTGAAGACAATCTTAAATCAAGAAAACTGCACACTCAGATAAACCTACTGGAAAAAGTAATAGTTTTCGTTATTATCCTTATTACAATAGGGTTAATGCTAATTTCTATTGATAGTATAAGGGAAATTGGAATTGGAATTTTTGCATCGGCAGGAATAGTAGGTATTATTTTAGGCCTCTCTGCTCAAAAAATTGTTGGCGCAGTATTGGCTGGTATTCAGATAGCCATTGCCCAGCCATTTAGAATAGATGATGCTGTTCTTGTTGAAAATGAGTGGGGCTGGATTGAAGAGATTAACCTAACCTATGTTGTTGTTAGAATTTGGGACAAAAGGCGTTTGGTTTTACCTACATCGTACTTCTTAGAAAAGCCTTTTCAGAATTGGACAAGAACAACTGCCGATATTCTTGGGACCGTTTTTATTTATACCGATTACACGATATCGGTTGAAACCCTCAGGGGAGAGCTATCGCGTTTGTTAAAAGACTGTGAGCTGTGGGATAAAAAGGTGAACGTAATTCAAGTTACAGATTCTAAGGAAAATTACATGGAAATTAGAATTCTGGTTAGCGCCAAAAACTCCCCTACGGCCTGGGATTTAAGGGTATACATTAGGGAAAAAATGATTGAATTTATTCAAAAGAATTACCCTGAAAGTTTACCAAAAACAAGAATAAACATTGAGAATAAATAGCACCCCCGCTACCGCACAGCTCCGTCGTGTGGTAACGGATAAAAGATAACGGATTTAACTTGCATTATTCATTAATTTTTAAAAATATGAATCAATGTCGTTTAGTTAATTTAAGGTCATAATCGTTTGTAATTTATGCAGTAAGGTTTTTTCTGACGATGTTTTCTTTCATTTTTTCTATTTGGTCTCACTATCTCCCTTGTGTTGTATACAAT
>JAQVYY010000091.1 GCA_028708425.1 Bacteroidales bacterium
GAAACGGTGCAGGAGCGACAGAATAGAGAACTGGCAGCACTCGAACGGTTAAGAAATGCAACTGATGATAGTGGGCAAAGGCTACTCTCCGAGGAAGCCTACCAGCTTGCGCTTAAAGGAATAGAAACCAAGTACAACGAGGAGCGTTTTAACGCCCGCCAGCAATGGGGACTCACCACAATGAGTGAGGTGTTCGATAGGGAAATGGATCTCCTTAGAGAGCAGTATGCTTTAAAGTTACTATCTGAAGAGGAATTTGAGAGGGCTAAACTTCAAATAAAACTTGGCTTTGCTCAGCAGTATATAAGCCAAGTAAATCAAATTACCCAACTTGGAGCAAACGCACTAAAAGCAATTGAGGATGCGCAGATAGCAAAAGCAGGCGATAATGAGGCAAAAAAACTTGAGATACACAAGAAGTTTGCCGATGCTAATTTCGCTATGCAAGTAGCACAAATTGGAGGATCGTTGGCTCAAGGTATTATGTCGGCTTGGGCATCGGCTATGACACTTGGGCCAATATTTGGACCAATTGCAGCTGCTACAGTAACAGGGCTTCTCACCGCCACAAGCATTGCGCAAATTGCAGCGGCTAACGCTGAGAGGAGAAGAATTAAATCCCTAACGCTTGGGGGTAGTGGTGGTGGATCTGCGGGAGGCGGATCGCAAGCAGCCTCAATGGCCACGGCACAAATGGTGCTTAACTCCAACTCAGGCTTTGCCGATGGGGGTTATACGGGTGCAGGCGCAAAATATGAAGTGGCTGGCTCTCTCCCCGATGGGCGACCATACCACCGTGGCGAGTACTTTGTAGCACAGGAGGAGATGACACACCCCGAGGTGGTACCGCTTGTAAGGCGCATTGAGCAGGTTAGGCGCAGGCGCACAAACGCCAACCCGCTACCCGAGGGTTTTGCTGAAGGGGGTTACTCCGGGAATAATATTGGAAAATTGGGTATAGAGAGTATTCTCTCTAGGGTGGCCGATTTGCTCGATTACCTAAAAAACAACCCGATTGAAGCCGAAATAAACTACATAGGGTTTAAGGATGCGGAGAAAAGAATAGAGCAATCAAAAGAAAATACTTCATTATGACCCAAATAATTGATAAGGAAAGCGGGCTTCATTTCGACCTGAGCGACAGAATTCCCATTGCCATTGAAAGGTTTTCTCCTTTCGAACTCACGGTAGGTGAGATATCACTACCCATTAAATTGCCATTTACAGAAAACAACCTGCTTATACTCGACCACCCCGATAGGTTCGACAGCCTTTTCGATAAAAAAATAAAAAAGGAGGTAGTGGTGGTTAACGCCTTTTTTCAGCGGGGTGCTGAGTTTACCCTGATCAGGGTGGATGGTGAAAATTTTATTGAGGGGGTTGTTGTTTTTGAAACCTCAGTATTCTACCGAAAAGCCCACAACACACAAATGCCAGTAGTTTTTAATGTAACTAGAGACGATTACACCACCGCTGCTGGATGGGTTGAGCACATGGGCAAGGTGATGACTGGGCTTGTTTCCGATGATTTTTTTGTTTTTGAGGTACTCTGCAAAGATCAGATATCCAACAGGAAGTATGCATACCTAAATCAAATAGAGCACAGATACATTGGGAGCACCCCGGATATGGTTGACCTAGGAGGGCTAAGACACTCAGGAACCGATGGGTTTTGGGTGAAATACGACGGAGTGGATACTTGGGTAACCACATTGATTGGGCATAATGTAACACCTTTTCTTAAACTCGATTACGTTCTTAATAAAATATTCACTCATTTTGGTTATATATTCGACAATGAGGAACTGCTCGAAAACCCACACTACCAGTTTGCAGCCGTACTTAACAATACTGCCGACAGCATTGTTTCAGGGTCGCTTAACTACTCAATGCTTGTGCCCACATCGTCGGTTGCCGAATTTTTAAAAAGCGTTTCGGTGCTCTTGGGATGTGGTTTTGCGTTTGCAGGAAAAACGGTTAAGCCGATACTTTACAATAATCATTTAAAACAAGCCGTTGATACTAGTACGCTAGACTTCACTAAGTATATTGCAAAAAGACCAAGAATAGTATACAGAGAGAGTAAATCCTTATCGCTATCATCAGCTGTTGTAGCAGAGAGCCTTGTGTTTAACATCCCTTATGATAACGAACTCATTCCACAGCCTATTTCGTTTAGTGAGTTAGAAAACAATTGGCCTGAAGATCAGTTTATGCAATTTTATGCTGATACTGGAATAAGACATATTGGTATTCAGCAAGCTATTGATTGCGCTGAAATTGCCTACTCACTAACCAATAGTTTTACATGGCCTGCAACATATGAAGATTACAATAATAATGGTGTAGTGTTATCGAGAACAAATGCTCGTAACTCAACTAAATATGTGCAATTTCAAAACTTTAGTACAGACAAAATTCGGCACTTTCAAAAAATTATATCAAAGTTTACTTCAGATGTTTCCGCTGAGCTAAAGGTTGGCGATTTTGCATCAAGTCATACTTTATCAAGCCCACACTCAACGCTTCCAGACATCACTCAATTTATTGTAGAGCTAACCGACTGGATACAGGAAGAGATCTTTCCAAAAACATATATAGGTGAAGTGCGACGATTAAGGTCTAGGATATCCTTAGATCGTGAATCAGGCGAAGTAATACCTGAGTGCCCTATTATGTTTGCATTCAATCGAAAAGGAGTTTATAAAAAGGAGTTACAAGGCGGTGGTGGATATACCTATCTCGTTTTTTTCTATGGATCTTCCACCCACACCGACATATTACCCACTGTGGATGAGGTTGGAGAATACTCAGAGATGAGCCTGCATTTCGATGGATGGAGAGGGATATACTACACTTGTTACCGTGAGCTATCGAGGATACTTTTAAACTCTCCAGTTGAACTCAGGGTACCACTGAATTTACCCTTACAAAATATCGACTATGTTGATAGAGGGGTAAAAGTACTTATTAGTGGTCAGTTGCTAAAGCCAGTATCGATAAGATATGAACTAGGAAGAAATGAGGTCAGGATAATTGAGGCTGTTTTCGAAACGCTTAAAAGTTATCTAGATCCAGAAGAGGTTAATACAAATGATATCGATCAACAAATACTAAATAAAGAATAGAATGGAAGTACTTGAAACCCCTTTCCTTTATGCGCACGTAGAGAATCCTATGCCCATAAAGCTAAAAAAAACGACTGCCGACGAGTTGATTTTCCACATCGAGATTCAAGGTAAAAAACATTACTTTTCGTGCTTCCCGGTATGGAACGCAACGGAGAATGCTTGGATTATTACTTTCGAACTAGCCTCGTTTTTAAAGCCAATTTTCGACGATAAGAGTATAATGTTTGTTGGGTACGACTTTACCCTGAACGCAGAGAACAGCGTAGTAGGGTATGCCGTAAGGGGTGGAATATCGAAACGAGAGTTTATGCAGCTAAAGAAGATGGATTCAGAGATATTTTCCTATCGCCTTCTCAGCGCAGAGCGACAATTCCTATTAACCACTCGAACCCAAAGCAGCACCATAAACATTAAGAGGGGTGAGCTTCGATATATCTATTTTTTTAGAGATCCCAACAACGATATTACGTTCAGTGCCAGCGGCCTTACTCCCCAGCTATTTGCTGCCGACTCGTTTAACCTCGTGTGCTTTGATCTGGTGCAATGGAAGGGCGCAACAACCGTAAATCAAATTACCATTACCAAGGCAACGCATACCACCACCATCAATATCATCGATTCCGAGGTTGATAATAAAATCCTGTTGATGTTCCGAAACTCGCTGGGCGTTTTTGAGCACATAGAGCTAACCGGAAAGGGCAACACCGACCCCAATATCCAAACAGAGGAGTACGGGCAGTATAACGAGGATTATGGCGATTTTAGCCAGCTAAACAGGCGGGGCATATCTAAGGAATTTATTGAGGCCGAAAGCGGCTACAAAAACTTCGATGAGTTGAACTTTATCAAAGATTTGCTGATGTCGGACGAAATTTACCTTATTACAGGCAACGAGGAGTTACCCTGCAGGGTTAGCACAAGTAATTTCAAAATACCCTTAACCATAAATACCCCACAGAGCGTATCGCTGCGCATAAGCCTAGCCGATCAGGAACGAAACTACACCGACATTACACCTGTGCAACTTGGGCCAGTGCCACCAATTATTGGCGATGGTGATATACTGCTTACCCCATCGGGCTCGGCCATATTTGCCTACATAACGGTTTAAAGCAACCCGTCGTGGTTCTTTATTAAATCGTTGGCCTTTTCCAAATCGTGAGGAGTATAGGTGTCGGTCATAAGTACGGTAGCGTGACGGGCCTGATCGCGAACCGTAATGCTGTCGTACTTGCGCAGCATATTGGTTATGCCAGTATCCTTTAGCGAGTAGAACTTGTATGCCGATGGGAATTTCAGTGCCCTGCGCACGTAGTGGTGCCAGTAGTCGCGAAACTGCTTCTCCGACTTCATCTTTGCGCCCGGCATAAACCTATCAGAGAAAAGGAAGTAATCCGATGGGGCATTAAACACGCCTAATTCAACCATTAAATGTATAACCTTGGCGGGGATTGTAACCACCCCCGTTTTGGCATTCTTTGAGTTTTCTGCAGGGATAATCAGTGTTTGATTTTTGAGCGATATATGTTTTAACTGGATCGTCGACATCTCCTTTGGCCTAATAAAGCAGTAGTGAAGCACGTAGCAAGCCAGTAAGTAGTGTTTATTGGTGTGGCTTAAATACTCGTTTAGCCTAGTAATATCGGTTTTATCTATAAC